>PKXF01000002.1 GCA_003133385.1 Candidatus Saccharimonadota bacterium | reverse complement strand
TTATCTATCTGAACCTGGACACCCCGTAACGACCTTGTTAGTGAAATCTTTTACTTTACAAAGTATAGTGATATCATGGAAGTAGTTATGACTGACACAGCAACCGCAACCAAAATAACCATTTACGGCGCCGAATGGTGCGCCTTTTGCCACACTGCCATGCATTATCTAGACGACAAGGGTGTCAAATATACCTATATAGACATAGACAAGGACCCCAAGGCCGGAATGGAAGTAATTGAGAAATCCGGCCAGCGCGGCATACCGGTTATTGACTTAGGCGGCGACATTATCATCGGTTTCGATCGTCCGAAAATCGACGCCAGCCTCAAAGCCCACAAACTCGCTTAAAGTACTGCTTTAGCCTATGGGCACCACTCAAGCACTTCTTTCCAGATAGGATCGTCGGCAGGAGTAGTCTCACTCTGAACGAGAGTTCGAGAGGTCGAAGAAGAATCTATTTCGGAGGTAATCGGAGTCTGCACCAGCGCACGTTCGCTTGATGCATATAGGCCGCGCATGCCGAGCGTAATGTCCTCGACATCATACGGATCAGACCGGTTTTCACCTTCGGCTCTTACATTGGGAACATCTTCGTGCCCTATTATTTTCATTATGCTCTCCTTTTAAAGCTTCCTAATAAATATTTTACTGTAAACTTAGAATAACATGGGTTTTGAAGATTATCGGACTAAGGATTCTGTGGTAATTGTCTACACCGGCGAAGGCAAGGGTAAGACGACGGCCAGTCTCGGCCTTATGGTCCGGGCCTTAGGCAACCGTGGCCAGGTAGCCTTCATCCAGTTCATTAAATATTGGGGCGTCAGTGAACATGTCTTTATCCGTGATATCAAGTCGCTATTCAAGGACCAGCTGT
The DNA here is from genome assembly GCA_003133385.1 of Candidatus Saccharimonadota bacterium. Lineage (GTDB taxonomy): Bacteria > Patescibacteriota > Saccharimonadia > Saccharimonadales > UBA4665 > PKXF01. Next base: position 62,474 of record PKXF01000002.1, on the reverse strand, counting down.
ATTTTTACAAAGGCGGCAAAGGCTTTTACCAAGCCGGTGAGCTTAGCGAGCAACACATCAGTGATAAGAAGCACCTTGAAGCCGCCCATGACACCTATGAGGAAGCCCTTAAGTGCGTCGGCGGCGGCGATTATGATTTAGTGATCTGCGACGAGATCAATAATGCAGTGCATGACGGCCTGTTAACGATAACGCAGCTGAAAAAACTTATTGCTGCCCGCGCCCCAAACACCAGCCTGTGCCTGACGGGACGTGACTTCCCGGAGAGCTTACTTAAGGATGTTGATATAGCTACGGATATGAAGAAGCTCAAACACCACTTTGACAATAAGTTTTTGGCCAATAAAGGCATAGACTACTAGATTATTGAAAAGGTACGCTAATTTAAGCAATCGATGCTTAAGGTAGTTTTGCTACAATTAGGGGCATGTCCAGACCAATTCTGTATCTTTTCATTGGCGCCCCAGGCAGCGGTAAGACAACCACCGCCCAGATTATTGCCCGGGCAACCGGGGCCGTACATCTCTGGGCAGATGCTGAACGGCATAAACTATTCACTGAGCCGACCCATTCACTAGAGGAAAGTAACGTACTCTATGAGAAACTCAACAAAGAAGCCGAGTGGTTACTGCACGAGGCTAAAAGCGTGGTTTTTGATACAAACTTTAACTTTTACGCTGATAGGCAAAAACTCGCCGATATTGCCGGCCGCAACGGTGCGCAAACCCTGATTATCTGGATGAACACACCTATAGATGTGGCCCGAAGCCGGGCTGTCGGCACACACGAGAACCGTAACGGTTATACCATACATATGACTGACGCCCAGTTTGACGCAATTGTCGCCAAACTAGAACCGCCGAGAGACAATGAAAAGACCGTGAAAATTGACGGTTCCCATATAAACAAGCAACAAGTTATCGAACTGCTGAACATCTAAACGACATTGGTAGTCGGATCGACCCGCGGGATAACTGTCGACGGTGCAAATACCTTGGACCACATGAAGCGGTCAAAAGTAGGATCATAGCCCCTGTGCAACACGCGGGCCGGTAAATAACCGACAGCACAGGCCATCACCACCCAATACATATGGCGGTAGCCGCGTACGCCATGCTGGGCATAAGTCTTAGGACTCACCCAAACATATTTCATAAACTCGAAGTAGCCAACGTCAATGCGTCTTGACGAAACCTTAGCCCGCATGCGTTCATCAAAAGTTACTCGACCGCCAATTTCCTGCAAGTGTATAGCTATGTCGTAATCCTCGTGTATGCCACTCCGCTTGCAAAGCGCCGGCTTAACCCGTTTCCACGCGCTGCGCCTTATGGCCATATTAGCGCCCCATAAAAAAACCCTATCCTTAAGCTGCAGGCTTAATCGGCGGCGGAAAAACAGGTCAACGGCGTTAAAAAGGGGAGCGGCCGCGACATTGTAATACAATGCTATGCCTGAAGTCGCATCAACAGACTTATCCGCAAATATTACTTGAGTTACTTCTGTCCAATTAGGCGGCAATATGCTGTCAGCGTCAATACGGGCAATAACGTCACCCCTGGCGGCATTGAAGCCGGTTGCCCGGGCATGCACGACACCTTGTTTGGGTTCATGCAGAATCGTGACAAAGTCAAAGCACTCAGCAACAGCGATGGAGGTGTCGGTTGAATTATTATCAACCACAATGACTTCATAAGGTGCGGCCTTTTGAGCAGCTATGCTTCTCAGGCAGGCATCAAGCCGGTCAGCTTCGTTGTATACTGGGATGACAATACTTATTTTCATAGCGCGCCTGATTTCATTATATGGTAAAACGCTCTACATCATACACCAAACAGCTGATTACTTGCTTAAGTCGGTGGCCAATAAAATATTGGCGCAAGAGTTGGTGGCACAAGCTCGTGTGCACCTTATTTATACTAGTCCTGCTACTACTGGGAACAATCTATGGTATTTCCCAGTGGTATATCCACAGCGAAGCCGGTATACCCCTAAAACTAGGCGTCAGTTACATACCCGACTATGCCCAAAGCCTCGGTCTCAACCCTCAAACAACTATGGATTCCTTGCTGGGTATTGGTATAAAACAATTCCGTTTAGTAAGTTACTGGAGCGACGGCGAGCCGACGCCAGGCCATTATGATTTCAGCCAGCTAGACTGGGAATTCCAAAAGGCCGAAGCCGCCCACGCCAAAATAATTCTGACGCTTGGCTTACGACAACCGCGCTGGCCAGAGTGCCACATGCCAACTTGGGCGGCAAACGAAACCGAGCCACAGTGGCAACCCCAGCTGGAAAACTATATGCAAGCAGTTGTACAGAGGTATAAAAATTCGCCGAGTTTGGAAAGTTACCAGGTCGAAAACGAATACTTCCTTACAGGCTTTGGCACCTGTACCAATGCCGACCGCAGCCGGTTAATCAGTGAATATAATCTTGTAAAACGCCTCGATCCCAACCATCCGATCATTGTTACCAGGAGCGATAACGCCAATGGCATACCGGTTGGGCAGCCCCAACCAGACGAGTTCAGCATCTCGATTTACCGCCGGGTTTGGGATGCCGGAGTTACTCACCGCTATCTTGAGTACCCTTATCCGGCTTGGTACTACGGCTTCCTCGCTGGCTGGCAGAAGCTTGCCGACCACCGCGATATGATGATTGGCGAACTGCAGGCTGAAGCCTGGGCACCGAATGGGCAATCCATCACCGAGACCAGCCTAGCCGAGCAAAGTAAATCTATAAACGCCCAAAGACTGCAGGCAGTATTTAATTATGGAAAGGCTACCGGTATGCGCTCCATAGACCTTTGGGGAGCTGAATACTGGTATTACCGAAAGGTCGTACTGCATGACCCTAGTCTCTGGAACGTTGCCAAACAAGAATTTAGCACTCAAAAGTAGCATCGTACAAACAGTTAGGTCATACTTAAATCTATGGCAAAGAAGCGAGCCACATCACCAGGAACAATACGGAACCGCCGGGCACGTCACGATTATGAACTCGGTGATAGTTTAGTTGTGGGTTTGCAACTGTCAGGCGCTGAGACGAAAAGCCTTAGGCAGGGCCATGGCCATCTGCGTGGTGCTTANNAGTTGGTGCTTACGTCACTATAAAGAATGATGAGTTATGGCTTATCAATGCCACCATTACCGGCAACAACGGCATACCTATAGACGACACCGATAAGACAAGGGCTCGCAAAGTTCTAGCCAAGCGGCGTGAAATAGACGCACTGATCGCAGCCCGGCAGCAAGGTAAAACCATCGTTCCGCTGGAAATCCTGACAGCCAGCCGCTACATCAAACTCCGCATTTCGGTAGGGCGGGGCAAAAAGCGTTATGACAAGCGACAGGTGCTAAAAGCGCGGGATGATGCTCGTAACACCGCTGCTGCTCTCAAATTTAACCGCTAACTCCTTGCTTGGCCACCTAGTATCAGCTATAATTTGCGCAGCTAATCAATAATCCGGGGTAGCTCAATGGTAGAGCGGGACGCTGTTAACGTCTAGGTTGCTGGTTCGAGCCCAGTCCCCGGAGCCAAATTGACAAAGTTCATAATATATAGTATTATTCTTATATGTTAGGCTACAACCAACGTCCATTATTAGACATTGACGCCGTAAAACAACCTTTAGCCTATGAGCATGAAGTAGATGCAGCTTTATTCCTAGGAGCTTTAGACCAGGAACCGACTGAGACGGAACGACTTGCCGCAGCTTATTACCTGCAACACCGGACCGCTCAATTAACTGGCAATGTGGCGCTTACCGGTGCTCAGGTTGCTGAGAAAGTTGAGGAAATGGTTGAAGACGTGCAAAATGCCGGTTTTGTACGCTCGCTCGTAGATGACTATCAAGCAGCTTCAGAGCCTCAAAGCTCACTTACACTTGCAAAAATTTGGGAAATATACAAACCAGACACGGACAAACGCCCAAAAATAGGACAAGTCCTCATACACGCTGTTGAGTTCTCTCCTGCCGCATTTCTTATCGACTATGTAGGTTTTGGTGAGATTATGTCAGAGCCTTCTTGGCAAAGAATAGGCGGTACCATACTTGGCAGTTTGCTTGCAGGGTACGCGACAACTTTACGCCGAAAACACAATGAAACCACAGAAGACTCGGTAGTGGCAGTTTTACCAAGCTCTTTGAGCCACAGTTAGTCAATCCGGTTGCTTGAAAAGTTGTTTAATGTCCTGAACGTCACAATTAGTCTCATCGCAAAAAGTTATAGCTAGGAACTGTTTGCCGAGCCAAAAGCATAAACTTGAGGTTAAATCCAGTAAGCACGTAGGTTGCTGGATTATTTTTTTGACTCCGCATACTGAGTTATGGTAAGCGCTTATGTTATAGTGCAAGGAGCGTGAAAAAAATACAACAATTAGCGATACGACTGTGACCATCGCTATTGTTGGTGCCAGTGGATTCGTTGGACAGAATTTGGTGCGGTATATACTGGCAAATACCAATTACTCCGTCAGGGCCGTCTGCCGTAGCCCGCAAAACATCCAGTTTGATAAACAGTACGCTAGGCGTGTCCAGCTCGTGGCAGCCGACGTTTTTGACTATGACTCAATCAAGGAAAGCCTAATAGGTGTTGATGCGGCCGTCTATCTGATCCACATGATGGCTGCTAAAGGTGACTATTATGACCTGGAGACCAAAGCGGCCGAAACGTTTGGGAAAGCGGCTCAAGCAGTCAATTTGCCGCGTGTTGTCTATATGGGCGGCCTGGGCAGTGACGCCGATAAGCTGTCGAGGCATTTGCGAAGCCGACACCACACAGGCAATATACTCAAAAGCTATGTGCCGCTGGTTATCGAATTGAGGGCATCGATGATCGTAGGCGACGGCAGTATAGCCTACGATATTATGAAGAGTCTTGTTAAGAACCTACCCCTGCAAACCATGCCATCATGGGCGGTTACCAAAACCCAACCCATTGCCTTGCAGGACGCACTGCAGTATCTGGCGGCTAGCGTGGCTATCTCCCTCCGACACAGTGAAATAGTGGAGATTGGCGGTCCTGAGCAATTATCATATAAAGAGCTGGTCGCACACTACGCGGCTTTCAAGGGCAAGAAACCCATCCTAATTATGGTACCTATCGTGCCACTTTGGCTCGGAGCCTGGTGGCTCAACCTATTTACTCCCGCCCGCCATGCAAAAGTCGGCAGGCAAATGGCTGAGAGCCTTCGCAACCCCATGGTTGTCACGAACAATCGTGCTGCTGAGCTGTTTCCTCAGATACACCCGGAACCAATAGAAAAGGCCTTCAGCGAGTAACTTGTATGAAAACCATTCCTACAACCAGTCTCCGAAAACTCAACCTGATTGCCGCCGGTTTGCATTTTGCTCAGGGTCTAGTAGTACTGCTTATAAGTAAGAGCTTTTCCGTACCGATTACTGGCACGTATCTAAAGTTTGACAAAATTACACAGCATCTAAACCCTGCTACCAAAACACTCTTTAACGTTCAATTATCTTGGCTGATTGTCGCTTTCTTTTTCTTGTCAGCGTTTTTCCATCTGTTGATTGCCACTGTTTACAACAAACGCTATAACCGAAACCTTGACTTTGGCATCAACAAGGCCCGTTGGGTTGAATACTCACTGTCCGCCAGCATTATGATGGTCGCTATCGCTTTATTAGTGGGTATCTACGATGCCGGTAGCCTAGTTATGATCTTTGTGCTGATTGCCATTATGAATTTGATGGGCCTAATGATGGAGGTGCACAACCAAACAACCAAGCAAACCAATTGGCTTAGTTACTATATTGGCTGCTTGGCAGGTATAGTGCCATGGCTGGTAGTAGCCTTTTACCTCTGGCTCGGCGCTCATAATGGCAGTTCAGCGCCAACTTTTGTGTACTGGATATTCGTGTCGATCTTTGTCTTCTTTGGCTGCTTTGCAATCAACATGTTCCTCCAGTACAAGAAAGCTGGTCCCTGGAAAAATTATCTATACGGTGAACGTATGTACATCATTCTAAGCTTGGTGGCAAAATCACTTCTAGCTTGGCAAGTATTTGCCGGCACTTTGAGGCCCTAATTTCATATATGCTACAGTAAGGCTTATGCTAAGCACAATTTTCCTATACTTGTTGATAGTGTTAGGCATTAATATAGCGCTGTTCCTGGTTGCCTACAGATTCAAATCCGATAAGTTAACCGACATATCCTACGCTTTAAGCTTCTTCGCTTTGAATGTCGCTATCATTTTTAATACAAATCGACTTAGTGCATACGGATTTATATTATTTCTGATGGTAGCGCTTTGGGCGGTTCGCATCGGTGGGTTCCTGCTCATAAGGGTACTTCATGTGGGCAAAGACAGGCGTTTCGATGACATGCGTGGTAACTTTACGAGATTTGGCAAATTTTGGGTCGGCCAAGCTCTTACCGCCTGGATCTTGATGCTACCAGTAGCGCTAGCCGAGAATAATGGCAGTAAAGTTAGGGCGCTGGCTCTCGTAGGTTTAGTCGTGTGGTCATTGGGGTTAATAATCGAAGCTGTGGCCGATTATCAAAAGTACGTGTTTAAACAATCGCCGGCCAATAAAAATAAGTGGATACAAACCGGCTTATGGAAGTACGCCCGACATCCAAATTATCTGGGTGAAATATTAACCTGGGTAGGGATATACATCTACTGCTTTGAGGCACTCAACATGGCTGAAAAAATCTTAGGCCTGAGCAGCCCAGGATTAATTGCAGCTTTGTTGTTATTTGTAAGCGGCGTCCCAATACTAGAAAAATCAGCCAATAAGCGCTGGGGTACGTTGCCTGAGTATCAAGCCTACAAGGCTAAGACTCGTTTGCTAATTCCCATACCCGCTCGAGCAAAAAGTAGCTGAAGTAATAGGCGCACTAAGGTTCAAGACCGTTACGCGGAGCCAAGGCAGCTACTTTACATGAAATACTCGTGGCTATTTGACATAATGACTATCCTATAGTATGATAGGTAATATGTCTTTGCATGAACCCTTGTCTTTAGCCCAGACTCATGAACAACCCCCAGCACCTGCCGTCCCTGATTGGCGGGTAGTCGCTTTGCAATCCGATACAGAAAGCCCCAGGGCTAAAGAAGAGGCTTTTGTTTCTATAGTCGACGAATTCGAAAAACCTTTAAGCCGCTATGCTGCAAGCATAGCTGGCAGTTATAGGGCAGAGGACATTGTGCAGGACGCATTTTTTGGTGCGTGGCGCAAAATAGGTGGATTTACGCCGGAAGGTGATAAAGCCCTATCGACTTGGCTATACAGAATAACGCATAACCGTGCGCTTAATGAAACGAGAAGGGATAAATATCGTTACAATCCAGGAGATTCTGGGGCTAATAGTCATGCAGATGATCTAGATTCAGCTATTGCAGATACGGCCAGCTATAGGGGTGACCCAGTTGCACAATGCGAATTTAACGAGGATATAGAGGCATTGAAGGAACTGCCTGAAGGGCAAAAGGAGGCCTTAGCTTTAAGAATGTTTGGTTATTCTCCAGGGGAGATCGCTGCTAAACAAAATACCTCCCTCGCCAGTTCGAAGGCTAGGCTTTTCAGGGGACGGCAGGCAGCTCAGCGCATGCTGAGACCTAGCTTAAGCCTGGAAGCGCCTGATAACATAGTCTAGCTATAACTTTTTATCACGTCTACTTTTGCCCCAAAAGTTCCTGCCTAGTTTGCTCGGCACTAATTACTAAAGAAGCGTAAAAGGGGCAAACAGAAAACCGTGCACACAGGTGTGTATATAGCGGGCCAAATATTGGTTTTCGGTTTCGCCTGCTTGTCTAGACACCATGTGCCCAGTTCTATACTGATCCATAAACTGCTTGTCCCAGTACCTGTCGTCTAACGGCCTGACATATTGTCTTGTCTGGGGCTGCCTTGCGCCTAGCCTGGTGAGGATAGATTGCGTAGATGTTTGAGGCTGGTGACCAAATTGCTCGCTGGCAACTTTATTCATATTATTTGTTAAGTGGTCAAAGGCAAACCTTACTATATCCTTATCGATACCTTCGGGCTTGTCAGCTACGCCGGCAACAGCAACTGAAAATCTTCCCAATAGCTCGTCCACGGCCTGCTCTCCAGCACCACTTGAATGCTCCCCGAGATAAGCCACAAGCGCATTTTCGATTCCAAGGTTAGTGTAAATGTGCTCAAGATAATCCGGATCATCTACAACTTCCCCCGTAAGAATAGGTATAGTTCTTTCAAGATCAGTATGGCTCATACTACTATTCTATAACTTATTGATACTTTAGTCAAAGCTTGTGCACTCCATGCGATACGTGAGACGGGAGGGCGTGCAGATCAGGGCTACTGAAAAGCAAACGAAGCCAGCATGTTCTTAATCGGCGCCTGGAAGCCGCTGTTGCTCCAGCTGGCGGATGCTATGGTCAAGGGGGTTAAGTTTGATGTACAAGCCGTATTGCCACATTTGGTAAATGTCACTGTTACCAGAGGGCTGATCTTTGCTACGTCGCCAGAAGGAATAGTCTGGTCTTTTTGGTAACCGTAATTACCGGTAAGGTAAACGCCGTCGAGTCCGCCCTTGGTAGTAGTCGCTGAGTATTGCACAAATGTAAGATATGCCTGTGAGAGCTGAGCCGTAGTCGGGTGAGTGTAACTAATTTTTTGTGAATCCAGGACGGCTAGGGCAACGCCGGCACTAAAGCTAGCCGGTAGCTGGCCCTGCTGTTGGATAGTCATAGTTATGAGTCCAGTAACTGTCTGCCCGGCCGCGTTCGTTAACTGGGTACTTGGCGACGTGACAGTCATAGGACCACTGCCGTTATTAAACACGGTCCAGCTTTCAGGATAGTTAAAACTTAGATTGAAGTCCGTGGCAGTGTACGGTTTGGTTTGACTGCTTGATGGGGCCTTAGAGTTGGTTGACGGGGGCGTATTAGACGCTGTTTGGCCCGAAGCGTTATATATTGGAGCATGTTTGGAGGACGAAAACAGCCAATGCGCTCCCAAGACAATAGCGATCAGCAGTACCACAATAACAACCAGGAATAAGCTACGGCGCTTCCAAGATTGCTTCTGTGTTATGGGCACGATTGACGAACGAAAGGCATTTATGCGCGACGGCGCTTCCCCATGGTAATCACCGGAAGGCTGGCTTTCGCGCCACTGTGGCGCAGGCGGATCAATGTTATCCATGACTATAGTATACGTCTTAGCCCACAAGCCTGGGAACAAGCTGGCAATTTAGACGATTGGTCGACAATTATGCCTTTATTCAACCGACAGCTTACGTTTAACGTGCAGGCCGGCAATAGCCACGAAAAGTATGCCTAAAAATAGCAGGTAAACCGACCGGTCAATGATGTTGGCGGACACAATATTGGCACTACTGATGTGGTGCAGGCGCTCACTAAACACTAGGAAAGATTCCCGAATACCGATTGCTCCGGGAGTCAGACCGACGAACAGGGCAAAGTTTGCCACTCCGGTGTAGGCCATGGTTTGTTTTAGTGTAACGTGTGAATTAACACTATGCAGTTCAATGAAATATATGCTAATTTGTATGATTGCTTGAAAAAGGGTAGCCCCCAAGAGGTACGTCAAGGTAGAGGCGTTCAAGCTTAAGCCGCCGCTATCCATTTTCTTACGGCGCATATATAGGAAAACCGCGCCGAAACTAATGCCACCGAATGCCAGTACGGCTATGACGCTCAGCAACCACGGCGCCGAACTTCCAGCCAACATGAGCAGGGCAGCAACGATTGAATAACAGGCGTAGTAGATCAGCGTAACAAAGATGTATTTTCGCACCTGAAGACCGTGATACTTTTTTAGATAAGCCGCCCGGAGTCCCGGACCGGCCTGGCCGATCAAAAAGAAATTAATGAATAATGAGTACATATTGAGCAGCAAATTATCCCGTGCACCCATAGCCACGCGGCAGATTCGCAAACTGGCCTGCATAATAAGGACAAGGGAGACCAGCATAACTCCGTACAGAAGTACAATCCATACGATTATAGCCGGTGACAAATGTGCAAGTTGTTTGAGCAGATAGGTGTGCTTAGACAAATAGTAGACGAACTCAGCTATGGTGAGCAGAACGATAAGTATACTTAAACCAATACGTAAGTTTTTTTTCATGTTCCTTTCGTCGCCAGCATGATCAATACTAAATCCTAGTATAAACTACCCGAGTTGCATTAAAATATAAATCGTTCAGCTTGATGCAAGCTATCGCGCTATACTAATGTATAAGTCAAATGATGAGCATAACGAGTATTAATAACCAGATCGGCTCCAGACGGTTTTTTCGGTTTATCCTTCTTTTCTTCATATTTGAAGCGGTTTGGATTGCTTTGTCCGCCGTCTATCCCCAAGCCTTCGACGAAGATTTCCATTTCGGGCTTATACAAATCTATTCGCATCACTGGTTGCCGTTTTTAAGCAGCCAACCGGCTCATGCCAACGCTTACGGAGCTGTCGCCCGAGACCCTTCGTACCTCTACCACTACCTGATGAGCTTTCCGTATAGGTTGATCGCCCACTTTGTTCATGGTTTGTCCGCGCAAGTAATTTTACTCCGGCTAATTAATGTCGGTCTTTTTGCCGGTGGCTTAATCCTATTACGGCGCGTTTTGCTTAGGGTAGGCGCCTCACCGCAGCTAACCAATGTTAGCTTATTGCTGTTCGTACTAATACCCATAGCGCCTCAGATGGCCGCGGAGATTAACTATGACAACTTACTCATTCCTCTCGTCGGCTGGGCATGCTTATTAACATTTCAAGCCATCGATGAGCTTAAGAGCCGCCGTCCATCGGTCCGCACGCTGCTAACTTTGCTAACTGTCTGCTTACTGTCGAGCTTGGTCAAATATGAATTTATGCCGATCTTTCTCGGCGTAGTACTTTTTTTGCTGTTCGTCACCTATGAGTCTTTTCGGGGAAAATTTCATTTACTGTTGCCCCGCATAGCGCAGGATTGGCGCCGGCAATCGCGCCGCCTAAAAATCTTCCTTGTGGCTTGCGTACTCATTAGCATCACATTATTCGTTCAGCGTGTCGGCGTAAACCTAGTTCGTTATCACGCCATATCCCCAGACTGTGCAGTAGTATTGAGCGTCAAGGACTGCAGCGCCTATAGCGTCTGGGACCACAACTACACCCANNCACCCAGCACCAGCTGGTACTCAGCAAGGCTCAAAAAGTTGACCCAAATCCGGTTACTTACCTTGGGCGGTGGATCTACTGGTTATGGTACCGCTCATTTTTTGCTGTCAATGGGCCGGCCAGCAGTTTTCAAAACTTCCCGCCGCTTCCTCTGCCGAGCGCAGCTTTTGGGATAATCGCCATCGCCGGCATCGCGGCAATCCTCAGGTGGCGCAGACGTATCTTTAATAACAACCCGTACATTATGTTCTTAGCCCTAATAACCGTACTATACCTAGTGGCCTTGTTAGCCGAGGGCTACCTGGTCTATGAATACACTAATGTCCTCGAGCTTATGAATGGCCGTTACTTGCTGCCGATCCTGCCGCTTACGGCTGCCATTGTCGGCAGTGCGTTCAGCGTGGGACTGCGCGGATCGCCGCGTCTAAAATCAGCCTTTGCGCTGCTGGCCATTCTACTGTTTTTGCAGGGAGGAGGTTTTCTGACCTTCATTACCCGCAGCGACAGCACATGGGATTGGCAAAATACCACGGTTGTGAAAGTCAATAACGCCGCCCGGCACATTGCACACCCGGTAGTGTTGCGCGGCAGAACGACCTACAACACACCGCTCTGGTTCTTTAACTAGGCTTAGCTTTTGGTTTTCTCGTCCTTTTTGTTCCTATATTCCAACCGTCTCTGGCCTTCTAAAACATCTTCAATAAGCGAGCGGTTAATCCGTATAAGATCGGCTACGAAACCCAGGGTAAAGGCAATAAAAGCCGTAATTAACAGCACCGTACCTATGATGAGGGACTGGAGGTGGTGGGCGCCATTGGCATGGTTGGTTGTAAGATCAAGGTAGAGATAGTGTATAAACGGTATGAGCCCGCCGACGAATAGAACGCCGCCCAGCCATAAGAAAACACTGTAGGGCTTATACATCATGAAGCTGCGCATAATAACAACGGCTTGGCGCCTGGCATGTTGCCACGGCGATTTAAATAATCGCGACTCGCGGGTTTTTGGGTTGGTTTTAATCACGATTGTAGCAATCGTCTGTTTCTTATTACCGGCTTGGATGATAGTTTCCATTCCAAAACTGTAACGCGTTACCAGGTTTAAACTTATAGCGGCATCTTTAGTAAAAGCCCGGAAACCACTTGTCCCATCCGGGATGTTCGTGCCCGCAGCTTTGTTTAATACCCATGTGCCGACCCTCTGCAAGATTTTATGGCTAAGGCTAAAATGTTCAATCGTCGACGTCTGCCTGTCGGCTATAACTATGTCGGCCCGGGCGTCCAAAATTGGTTGGATCAAATCTGGAATCCTGTCTTGGGGATATTGGTTATCGCCATCGGTAATAACAATTATGTCCCCGCCAATTTCCAGGGATTTTCTTATACCGTCACGGAAGGAGTAGGCCAGGCCTTGGTTTTGAGCGTGCCGAACGAAATGCTTCACGCCATATTTTTTTGCAACCTCGACAGTTTTATCTGTAGAGCCGTCATCAACAACGACGATCTCGATGTCGTCAACGCCGGCAATTTTCTTTGGTATGGTAGAGAGTACCGACCCCAACGTATTCTCTTCGTTAAGACACGGAATAAATATCGCTAGCTTCATGTTCTTATTTTACGCTTGGAACGCGCTGGCGGTGCCTGTTTAACGGCCGTCTTAGTAGCCGGAGTATTGCGCCATTTGGAACGGGCAGGAATTTTCGACGTATCAATGCGGTGGGCATATTTATTGGTAACGTCCCGTACCTCGTCCAAAAGACCCTGGGATAACGTGGTAGGATTGAGTCCGAGCGCCAGGAACTGCTGGTTATCTACTGCCAGCTCGTTCTCGGCCGCCTCCTGCCGCGGGTTCGGTAGGTTGGTAATCTTGACGTCAGTAACCTTAGCAATTAAATTGGCAAGATCACGCACTTTAAATATCTCTGTCACTTGGTTAAAAATTGTCGGCCTTTCGCCTTTAATCGGCGGGTTGGCAATAGCCAGCTCAATGCACCTGACGGTATCGCGAATATGGATAAAGGCCCGTGTCTGGCCACCGGTACCGTGCACGGTCAGAGGGTAGTCAATAGCGGCTTGCATCAGGAACCGGTTGAGTACCGTGCCGTAGTCCCCATCATAATCAAAGCGGTTAATCAGCCGCTCGTCGAGAACTGTCTGCGGGGTCTGGGTGCCCCATACAATACCTTGGTGAAGATCAGTGACTCTAACGCCGTCGTTTTTGGCATAAAACGCCAAGATAAGCTGGTCAAGCGTTTTGGTCATATGGTAGACCGAACCAGGATTAGCCGGGTGAAGGACTTCACGGGCGATCTCGCCTTCCGGGGTGTTAACCTTAATCGGCAGGTAGCCTTCAGGTATAGGCGCCGTGCCAAACCAGCCATAGCCGTAAACACCCATTGTCCCTAAGTGAACGACATGCGCGTCGATGTTACTTTCGACTAAGGCGCATAGTAAGTTGTGCGTGGCGTTGACATTATTATCTACCGTATAACGCTTGGTTAAGCTGGATTTCATGGAGTAAGGAGCCGCCCGTTGTTCGGCAAAGTGGACAATAGCGTCAGGCTTATGCTTCTTAAGAACTTCTAGAAGCTGGCTGTAGTCCTGGGCGATGTCAAGGAATTCAAAGCCGATTTTCTTGCCGGTAAGTTCCTGCCATGTCGTCAGCCGCTCGCTAATGGTAGCGATCGGCGTTAGCGATTCAACTTCGAGCAAGACATCTATCTGCCGGCGGCTTAAGTTATCTACTATTACTACATCATGTCCGGCATCTGAAAGGTGTAGTGAAGTAGGCCAACCACAGAAGCCGTCTCCGCCTAAAACAAGTATTTTCAAAATATGCCTCCAGAAGTTAGATGATGTGTGCAGTTGCCAAGTTCTAACATTTAAGCATGAATTATTACAAATTACACCCAGAATATTGCATTAATTACAGTTTATACTAAGAATTCGTATCTGGAAACCGTTGACGTTCGCGTAGCTTGTGTTAGCGGGCTAATCACGTTATTCTAGTAGTAACCTTCGGGGTCGGGTGAAGTTTTTCGTTTGTTATATTTAAGACAACGTCAGCAATTCCCAATCGGTGGTACAGCCCACGAGTCCGCTTGCCGGACATGATCTGGTTAGATTCCAGAGCCGACCGTATAGTCGGGATGAAAGAAGGTTTGCTTATTTGCATTTTCAAAAAAACCCCGGAGCAAAGGGGTTTTTGTATTTCATAGCACCTAGTAAAAACCCTTTACTTCAAACAACGGCGCTATGGGTAAGGAAACAAGTAGAGTGAGAAAAATTGAGACTATCCGCATAGCTATTGTCAGCAGTTCTTTTCGGGCGGCCGTGGCCGACAATTTGGAGAAAAATTGCCTCAAGGAGTTAGCTAGCCACGGCGTAAAAAAGACCCAGGTAAATATGGTGCGCGTACCGGGAGCTCTCGAGATCCCATTGCTAGTCAAGCAACTAGCTAAAACCAAGCGCTACGATGCCATCATTACGTTCGGTGCGATCGTTAAAGGCAAAACATACCACTTTGAACAAATAGCCGATGAGTGCATCCGCGGCTGTATGAACGTCTCATGGGATTACGAGATACCTGTCATTTTTGAAGTATGGGCGGTCTACGATCTAAAAGATGCCATGGATAGGGCAACGCGCAAAGTAGAAAACAAAGGTGTTGAAGCGGCAGAGAGTGCGCTGGCCATGATCGAAGCCATGGACGGAGTAGGCTAATGGCGGCATTTTCTTCTATATCTGAAGCCCTGGAAGATATAAGGCTCGGCAAATTAATCATCCTGGTGGATAATCCAAACCGGGAAAATGAGGGCGACTTTTTCATGCCAGCCGAAACTGCCACGGCCGATAAGGTTAACTTTATGCTGCATAATGGCCGGGGCCTGGTTTGCGTAGCCCTGGGCACCGGGCAAGCCGCCCGTCTTGAGCTGACACCTATGGTACCGCTTCAGCATAATACAGAAAGCACAAAAGTTAATTTTGCCCTTTCGGTTAACGCCAAGAACAATATAAGCTCGGGGGTTTCGGCATTTGACCGGGCCGAGACAATAAGGGTATTAGCCAGGGCGGATTCACGTCCGAAAGATATTACCCGGCCGGGTCACGTTTTCCCGCTGATAGCCCACCCAGGCGGCTTGAATGCCCGCCAAGGCCATACCGAAGCAGCCGTGGCCTTAAGTAAGCTAAGCGGCTACCAGCCAGCCGGTGTAATCTGCGAAATATTAAACGATGACGGCAGCATGGCCAGGCTGCCAGACCTTATTGCCGTTGCCAAAAATTTTGGCTTACGGATTGTTTCGATTGCCGATTTGCAGCAGTACGTGCAGGACCATCCTATAAAAACACCAAAACACAGCAGCGTAATCCAAACGGCGTCGGCTCAGTTACCAACCCAGTATGGCAACTTCGATATGCACGTCTTTAGGTCTACTGGCGATGGCTGTGAACATAGCGCCCTGGTGCTTGGCGATATACAGCGCCCAATGCTTACCCGCATACATTCCCAGTGCATAACCGGTGATACCTTCGGGTCGTTGTTATGCGATTGCGGCGAGCAACTTCGGCTCAGCCTTCAGCTAATTGCCAAGAAGCGAAGCGGGGTACTGCTGTATTTGAACCAAGAAGGACGGGGAATTGGATTAACCGCTAAGATACAGGCTTACGCCAAACAAAAGGCCGGGCTAGACACCGTTGAGGCCAACCTGGCTCTAGGTTTTGCAGCTGATGAACGTAACTACCAGGCTGCCGCCGACATGTTGCATGAGTTAGGTATTAGCGAGGTCGATCTGCTGACTAACAATCCGGCTAAGAAAAGCGCTCTGGAGACTTACGGTGTCCATGTTAATAAGCGCCTGAAACTTGAAACCAAGCCGAATTCCTATAACCACGCGTACTTGAGCACAAAAAAGCAGAAACTTGGGCATCAACTGGACCTGGTTTAGCTTATGAAACAGCCCGGCCAATCCTTAGACACTTTGTATATTCAACAAGCTCTGGCGCTGGCTAAAAAAGGCCTTGGGAAGACTAACCCGAATCCTATGGTAGGAGCGGTTATTGTGCGCGGGGACTCGGTCATAGGCAGCGGTTATCATCACCAAGCCGGAAAAGCCCACGCCGAAATAGAAGCTTTGCGCTCTATAAATGGTCCGGTTTCAGGTGCAACCTTGTATGTAAATCTGGAGCCGTGCTCTCATCAAGGCCGTACGGCGTCCTGCGTTGAAGCCATCATTGCCGCCGGCATCTCAAGGGTGGTCTGCTCGACTCTCGACCCAAATCCTCTAGTTAGTGGCAGCGGCGTTGATCGTTTACGCCAAGCCGGCATTAAAGTTTCAGTCGGAGCTTTAGATAAAGAAGCCAGGGCACTTAACGAAGCTTTTTTCGGCTTTCATGAAAAGCAACGGCCGTTTATCGCCATCAAATTCGCTGCCAGTCTAGACGGCAAAATTGCCACAGCTAGCCACGATTCAAAGTGGATAACCAACGACAAAGCCCGGGCTATCGCCCGGAACCTACGCTCTCAGTACCAGGCAGTATTAGTAGGGGTTAATACCGTTATATATGACAACCCTAATTTAGGTACCCGGTTGGCGGGCAAGCCCGATCCGCTGCGGGTAATTTTAGACAGTACTTTGAAAATCCCTAAAAACAGCCAGGTGCTTAGGGATAACAATGTACTCGTCGTAACCACCCAGAGGGCCGCTGAGGCCAAGCGAAAAGCCTTAAGTGATAGGGACATCCCGCTGTTTATATCCAAAGGCGACAAGATACAACTACGCGAAGTCATGAAAGAACTGGCAAAAAGAGAAATTATAAGTGTTCTAGTCGAAGGTGGCGGTACGGTGCTCGGCAGCTTTGTCGATAACCACCTAGTCGATAAAGTCTATGCTTTCTACGGTCCGCTCATTATCGGTGGCCCGTCTTCAGTTTCCGCAGTTGCCGGCAGCGGCGCGACTACTATTAGTAAGTCTTTGCATCTGACTAGCCTCACTTATAAAAGCCTGGACGATAGCTTCATGATCAGCGGCTATCCGGACGATGTCCATCAATAATTTGGCGATAAGTAATAAACCACTTGGCCCTCAGAACCTTTGCTGGCGATAGTATTAGCTTCCATTTCGCCGTTGCCGGTCACCGGATCGATAATTGCTGAATTACCGTAGACAAAGGTTGGTGTCGGTCCGCCGCTTACCACAATCTCCACGTGGCCGCCAGAGTAATCGAAGTAGGCAACATCGCCAGGTTTGGGTATATAGCCGTTTGCCTGGTGATAGGTAAAGCCCATATTTTGGACGTTGCTGGCGATGTTTTCATCCCAGCCGTTGGTCTCGCCGCGAGTAAAGGGAAAGCCGGCTTCTTTGTAGACATAGCTGACAAAATCCGCGCACCATTCTTCGTACGGCGACCCGTCAGTGTAAGTGTTAAGCAAGGCCTCATGGCCTGACGCGCGGGATTGCCAGTTTGTCCATTCTTGGGCGGCATAACAGGCTACTTTATTACCCTCGGTGCCGACAATGCACTTTGTGTTCATATCACTCGTCCATACCTCATACGGCTGTGAAAGGTAGCTACAGGAAGCTACTACCAATTGTTCACCGGTTTGGGAATTAGGCAGGCTGAGGCATAAACCGCTGTTGGGATTGAAAAAGCCGCCCTGGTCGCGAAGCCATACCTGGCCGGCGGCCTCATTGCAGGTATTTAAGATGATACTGTCACCTACGGTTGTGCCGTTATCTTTTACGGCCAAACAAAGGTTAGCGCCGTGTTTAATACTGCCGATGCCAAGCGTCCAGGCTTGGGCGCCACTATCATTACACCCCCAACTATCAACTATGGCATTATTGCTTGAACTACCATTATGGTCATCAAGGCAATAACCGTTGACGCCAGACTTTATTGCCGGGCTTACCCCGGCAGCATGGCTGATTACCGAGCGGAAAGTCAAAGTAATGCTAAAGCACAGCACAAATACCACCGCCCAAGGCATAAGGTGGTGGGTGATACCATTCTGATCCAGTTTGCGAGGCAAAAGCTTACGCACGACTACTACTTAATACTCTTTATATATTTATATTCGCTGAAGTTATTTTTGTTTTGTTTAGGTTGGCTTGCTTATAGTAATAGAAAATAAGAGGTAATGCAAGGCACTGATAGAAGTGGGTCTCAAACTTCTTGGTTTTTTACGGGAACAGCGCATAGATTGCTGCGACACCGGAAACTGCCATCATTGCCGTCAGAAACCAGCCTAGTCCGCCGGAAATTTTGCCGTTGGTCCATTCGCCCATTACTTTTTCATTACGGGCCATGAGCAGAATTAATACCAAAATAATTGGCGCTACGATGCCGTTTAGGACGGCCGAGTATATGAGAGCCTTGATCGGATTAAGCCCAACAAAGTTCAGACCTAAACCGGTAAACATTGAAATGATAATGACACCGTAGAAGGCCGAGGCTTGCTTGAGCTTATGGCTTAGACCTTGGCGCTTCCCAATGGTTTCACTTATGGCGTAGGCACTAGCCGCGGCCATAACCGGAATAGCCAAGAGGCCCATGCCCATGATACCTATAGCAAACAGCCAGAACGTAGCGTTACCGGCAAACGGCCGTAGCGCGTTGGCGGCCTGGGCTGCCGTAGTAATATTTGTTATACCATGCTTAAACAAGACACTGGCGCAGGCAGCAATAATAAAGAACATGACGATGTTAGACAAAAACATACCAGACCAGACATCAATACGCATTTTCTTCATTGCGGCCGGTTCGCTACCCATTCGTGATGCCAGGGTAGTCTGGCCGGCGCTGATTTCTTCCTCGATTTCCTGCGAGGTCTGCCAAAAAAACAGGTAGGGGGTGATGGTTGTGCCCAAGATAGCGCAAATAAGTAGTATCTGGTCTTTAGAAAAAGTAAGGTGAGGTACGATGGAATAATGAAGTACAGTGTGCCAATCGGGGTGAGCCAGAATAGCCGAGAGAATATAAGCAAACAACACCAGCGCTAACCATTTAAGGTATCTGGCGTATTTAACGTATGGCGTGAATATCTGCAACAGAAGAATAAATAACGTGAAGCCAATCACTAGGCCCGTAAAATTAAAACTAGGCCTAAGCAGCTGCACGGCATTGGCCATAGCCCCAATATCGGCTCCTATGTTAAAAGTATTAGCTGCAAATAGGAATAGGGTACTTATATAGAGGATCTTCCGGCCGAAATGAACCCGTATATTGCCGGCCAGGCCTCTGCCTGTCACCAGACCTATCCGGGCACACATTTCCTGTATAACCGCCATGAGAGGGAATGTAAAAGCTGCCAGCCAAAGCAGGCCAAAACCATATTGGGCACCGGTTTGGGAGTAGGTTGCAATGCCGGACGGATCATCATCAGAGGCTCCGGTAGTTAGCCCGGGACCGAGTAAGTACCAGTAGTTTTTGGCCTTCTTCAGGGGTGCGTGGCCAGTTAAGGGCATGGTCTTTGCTATTTTCTGACCGCCCTCAACCCCAAATTGCAAAGCCTGTGCTGGAGCCTCAATAGTTTTTTGAAATGTAGGTTTTTTCATGTTCAATCTAGCTACCAAATAAGAATATAGCTAAAACGCAAAAAACACAACTAACGCTTAGGCAATTGATGGTGCCCTTGGGCTTTAAAATGCAGCGGTCTTAGCTAGATGACAGACAGCACCGATCCATAGACCGAATCCGGGCTGCTGAGGCGCTCAGAGAATGCCGGGGAGCAGGCAACATTCCCATCAATGCTCGTTGTATATTGGCTGAGCCAAAGCGGCCCGCCGTTAAAGGCAGTTGTGCTGCAAGCGCGAGCAGCGCTTTGCTCACTAGCCGCTCCCGTCGCCAGCCAAGCTGGCATACCATTCTTCCACCCGCCGGTGATTTCTTGCCACTGATCGGTAGTCGAATAAAAGCCTACTTTGGCCAGAAAGCTATTCTGCTGTATAGCTGCAACCGCGCCCATAAGCGACGCCTGATTGACAGCCGTGCTGGTTGTCCAGCTATTGTCGGTCTCTACGTCTAGCCACCACATGTTGCTATAGGCACCGCTATTTGCAGCAAGACGAAGGCCGTACTCCGAGGCGGCAAAGCCATAATTATAAGCCAGGCACTGGTTATCTGTAACTGTGCAATGCCGGGGCGAACTCATAAACTTCTTGCCGCGAGTAGCGCCAGGATAACCGGTATTCATATATAAAGCATAGTGTCCCACAAACCAGGTCGTTTCCTGGCCTAGACAATGGTTGGCGTGAAAATCCAGGCCACCAGTCACGCCGATAATACCCTCACGAAAATTTGTTGGCAGGTTAGACCGACAATTAGGCCACGATACGTCAACAATCGTCTGGCTAACCGGTTTACGGACAGCCAGAAGCCCTAGCGTCACTCCAACTAGAGCAACGATAATAATCCAGGCCGTTAACTTTCCCCTGTCTTTCATCACTCCTTATAATACGCACTTAGGGGTCACTGAAGTCAAGTGCTGGGTACCAGCGGCCGACCACTGTCCACTTACCCTAAGGTATAATGCAGCTATATGAAACCATGGGAAGCTATCCGCCAAGCGTACTTGCAAAGGATTGGTAAGGCCGAGTTTTTCACCGACCGCGAAGCCTGGAATTTATTCCGGCTGGCGGCTTTCGGCGAGGCGTTCGGCTGGACCCTACTCATCAGCGGCATAGTATTCAAGCACTACGTAACGCCGGGCAATAATATACCTATCGACATCGCCGGCCAGATTCATGGCACCATATTCCTAATCTACATTGTCGCCGTTATTGTACTGCACCCCAGCCTACGTTGGTCGCCCAAGCGAACACTCATCGCCGGCCTATGCAGTGTGCCGCCTTATGGCACTCTGGTATTTGAGCAATGGGAGGCTAGGCGCCGCCGGACGGAAGCTTTTAAAGGCTATCGCGAGCTAACGGTTCGGGGCATGATTGTTAGGAGTGGTAAGCTTTTGGCCTTGCAGCCGAAGGAAAGTGGTTTTTGGTATCTACCCGGCGGTTTGTGCGCGTCAGGCGAGTCGGCTGAACAAACGCTTGTGCGCATCATTAAGGAGCAGACCGCCATAAAGCCGGCTATCGGGCGCTTAGTCTACGTCTTTCAGCACAAGCACAAAAAGGCCGAGCAGCTGGAATTATTTTTCCTTATTCAAAATGCAGGGGATTATCGAAAAATCGGCTTATCCAATGCCAAGGACAGGCATAAGGATTTGGATGAAATCGGCTTCGTTAAGCCGGACCAGTGTTTGGATCTCCGGCCAAAATTTTTGCAAACCGCGGCACTGCCAAAACCAAACGCAACGGCTAAAGACAGTGTTATGTTCATATAAAAACAGCCCGCGGCAAAAGCGGACTGTTTTTATTTAAGTTAACGAACTATATTATTTTTTTTCGGCTAAAGTTGCTATCTGCAAAATTCCAACGCCGATTCCGTATAGGCCAAGAACCCAAACAAAATCTACGCCTTGGGACTCCTTGGCGACAAATAGGATAACAATCCCAGCCACCAAAGCCCCAACGCCACTCAAGTAACTGAGTGCCTGAACTTTCGCTGTCGCCTTGGTGTCATAGTAAGCACCAACCGCTTCAACGATGCCGTGAGCAATTAAGACAAAGCCGATTAATATTACAAAGGTAGCGAACTTAACCGCCGTATGACGGAGAAGGTAGACACCGACACCTAACTCAAATAGCCCGAGTGCTACTGGCAAAAACCAGGAGTCTGCCCGCCCGAGCGTACCGAGACCTGCCGATACATTAACTACGCCACTTACCAGTGCATAGGCACTGAACAAGTAGAGTAGCACTAATAGTGTGATCCCCGGCCAAAAGACCGCTGCCACACCAAATACTAACGTTGCCACACCCCCTGAGACCAGCGCCCACCAATTCTCTTTAGTGATACTTGCTGTACTCATACATTCACCCTCCTTAGATGATGGCTTTATCATGCACCCAAAATAGCTCTTATGTCAAACTAGGTATGTGGATAACTTAGCAGACCATATTGTTGCGAGATAAAACAGCTCGCAGAGGGCTGCTATGATTAAAGATATGCATCAAGCCACTTTTGAGAAGCTCCTGCATCGGCCAAAAGACTCCCACAAGTATAACTTCGGCCATGTGCTAGTCATAGGGGGATCGAGTGGTATGGTTGGGGCGCCGTTTCTGGCCGGCCAGGCCGCCCTCCGGGTAGGTGCCGGGCTAGTGACGATTGCTTCAGATAAAGCGGTCATTGCCAAGCTTGAAAGGCGCGTTGTAGAAATTATGACCTTAGCGGTAGATACCGGTTCCGGGCAATCAATCTCATTAGTTCAAGACTACATCAAAACCCGCAAGGTGTCGGTACTAGTCATCGGCCCGGGTTTAAGACCGTCGGCCGCACCACTAGTGACAGCTCTGTTACAAGACGTAAATCTGCCGACAATACTCGATGGCAGCGGTTTGGAAATCGTCGCGGATAACAGGCAAGCCCTCCGAGCTCATACCAGCCCATCCCTAATACTTACGCCTCATTTAGGCGAGCTGCAGCGTTTTTTTAAGCAGCCGTTGCCGAAGAACCAAGCTGAGCTATTAAGGCTGGCAAAAAGTTTTGCCAAATCAGAACAACTCACGCTTGTCTTGAAGGGTCATCCGACCTACACCATCGCACCCGACGCTACCTTGCAGGAAAACAAGACTGGCGGGCCGGCTCTGGCCACTGCNNCCCACTGCCGGTAGCGGCGATGTGCTGGCTGGCATGATCGGCGGCATAATAGCTCAGGGTATTGTTCCGGAACAGGCCGCGCCAGCAGCCGTATACCTGCACGGTGAAGCCGGTGATCTGGCAGCCGGCCAATTGAGTGAACCGGGAGTTATTGCCAGCGACGTTATCGACTACATACCGAAAGCCTTAAAAGCCATAGAACTAACTGGCGGATAACTTGGTTGGCGTGTATTGCTTGCCGATAGCCATTCCTAGGCCAGCTGCAAGAATGGCAGAGGCACCGCCAACCGCCAAACCGATCCGGGGATTGCTGTGATCGGCAATTGCACCAATAATCGGGCCGCCGATTGGCGTGGTACCCAAAAAAGCAATTGACCACAGAGCCATAACTCGGCCCCGCATGTGAGGTTCGCTAGTCAGCTGCAGCGTAGAATTACCAAGTGATATAAAGAGTATTGACAAGCCGCCGACCAGCACCAGTACTATGAACGTCGTGACCAGGTTTGGCATTAGCGCCATCACTAGCAAGCTCACGCCAAAGAGAAGGGCAGCCCGGGTTAAGGCGACTGTCTTAGCCAGGCTCCGGCTGGCAGTGTACAGCCCGCCGCTAATCGCGCCGATGGCCATGGCAACCGTCATGGCAGAGTAGGTAGTGGCATTGCCATGCAGTGTTCTGGTAGCAAACAGCGGCATGACAACCGGAAACTCGTAGGCAAAAGTGCCGATAATAAACATCATGACCAAAGTGGCTCTAAGGACCGGTACACTCCATACGTAGCTGAACCCGGCTCTGATCTGGCCTTTTTCGCGAGGCACCGGAGGTACGGTATGCAACTCACTGGCCCTCATTGCGAACAGCGCTAGCAGTACTGCCACAAATGACGCGGCATTAACCAAAAAGCACGGGCCAACGCCAACCGTAGCAATCAGCACGCCAGCAATCGAAGGTCCAACAATCCTCGCAGCATTGACCATCGTGGAATTCAAGCTCACGGCGTTCTGTAGATACTTGCTACCTACCATTTCAAAGATGAACGTTTGTCTGGTAGGATTGTCCAACACTTGCGTAAAGCCTAACGATGCAGCAAGGGCATAGACCATCCATAGATGAATATGGTGAGTCACGACCAGTAGCCCCAAAGCAAGCGCCAGTAATGCCTGGGCTATCTGGGTACAGTAAAGAATGTGTCTTTTATTAAAACGGTCGGTTATGACACCACCCCAAACGCCGAAGAATAGTATAGGCAAAAATTGTGCTGCCAGCACCAAACCCAGTTGCGTCCCGGAGTGCGTCAATTGCAGCACCAGCCAAGCCAGTGCAATAGTCTGAGCCCACGTACCACATAGCGACAGTCCCTGGCCAAAGAAATAGAGCCGAAAATTACGAATACGAAAGGACGCGAACGTTTGTTCAAAAATAGATGGCACTGACAATAACCCCTTTTTGTCTCAAGCAATATCTAACTTATATTATACACGCGTCAATTAGTCCGGCTATACCTTGGTTTAAATCGCCAAGGGGTTGTTCTATGGGAAACTTTGTACCATACTAAAAGAACCTAAAAAGAGTGGTACGAACAACTAAGCGCTGCAAAAGGAGAAGCTGGTGAATAGCGCAGGCGTTGCACTATTGTCGGTCTACGACAAAACCGGTATTGAGGCCTTCGCGGAAGGTCTGGTGAGTCTTGGCTGGAAAGTCTATGCTTCAGGCGGCACTGCCAAAGCCGTTGCTGACGCCGGTATTGACGTTACCGATATTGCTGAGCTGGTCGGCGGCAAAGCGATTCTTCCATGTATCGTAGGTGAGAACAATGATGGCATCCGCGCCCGCCGTGCGGCCCTCATTGGGCAGGAANNCCATCGGGTCGTAACGTTATCAAGAGAAATCGCTGCCGGTTTGCTTGCCGATAAAACTAGCGAAGCCGATTTGGCGGAGCTACAAGAACTCAACATACCGCTTATAGATCTCGTATGCGTCGATATGTATCCGATAGAGGAAGCGATCGCCAAACCCGGATCCACAAAAAGCGATGTTATTACCCAAACGGATATTGGCGGACCCACCATGCTTCGTTCAGCAGCCAAGGGTCACAGGATCGTAGTGTCGGCCGCTAACCAAAGAGACCAGGTTATGGAGTGGCTCAAGGCCGGTAAACCAGATGAAGTAGAATTTCTAGACAAGCTAGCCGCACATGCCGAATATGAGGCCGCGAGGTATATTACAGCCTCAGCTCTATATCTAAATGGCACGGCAGTCAGCGGCTATATAGCGCGTTCACTCACACCGACCAAATACGGCGAGAACCCCCAACAAGCTGACGCGGCGTTTTATGCAGATAACCGCGTAGCTATAGATCCGCTAGCGCTGGACCAATTTGAACACGTCCAAGGCATGGAACGCAGCTTTATCAACATAACTGATATCGACCGCCTGCTGCAGACCGTTACTCATATTGCTGCTGGCTTTGGCAGTAATTTCGGGTCAGTACCGACCATTGCGGTTGGCGTAAAGCACGGCAATGCTTGTGGCGCCGGACTAGCCGATACGGCCGTTGAAGCTATTGAGAAAATGCTGGAAGGCGACACGCGTGCCATTTTCGGCGGCGTCGTTATGATCAACGCAGCTATCGGCAAGCCCGAGGCTGAAGCGCTGATGCATCACGCCATGGATGGAGATAAGCCCCGGTTGCTTGACGGCGTCGTTGGGGCAAGTGTTACTGATGAGGCTTTGGAATTACTGAGCCGGAATAAGTTACGGGTAGTAATCAACCCGGCCCTTGGAAATCTCACCCAACAATCCATAGACAGCACTAGGCGTATCCGTCCGGTCCGCGGCGGTGCACTGGAACAGCCGAATTACGATTTTGTATTGGACCTTTCGGCCGATTACATGCAGCACCATGGCGACGTCACCGACGCACAAAAACGTGACCTGATTCTGGCATGGGCAATCGGCTGCACCAGCAACAGCAATACCATTACTCTAGTAAAAGACGGCAAGCTTATCGGCAATGGCGTCGGCCAGCAGGACCGCGTCGGCGCCGGACAACTAGCCCTGACCCGAACCACTTCCGAATTACCCGAGTTGGAAGAGCAGGGCGATAATCTAATCCTTAAGATAACGCTGAGCAAACAAAAACTGCAGGACGCCGTAGCCTATAGCGATAGCTTCTTCCCATTCCCGGACGGGCCAGGGCTGCTGGCTAAAGCCGGGATCAAAGCTATTCTGACTTCCAGCGGCTCAGTTGCCGATGAGACAGTTATAAAAAGTCTGACCGACCAGGGAGTTGCCATAAGTATGGTGCCCGACAAAATTGGCCGCGGTTTCTATTTGCACTAGAAACAAGATATGGCGCCGGTGTGGCAGGTAGGACCGTCAGGTTTGACGCTAATAAGCAGCGTATCTTTGTCGCAATCGGCCTTGATGGATACGACGTTCAAATAGTTGCCCGAGCTTTCACCCTTGCGCCACAAGCGTTGTTTGCTGCGGCTCCAAAAGACGACTTGCTGGCTTTGTTGTGTTTGCTCAAACGCAGTCTTATTCATAAAGCCAAGCATAAGTACGGCTTCGGTCTTGGCATCTTGAATAACGACCGGCATAATACCGTCCATCTTTTTAAAGTCCAGCTTGGCCGCGTCTATCATATCCGTACCGCCACGTTCTTACTAGCTAAGTATGTCTTCAATGACGAAGGTTTTACATTTTGGTAGTGAAAAATGCTGGCCCCTAAAGCCGCGTCTACGTTTGTTTGTTGAAAGACGTCCGCAAAATCTTCGGGGGAGCCACCGCCGCTCGAAGCAATAACCGGTATATTAACTGCCTGGGTAATTAATCGTAATAGCTCAATATCAAAGCCAGAGTTCATGCCGTCACGGTCCAGGCTGTTAACCAGGAGCTCCCCGGCACCTAAATCTTCCATGTCAACGCAAAAGTTAACGGCATCAATATTAGTAGCTTCAGAGCCGCCCTTAATATAGACGACCCAAGAATCGCCCTTGCGTTTGGCATCAACCGACACGACAATACACTGCGATCCAAAGTAGGCAGCCGCTTGCCTAATAAGTCCAGGCTGCAAAACCGCCGCTGAACCGATTGAGACTTTGTCGGCTCCGGCCTGAAGCAATTGTCGTATATCGTCAAGGCTGGTTATGCCACCGCCGACAGTAAATGGAATATTGATGGCCCCGGCTATATTTGTAACCATCTCGCGGAAAGTTTTACGCTCCTCAAGCGTGGCCGCAATATCCAGGAAAGTCAGCTCATCAGCCCCGCTGTCACTGTATTTTTTTGCCAGTGTGACGGGATCGCCAACTTCCCGAAGACGAGTGAAATTAGTGCCTTTAACTACTTTGGTGCCTCTAACATCGAGGCAGGGGATAAGGCGTTTAGCTAGGGTATTCTTGTAGCTTACCGCCGCCTGGGCTGACGTAATATCCATCGAGTTTTCATAAACAGCTTTACCGACGACCACACCATACGCGCCCCGCTTATTAAACTCGATGGTATCGGGCAAGGTACTTACGCCGCCGGCCGCCATCGTTTGGAAACCGGCATCGATAAACTGCTGCGTAAGCCCAAAGTTAGGTCCGCCTAGCGCTCCATCCTTTGAAATGTCAGTGACTAAAACATTTTTGATTGATAATTCTTTCAGCAGGGCGATGCTTTGAACCACCGACTTACCGCCCGACTTTGTCCAGCCGTCAATTGCAAACTGGCCGTTCTTAATATCTACGGCTACCACAATCCTGCTGTCGCCAAACTCAGCTACTAGACGCTTTACCAGCTTGCGATTTTTGACAACTGCCGTACTTAAAATAATACGCTCCACACCACTGCATAAATAGGCTTTGGCAGATTTGTATGATCTTATGCCGCCGCCTACTTGCACGGGTACTGACACTCGGTTGGCAATATCAAGTATTATTTGCTGACTCACGGGGAAGCCTTTTTTTGCACCGTCCAAATCAATAATGTGCAGCAGCTTAGCGCCAAGGCGAGCAAACTTTTTGGCAACCAGAATAGGATCATTACTATACGTAGTAACCTTGTCAAAATCGCCTTGAAATAGACGGACGCACTTGCCGTCTTTAATATCTATGGCGGGAATTACAAACATTTGCTTATCTCACAAAAATTCTTAAGCAGCTGCTCGCCCGGGTTAGCAGATTTCTCCGGGTGAAATTGGACAGCAAAAAAATTGTCCTTGGCTACGACGGCCGGAAAATCGAAGCCGTAGCTGGCAGTTCCGGCTACGTACATTTGCTCAGCATCAAAGTAATAGGAATTTAGAAAGTAAAAATATTGCCCGCTGGCTATGCCGCGGATCAAAGGCGATCTTTTATTGAACATTACTTTATTCCAGCCGAGCTGCGGAGTTTTAAGGAGAGCTGGAAATTTCCGGCATTCGCCAGATATCACATTTAGGCAATCGACGTTATCTTCATCCGAAACTTCAGCTAGTAGTTGCATGCCTAAACAAATACCAAGAAAGGGCTGCGTGAGCTTTGGGATAAGCTTATCAAGACCCGTATTTTTCAGCTGGTTCATGGCCGCACCGGCCCGGCCCTGGCCAGGGAAGATAACTCCACTAGACGACTTAATTTTGCTTGGGTCAGCCGTTATTACACTAACAACCCCCAGCCGGTTAAGGGCGTTTTGAACTGAACCGGTATTACCGGCTTTATAGTCAATTATGGCAATCATAGTATGCCTTTCGTAGTTGGCAGTTGGTTGCCAAGCCTAACGTCAAACTCTGATGCGATTCTTATAGCCCTGGCGGTCGCCTTAAAAATACCTTCGGCTTTGTGGTGGTCATTACGTCCGTACTCGGATTTAATGAATAGGTTAGCCCGAGCGTTCTGAGCAAATGCATCCCAAAAGTGCTCCAGCATTTCGCTGCTAAGCTCACCAATTTTTTCGCGCTTAAACTCAGCATCAAACCTAAAGCCGTAGCGACCGCTAAAATCAAAAGCCGTCGTAGCCAGAGCGTCATCCATCGGCAATATGAAAAAGCCGTAGCGGTTAATGCCTGCCTTGTCCCCAATTGCCTCAGCAAAAGCTTGGCCTAGTACAATACCAATATCTTCAACGGTGTGGTGATCGTCAAAGTAAGTATCTCCTTTGGCAGTAATCTCTAGGTCAAATAAGCCGTGCTTGGCAAACTGTTCCAGCAGGTGATTAAGAAAGCCGATTGGCGTATTAATCTTACGAATGCCGGAGCCATCAATATTCAGCTTCAAACTTATATTTGTCTCCTCAGTTACACGAGTAATTGTTGCTTTTCTTGGCTTTGCTATAGTTATAGTCATTTTGCAATCCTTTCTTTAATGGCGTCCTCAAAGTTACCGTTTTTAATCATTGACACAAATGGCAGCCCCAGATTACGGGCCAGGCCTTTATCGCTGGCGCGATCTCCGCAGACAAATGATTGCTTGGTATCCAGCCTGGCAGTCTTTAGCCAGTCGTCTACCAGGCCGGTTTTAGGCTTCCGGCAAGCGCATTTGTCTTGAGATTTGTGCGGGCATATGAATACCTGCTCAAACGCCACTCCGGCTTTAGCGAAGGCACTTAGCATAGCGTTTTGCGACGGCTCAAAATCGGACAAAGGAAACAACGGTGTATCTAATCCATCCTGGTTGGAGACCATTACCAGCTGGTAACCGGCATCTTGTAAGCGCTTGAGGCCCTCAACGGCGCCGTCTAATATTCTTAGCTTCTTCAAGCTGTCAACCTGTCGGCTATCAGGCGGTTCGTAAATTAGGGTGCCATCGCGGTCTACAAGTGCATACTTTTGCAAATATGAAGTCCGCATTAGATTCTGGTAGGCACCAATAAACGCCTGCATTTGCGGCCTGGTACCAATAGTGACCCGCAGCGTGCCCTTAATATTTGGTTTATCTTGCGGGCGGACAGCTATGCCACTACGGCGCAAGGTATCTGCGACAAGCTTGGCATTATCAGGTTTGAAAAGAATAAAGTTGCCGGCCGAGTGGAAAAACTTAATGTTATTCTTGAGAAAAAAATTCTCTAGTAGCGGTTTAGCGTCCTTCATAACCTCAACCGCATAACTCTCAACCTCCTGGACGTTTGTGAGTGCGACAGTGCCTGCAAGGCACGCTAATTGATTGACATCATACGGACCACGGACTTTAAGCATTTCACTGATGTACTTATTGTTTGCAACAACGTAGCCAATACGTAATCCGGCCAGACCGAAGGCTTTGGAAAAGGTACGGCTGACAATAATATTGGGGTACTTGCCGATGAGATTTACGGCGCTGACGCCAGAAAATTCATAATAAGCTTCATCGACGTAGACTATGGCATCCTTAGCTTTTTTGGCAATCCGCTCAATACCGGCAACAGGCAGCAAAGTGCCAGTAGGATTATTCGGATTGCAGACAACAATCACTTTTACGCTATCGTTAATGGCGTCAAGCACGTCTTTTAGTGGAAAGTCTAGGTCGCCTGCGCTATAAAGCGGGCTGAGTATCTTATTACCATTAATTTGGGCGTACTGGGCATACATGGAAAATGTCGGCACGGGGATAATTATCGTGTCGTCTTCGCCGCTAAATGTCCGAAATATGACGTCAATCGCTTGATCAGTACCATTGGTTATCATGACTTGACTACTGTCTACTTGAGCATAGGCTGCAATCTTGTCCGGCAGATCAAAATACTCGGGGTAGAGTTGGATTTTTTGATCCCGTCCAAACTGCCGCAAGCTGAACACGACCGCATCGGCCGGTCCGGTTGTACGTTCGTTAAAATCAAGTAGTAAACCGTCATAGCTTGCTCGTCCATTGATCGGTGGTTTGTAAGGCTTCATATCCTGAATACGTTTTAGGGCTAAATTTTTCATAATCTTATCTCGATAGCCCGCTTGTGTGCCTCAAGCCCTTCGGCTTCAGCCATAGCCATGACCGTCGTTGCTAAGGCTTTGGCGCCGTTCTTAGTAATCGATTGGAAACTTATATCCTTGCAAAAACTGTCGACGCTTAGCCCACTACATACACGCGCCCAGCCGTTGGTTGGCAGGGTGTGGTTGGTACCTGAGGCATAATCTCCGGCGGCCTCGGGCGCATAGTTTCCCAGGAACACCGACCCGGCATTGGTAACCAAGCGAGCGGTCTTTTTGGGATTAGCTACGGCAAGTATTAAGTGCTCCGGTGCATACTTATTCGCAAACTCTAGGGCTTTAGAATCATCATCTAAAACAACGCAGAATGAATTTTTCAGAGCCTGCTCGGCAATGGTCTTGCGAGGCAAAGTCTCTAGTTGTCTGGCTACTTCGGCCCCGACTGAATTAGCTATGGCCGAGGCAGTACAGACCAGGATAACCTGGCTGTCGGGACCGTGCTCAGCTTGGCTCAACAGGTCAGCCGCTATAAACGAGCAGTTTGCAGAACTATCGGCCAACACCATAAGTTCTGACGGTCCTGCCGGCATATCTATAGCTACACCTTGGCTGAAGGCATACATTTTGGCAGCCGTAACGTATTGGTTACCTGGACCGAATATCTTATCGACTTTTGGCAGGCTAGTCGTGCCGCAGGCAAGGGCGGCAATTGCTTGGGCGCCGCCAATCCGGAATATCCTGTTAATACCGACAAGGCCTGCCGCGTAGCAAATTGCCGGGTTGATTGAACCGTCGCTTGCGGGCGGCGTGCATAATACTACTTCTTGGCAACCGGCTAATTGCGCAGGCACGCCGAGCATTAATACGGTTGAAAATAGCGGGGCACTACCGCCAGGTACATATAGGCCGACCCGGCTAATAGCCCGCGTTTCACGCCAGCAACGTACACCAGGCATCGTTTCAACCTCTATGTTTGTCAGGCCTACAGTTTGCGCCGCGTGAAAAGCCGTAATATTGGCGTAGGCAATTTTTATAGCCTGCTTTAAGTTGGCAGGCGTTTGCTTAGCCCACTCACTAATCTGTCGCTGGCTAATTTCAAGTCTTTTGATTGTAATGCCGTCAAACTGCTTGGTGAAGGCAAGCAGGGCTTTGTCGCCATCTTTTTGTACGGCTTCAAAAACAGTGGCTATGGTTGCGCCAATGTTGTCGCCGGCCGTAACCGGGCGCTCACATAATTGCCGCCAGCTAGAGACCGGCGGCTTAAAATATG
Source organism: Candidatus Saccharimonadota bacterium (assembly GCA_003133385.1). GTDB lineage: Bacteria > Patescibacteriota > Saccharimonadia > Saccharimonadales > UBA4665 > PKXF01. The sequence continues at coordinate 30,494 of PKXF01000002.1, read as the reverse complement.
TTTTCACAGCTGATCCCCGCTAGTACGGTTACGGTTGATCATAATGCGCATGACATTGCTCAGCTTGGCCGGTTTGGCGCGGCTATAGCTAGCTACCAGCTGGGCATAGGTAAGGTCAGCTATCTCACTTTCACACTCAGCGATATCGCCATCACCGGCAATAGCCATCATAACTTCACTAAACTCCTCTCCGGCTTTCTTGCCGGCCTTGTTGGAGTCACGCATCAGTGTCAACGTATAAGATTGGGCTGATTTGTTTTTAAGCTGTTTGCTCCTAAGTTGCAAAGTTGCATCGATTTTGTCTATATCACTCCAGGAAGCGGCTTTGTCATCGGGCTGTGATGCAGACGATTTGACGACAATGGCCGGATAAACAGCGAGCAAACTACGTATCTCTACTAAGCCATTAACTTTTGCGGTCTTGCCTGAGGATACCAGGTCGGCAACGAGTGGTACGCCCAATAAGCTAGGCATAATTTCCACGCTGCCTGATACCGGGATTTCAATTGGCAAAATCTTAAGTTTTTGGTCCACGGCACACTTACGCACCAGCTTTGGAAAGCTGGTTGCAACACTGATAATACGCTCGCCGCTACTGAGCTGGTGATAAAGGCGAGCTGCCCGCCGGGCGGTCGCTAATAGCACAAAACGGCACATCTCAGGCCCAATCGGTTCATAAGCTATTGAGTTATCGCCAGATATGTAGTCTTCGCAAGAGTCGGAACCGGTCAAACCTATATCCCCGTATCCAGCCGCTATGAAGCCGGGAATATCCCGGCCCTTAACTTTTAAAAAGGTCCGGCCGCCGTCCACGGCTTTCAGCTTACGGTCTTCAAAACTTGGTACTTTAATACCGGTCGCAGTTTCAAAAGCTTGAAAGCATGGCTTAGCATCGTCGCCTTTTGGGACGAGTATAAGTTTGGCCTTGGTGGCTTTATCTATTAGGGTATTCATTATTATTTCCTGAACTTACATATCTTAAATATTAGGACTACTAAAAACGCCAGCGTCGTGCTGGCGTTAGCTTTTTAGTTATAAAAAATAGCTTCAGGCAGCACGGGCTGACGTAATATGAGTATGCTGGTTTATCTGCTCAATAACGGCACCGTAGCCTTTGCAACCGTTTTGCATCCAGTCACTAATGCGGGCAACGGTGCGGCTGCTGAGACGAGTCTTAGCCACAATATCTGCGTAAGTCCTGCCAGCCTCGAGCATCTGGGCAGCTTGCAACCTCGAACTGATTTCAATAATTTCTTTTTCGGTCAAGACGTCGCGCAAGAAGTTTTGCATGTCGGCAGTCGAATCAATAGAAGTTAGTACCTCGGCTAATTGCCGGGTAGCGGGTGACTTCCAAACAGATGTCTTATCGTTTGTCATGAGTCCACTTTACTAAAGTAAAGTAGTAATGTCAAGCCTTTATCCGCTTAAACTTTACGGTTTGAAAAATCTATGTAACAATTGTTTTAATCATATTGAGCCAGGAGGTAAATAAATGCCCGAGTGGAATTTATTAAGAGCTGACGATCTTGTAAGCCGAGCAAGGCAGGTTGCTTTAGTTCATGACTTAGTCACGGTCGAACCTTTTGATTATTTTAGCTCAGCCCGGGATGCAAAGGCACATGCCGAAAACGAAGGTATTGATCCAAGACGTCTTAAGGTAGTAGGGCATGACAACTACACAAGAGTTCCTCGCCACTACCCAGTTGGCTTGGAAAATTTTATTGGCAACACCTTTGAAGCATTGGAGGGCCACGAACCACAAAGCTTTTTACATCTTGACCGTTACAAAATTACGGCAGGCCGCACGCCCGCAGGCAAAGGTTACGACCAAAGTCTGGACTTAGTTGTACCTTCTCATGGGCGTTCATGCTCAGTACGTCTGCGGTCTTGTGATTTTGTCCAGTTCAACCTAATTCCTAGGCAGGATTTTAACGAGCCGATGCACGCAAGTTCATCTAGCCCGCTTGAGCTGCCGCTTGGCAGGAACGTGTTGGGCGACTGGACTGGTCCGGAAAGTGAAGACCGGGCAATACGTGACAGCATGCGAGATTGGGAGAAGGTGCTAGTAGTTGGAGACCGGGCGGTTCGCAGCTTCATAGATGCCAGTCTGGGCAGCTTCGATATAGAAGCTCAACAACGCGGAGGTTTGGGCGATCAACAACGCCAGCTAAGTTTCGGATTAGGTGCAGCGGAAACCGGACTTGATAAAATTATTGACGTTAGCTAAATAGCGGCTTGCCACTTATCGTGAACAGCCTTAGCCTTTTGGGCAGCTAGACCAGTGTAGTATTTTTCTGGCTCCTGAAGGGTTTGCTTTTCTTTATCTGTAAACTTGGTAAAGTAATCGGCAATACCGTCATCGCTTGCTGCAACTTCGTAAAGCGGCTTGTTATTCTCAAGAGCTTGGTGAGCCAAGGCCTTGGAGGCTTCGTGAGCAGTCGTGTGACCATATTTTTCAAGCAGCAAGTACAGTGGCTCAGCGGCTATAGCGCCGCCGCTCATATGCAGATTGCGATTCATATTATCCTCATCTACTTCAATTGTAGACATAACCCGGTTTAGACGCTCAGCCATAGAAGCTACACTGGCAAAGGCTACACCATAAAAACGGGCTGAGGCCGAGTCAGTCAGGTCACGTTGGTGTTCGCTAGACAGGTTTAAGTTCGCGTTGACTATCTGTGCGGTAACTTGCTTGCTCATGCTAATAACGTTCTCGAAGTTCCACGGGTTACGCTTATGGGCCATAGTTGAGGAGCCGGTCTGGCCAGGATCAAAGTGTTCACGGATTTCGGCAATTTCACTTCTTTGCAAATGGCGCATGTCATGAGATAAATTGGCCATAATACCGGCAGTGACCGCCAACTCATCTATAAGGCGTACGTAATTCTCGGCGGGGATAATCTGAGTGGAGTAATCGGCTGGCTCGAGATCCAAGTAACCTAAGACTGTACTTTCGAATTTAAGCGGATCATCGACAAACAGGCTTAGAGCGTTATAGGCACCGACGGCACCGGAGAATTTGCCTTTGATCTTACCGCTAAGAACTTTGAGCGAATTTATACTGCTGCCTAGGCGACTGACATACTCCGCCATAGCGAAGCCAAAAGTAATTGGCACGGCATGCTGGCCATGCGTACGGCCAATTTGAATAGTCTCGGCATAGTCACTGGTGAGTTTTAGCAAGGTTTTTTCCAATTCAATTAGGCGGGGAATAACCAGTTCGGTTGTTGCAGCTCTCAGCTGCAAAGACAGGGCAGTCGCTACTATATCGTAGGACGTAGCGCCAAAGTGAACATAAGGCTGAGCCTCGGGAGATAATCCACTTTTTATACAATCAACCAGAGCCTTAACGTCGTGCTTGGTAGTCTTTTCTAACTCGGCTACGGCCTCGGCGGTAACCCGCGTGGTTGCAGCTTCAATTTCATTGGCTATGTCTTGGGAACAGACTCCGAACTCAGCCAGCGCATAGCCTAGGGCCGCTTCGACGTAAGCTTGGTAGGCAATCCGGCTCCGCTCAGATAAGTATGTGGCTATCTCCTGGTCATAATAACGTCCGTCAAGCGGATCTATGGAACTGAAATTGGCCCCCCCGTCGACATTGGGCGGCGTGAAAGGTTTCATTTAAGAATTAGCCTCGAGATAATCTTTTACATTTTTCTCGACACGCTGTAGAGCGTTAGAGGTTGGAGCCTTCTTGAATTTCTTTCCACTCATTTTTTCGTAAAGCTCAATGTAGCGGTCGGTTACCATGGCAATAAACTCATCATTAAGTTCCGGCATTGTTTCACCCTCTTGGCCCCTGTAACCCTTTTCCATCAGCCACTCCCGGACGAATTCTTTGGACAGTTGACGCGGACGATCTTTTTTGTCGCCTCCGACGTAAGCGTCATAGCTGTCGGCGTAGAAATATCTAGAAGAATCAGGCGTATGCACCTCATCGATCAAGATAAGCTTGCCATCAAGCCTGCCGAACTCATATTTAGTGTCGGCCAGAACCAGTCCTTGGGCACGGGCCATTTGTTGTCCTCGCTTAAATAACGCGCGCATATAGTCCTGCAGTTGTTGCCATTCGTCAGCCGTTACAAGCTTCTGTTTAATAATCTCAGCTTCGGTTATGTCCTCATCGTGTCCAACCATGGCTTTGGTCGTGGGTGTTATAAGCGGCTCGGGGAAGCTGTCATACTCTTCCATGCCATCGGGCATGGCGGCCCCGGAGATTGCCCGTTTACCTGATGAATATTCGCGCCAAGCATGTCCAACCAGGCAGCCGCGGATGACAAGTTCAATCTCCAGCGGCTCGGCCTTAAGACCAACACTGGCGTTAGGGTCAGGAACGGCCATCAGCCAATTTGGGACTATGTCTGATGTCGCTTCCAAAAACTGCGCCGCTAATTGGTTAAGTACCTGGCCTTTATAAGGTATGGCCCGTGGCAAAACAACGTCAAAGGCTGAAATCCTGTCGGTTGCTACTATAACCAGTTGTTTTCCCCCGATGGCATAAATATCGCGGACTTTACCGCTAAAGCGAGCCGTCTGGCCTGGAAATTCAAAGTCAGTCGAGGCTATCGATTGTGCATCCATTACATCTATTGTACACTGTTTTTATATGAAAAAACCAGTCGTCGGCATCATTATGGGCTCCGATTCGGATCTCGACATCATGAGCATCGCTGCCAAAGTCCTGGACGAATTCGGTGTAACTAACGAGGTACGTGTTCTGTCGGCCCATCGCACGCCCGATGAAACCAGTGAATACGTCCGAAGCGCGGCGGATAGGGGACTCAAAATTATCATCGCCGGCGCCGGCGGTTCAGCGCACCTAGCAGGCGTAACGGCCGCCCAAACCAACCTGCCAGTTATTTCTATCCCTGTTAAACGTGATAACCACGGCCACGAAGCCCTCTGGTCAAACGTTGCTATGCCGCCCGGCATACCCCTCGCTACCATGCCCGAGAACGGCGGCAAAAACGCCGCTCTTTTAGCAATCCGCATCCTGGCCTTGAGCGATCCTGACCTTGCCAAACTCTACGAAGCCTATGTCCAGAAGCAACATGACGGTGTACTGGACAAAGACGCCAAGCTACAAAGTGATGGCTGGCAATCTGCCCTTAAATGATAGCGACTAATATTGATCTCAGCTTGAGCGCCGCCCAATGTCTGTGCGGTAATGCATACCCTCAAAATTAATTAGCTTTACAGCAGCATAGGCTTTTTCAAGGGCTTCATCCAGGGTTGCACCAAGTGCGGTCACATTTAACACCCGGCCTCCGGCTGTCACTAACTGGCCGTCTTTAATATCCGTACCGGCATGGAACACTACTATGTCATTTTGGGACTCAGCTTCTTCAATACCAGTTATAGGCAGGCCTTTTGGGTACTCGCCGGGATAACCGGGCGAAGCCACGACCACGCTGACGGCAAAGCCAGCCTTCCATGACACCTTTTTGTGATCAAGTGTACCGCTTGCACAATCATTTAATATTTCATATAGATCACTATCCAGCAGCCTCATATAGACTTCAGCTTCGGGGTCGCCAAACCGGGCATTAAACTCAAGAACCTTGAAGTTATCGCCATCGATCATCAGGCCGGGATATAAACAGCCTGTAAAAGGAGCTCCGTGATTAGCTACTCCTTGCAGCGCTGGTTGCACAACGTCGTTATTAACCCTGTCTAAAAGATCTTTGGTAACCCATTCAACTGGTGTAAAAGCGCCCATACCCCCAGTGTTTGGGCCTTTGTCGCCGTCAAAAATCTGCTTGTAGTCTTGCGAGGCAGGGAAGATAACCGAGTTGTGGCCATCACACAGGGCGTGCAGCGAAGCCTCTTGGCCTTTTAGAAAGTCTTCGACTACAACTGTATCGCCGGAACTCCCGAAGGTCTTTTTTATCATAATGTCATCAATAGCCTGGTCAATTTCTGTCTCATTACCGGCTATGATGACGCCTTTACCGGTAGCCAGGCCGTCAGCTTTAATAACCACCGGCAAGGGCCGGCTTTTGGCATAGCGCCGTGCCGCTTCTGAATCAGTGAAGTTTTTATATTCAGCCGTAGGAATATTCTGTTCGCTCATCAGGTCTTTAGAGAAAGCTTTGGAAGTTTCTATGCTGGCAGCCGCTTTGTTGGGACCAAAGATTTTGAGGTTAGCCGCCGAGAAAGCATCCACGACCCCAGCCTCCGATGCAGCCTCTTGGCCAATAACTGTCAGGTCAATGGCTTTTTCCCGGGCAAAATCCAGTAACTTCACGACGTCAGTAAAGCCAATGGCTACGTTTTCGACCTTACCGCGGCTGCCGCCATTGCCGGGGGCTACGTAGACTTTGCTAACAGACGGAGACTGAGCTAGCTTCCAAGCCAATGCCTGCTCCCGGCCACCGCTGCCAATAACTAAAACATCCGCCATTTAAGCTCCTTGGTGATCCTGATTATACGCCAGGCGGGCACTAATAAAATCCTCGATGTCCCCTGGCAGATATTTTTTTTCGGCCGCTTGGACCCGGGCAAATAGAGCCTCGGCGGAGTCGCCTGGCTCAACAGGAACTTTATGTTCGGCAATGATTGGGCCATCATCATAGCCTGCACCGATTAAATGCAGTGTCTGGCCCCCGTAGGGCAGCTTATGGTCGAGAATATACTGTTGGATCTTTAAACCATACATGGCCTTAGTGTCGGGCAATAAACCAGGATGCGTGTTTACCATTTTGGCCTCGTATACAGAGCTATACTCCGGGCGCCATCCAAAGGCCTCGATTATATGCGGGCCGTTCAGTTTCATATAACCCATTGAGGCAACTAGATCGAAGTTGCCAGACAAAAGTGCAGTTAGTATTGCTAATTCTTCACCCGCAGTTTGATGCCCACGCTCAACGTGTTCGGTGTGTGCCGCCGGATGAGTAGTGTGATTAATCAACAAACAGTCAATCCGAAGATTAAACTCGTTGTTTAAGTCTGCAATACGCTGGAAAATACCGGCATCCTTCCGGCTGCATATGACCAGGCCAACGTCAACATTTATGTGCCCATTTTGCCCGGCCCGTATAAAAGCCTCGGCGGTGGTGCCACCACCCGAAGCCAAGACGGCAATCCGGGGCCTCATGTGGTGCGGGTATTGGCTAGTTCAACTGGCGTAAAATCTGCCTGTGGCAGTTTACCGCCGGGCTTGAGTTCAACGATTTCTTGGGCTTGCTTGCCTATAGATATTGGGTATTCGCCGTTAAAACAAGAGACATTAAAGCTGCTTGCAGGAAGACCGGTGGCTTTAATCATCCCGTCAAAAGATAAGAAGTGCAGTGAAGTTGCACCTACTGACTCGCGCATTTCAGAAACAGTCATATAGGCTGCCATCAGCTCAGTCTGTTTGGGCGTATTGATGCCGTAAAAATCAGGATAGCGAAACGGCGGGCTGGATATAAGCAGGTGAACTTCTTTAGCACCGGCTTCAAATATCATTGACACCAAGCGGCGCATAGTCGTACCCCGGACAATCGAGTCATCAACGACTATAACCCGCTGGCCCTCCAGTAGGTCTATTATCGGGTTGAGCTTCATTTTAAGATCACGGTCGCGAAGCTGTTTAGTTGGACGGATAAATGTACGGTGGATATAACGGTTTTTAATTAGCGCCATTTCAAAGTGGATGCCGCTCTCTTGGGAATAGCCGATTGCCGCCGGTATGCCAGACTCGGGCACCGGCACGACTACATCGGCCTTAATAGGAAATTCCCTGGCCATGTTACGGCCTAATTCCTGGCGCACCATATCGACCCGCTTGCCTTGCAGAAGGCTGTCCGGACGGGCGAAATAGATCATTTCAAAGATATCAAGCTTTAAGTTACTCTTTACTATTTGCTCGGATTTAATGCCGTTCTTATCAATGACCACAAGCTCGCCAGGCTCAACGTCGCGCAAGTGCTCGGCGCCAATAGTATCAAACGCACACGTTTCACTGGCCACCACGTAAGCGTCATCTAGGGTGCCGATAGACAGCGGCCTGATACCGCATTCGTCGCGAAATGCCACCAAGCGGGTCGCATCCATGGCTACAATAGAAAAGGCCCCTGTAAATAGGGGCCAAGCTTTTTTGATGGCGGCGGGCATGTCGAGACCGTCATCCATGTAACAGGTAATGGCGGCCACCATTGTTGAAGAGTCGTTCAGTTTTTCAAGGTCAACTTTGCGCTCCTTAAGAAAGCTCTCGAGTTTCGTCGTGTCCGGTAAATTGCCGTTGTGGGCAAGGGCAATCTTATGTTTCCGGTCAATAAACGGCTGGTTGAAGCAATCGTCAGCCCCTCCGGAAGTTGAGTAACGGTTATGGCCGATGGCCAGGCTGCCTGGCAGCTGCTCCAGATCTTCTTCGCGGTAAACCGTGGCAACCAGACCTTGGGCCGCATGGCGATGTAAGTCCTTGCCGTCGCTACTGACAATGCCCGAGCTTTCCTGGCCTCGATGCTGCAGGGCCCATAAGCCATAAAACGTCATACGGGCCGCTTCCAGACCCGTATGACTATCGGATTTGCGACCAATAATGCCAAACACCCCACACTTTTCCTTAAGCTGATCAGTGCTATCGGTCGAGATTGGCATTAGGCCCCCATAATTAGTTGCTTCAAGAAGCTAAAAAACGCATCTGGCTTTGTCTATTCTCGGAAAATGGATGAGGCCTGCATGCGCTGAAATTAACTTACTTATCCTTATAATAACCTATCCTAGCAACCTGAGCAAGTGCTTAAACAGGATTTTTAGGCAACCTGGCAAGGCTGCGCGGTCTCTGATATAATATATAGTTAAGAGGGAGCGACGATTGGCTAAAAAGTTATCCTATCATAAGTCTGTTAACTATTCCCAAGCCGACCCAATGAAAGTGTTGGCTCAAAAGGAGGGTTTAACGACTGTCAAAAATATGCCCTTCAGTTTCTCTGAACTTGAAGGCACAAGAGGTGAGTCGGCTTATGTCTTTAACATGGGTGACAGATGGGGGGCGCTCGTACAAGAAGGCCTCGGTACCAAAAGTCTCATTGCTCAAAAGGTATATCAAGACAGTGGTCAGTCGCACTTTGCCGCAATTGCCCAAGATACGGTTGCCTGTATTATTAACGACCTTGTCAGTGTCGGTGCGACTCCCGTCGTTTTAAATGCTTATTGGTCGTCAAGTTCATATCAATGGCTCACCGATACGGCTCTCGCCGAAGATTTTATTAAGGGCTGGAGAGTTGCCTGTGATGCCTCCAAAGTTGTATGGGGCGGGGGAGAAACGCAAGCACTAGAGGGTGTTGTGGCTCAAGACGCTCTTGAATTCGCCGGTTCAGCTTTTGGAGTGATCCAATCCGAAAAACACCTCGTTCGAGGCAAAAACCTTTGCGACGGCGACGCTATAGTACTTATCGAATCAAACGGCGTACACGCCAACGGCATAAGTTTGATCCGAAAGCTGGCAGACATACTTCCGGAAGGCTATCAAACAAAAATGTCCGACGGCAATCTTTTAGGTGAAGCTACCCTGAAACCAACCCACCTTTACGCCCAATTTGTTTTGGCGCTCCAAGCAGCCAATCTCGACATTCATTATGTGTCAAATATTACTGGCCATGGTTGGCGCAAACTTATGCGAGCAGACGAAGAATTCAGTTACATTATTACTGACCTTCCTCCGATGCCTGAAATCTTCAGGTTTATTAGTTCAGAAACCCAAAACGATAATCAGGAAATGTACGGCAACTACAATATGGGCGCTGGCTACGCTGTATACCTGCCTGCCGATCAAGCCTACGCCGTTACAAAAGTTGCAGAGACTTACGGCTTCAAATCCTGGATTGCTGGAACTGTCGAATCCGGTCCAAAGAAGGTAGTTATTCAGCCGCTAGACATTACCTTTGCTGGCGATAGCCTGGGAGTCCGCTAGTGCAGGTCTACAAAGGAATTTCGGCACTGTCGGATTTCCGCAAGAGCAAACTGCTCATTCGCCTGCAAGCAATCAATAGTTCAATCAAAAGTGTGCAGGCCGAATATGTACACTTCGCCGAGACAAGCCAAAAAATATCAGCCGATGAAGGTAAACGCCTCGCACGTTTAACCAGCTATGGGACACCACTCAGCGCTGAGCGGCCGGGAACGCTGTATCTTGTAGTTCCACGGCCCGGGACTATTTCACCGTGGTCATCAAAGGCAACAGATATTGTGCAGAACTCCGGACTTCACCGCATCACCAGAATTGAGCGGGGTATAGCCTACTACTTGGAGGGTGCACCGGCCGAAGATGATTTGCTGTCCAGCGCCTTACACGACCGTATGACCGAAAGCGTACTACATAACTTTGACGAAGCTGGAGTCTTATTTGAAACTGATAAACCCAAGAGTCTTGGCACAATTAATATGCGAGGCGAAGGCAAGGAAGCATTGAGCGCCGCTAACCGGGATCTTGGATTGGCGCTAGCTAGGGATGAAGTTGACTATTTATATGACGCTTACAAGAACCTGGAACGTAATCCGACCGACGTTGAGCTAATGATGTTCGCCCAGGTAAATAGTGAACATTGCCGGCACAAAGTTTTTAACGCCGAGTGGGCAATCGACGGCCAGAAACAGCCCAAAAGCTTATTTAAAATGATTAAAAACACCTATGAGAAAGGCGGTCAGGACGTACTATCGGCTTACAGCGATAACGCCGCTGTTATAAAGGGTCCGACGGCCGGAAGATTCTTTGCCGATCCTAACGGAACCTACAAATACCACTCTGAACCGGTGCATAGCGTCATCAAAGTTGAAACCCATAACCATCCTACGGCCATCGCCCCAATACCAGGCGCTGCAACTGGCATTGGCGGCGAAATTCGTGATGAGGCTGCAACTGGGCGGGGAGCCAAAACTAAAATGGGTTTGGCCGGCTATACCGTATCCAACTTGGAGATACCGGGAGTCAAACGGCCTTGGGAACAAACTTACTCTAAACCAGACCGGATTGCGTCAGCACTTGACATCATGCTGGAAGCACCGATTGGCGGAGCCGGTTTTGCCAATGAATTCGGGCGGCCTAATCTTGCTGGCTATTTTCGTACTTTCCAACAAGCTATAGGCGGAGAGGTCTGGGGTTACCACAAACCGATCATGATCGCCGGTGGCCTTGGCAATATCCGTGATGAACATGTCAAAAAAGAGCAGCTCCCGATCGGTTCATTAGTTATTCAGCTTGGCGGACCAGCCATGTTAATTGGCTTAGGCGGCGGCGCAGCTTCCAGCATGCATATTGGCGAAAGTAAAGAAGACTTAGATTTTGCCTCGGTTCAAAGGGGGAACGGCGAAATTGAACGCCGGGCCCAGGAAGTTATCGACTATTGCTGGAGCCAGGGCACGGACAATCCACTAATTACCATTCATGATGTCGGTGCTGGCGGTTTATCTAACGCTTTGCCAGAGCTGGTTCATGACTCAGGCCGTGGAGCAGTCTTTGAACTGCGCGACATACCGAGCGCCGAACCGGGCCTTTCACCGCTTGAAATCTGGTGTAATGAAGCCCAGGAGCGCTATGTGCTAGGCATTGCGCCCGAGAATCTTAAAAAGTTTGAGGCCATTTGTGAACGTGAACGCTGTCCATTCGCCGTCGTCGGAACCATTACTGAGAACGAGCAGCTGGTTGTAAACGACCGATTATTCAACAATAGGCCTATCGATTTGCCCCTGGACGTCTTATTCGGCAAGCCACCAAAAATGACTCGTGAAGTTACTACCTCGGTACAAAGCGGGACAAGCCTAAGCTTTAAAGATATTACCGTGGATGAGGCGGTGGAACGGGTACTTAAGTTGCCGTCGGTCGGTAGTAAGAAATTCCTTATTACGATTGGCGACCGCAGCGTCGGCGGGCTTACTACCCGCGACCAGATGGTGGGACCCTGGCAAGTACCGGTCAGTGATGTGGCTGTTACCGCGGTTACATTTGATAGCGACTTTGGTGAAGCCATGACTATGGGAGAACGCACGCCTCTGGCCCTTATTAATGCTCCGGCCGCTGCCCGTATGGCTGTTGGCGAAGCAATTACTAATATCGCCGCTGCGGACATAGGCAGGCTAACAGACATAAAACTTTCAGCTAATTGGATGGCTGCTGTGGGTTACGGTCATGAAGATGAAAACTTATATAACAGCGTCAAGACCGTGGGTGAAGAGTTTTGTCCTGAGCTAGGCTTAACAATCCCAGTAGGTAAAGATTCGCTGAATATGCGCACAAAGTGGCATCAAGCCGGTGAGGACAAAAGCGTTGTATCTCCCGTATCGCTCATAATAACCGGCTTTGCCCCAGTTAAAAGCGTCGTTAAAACACTAACGCCACAACTTGATCTGAGCCAAGAGACCGTGCTCATGCTGATTGACCTAAGCGGCGGTACCCGGCTGGGCGGCTCGGCGCTGGCCCAAGTCTACAATCAGCTGGGCAACGAAACGCCGGATGCCGATCCGGCTGCTTTGAAGCAATTTTTTAAGACCCTTACCGAGCTCAAAGAGCAGGGCAAAATCTTAGCCTACCACGACCGCTCTGACGGCGGCCTGTTAACGACAGTTCTTGAAATGGCTTTTGCTGCTCGTTGCGGCTTAGAGCTTCATCTTGATAAATTGTGTGGAAGCCCTTTGGAAAAACTATTTAACGAAGAGTTGGGAGTGGTAATACAGGTTAAAAAATCAGATGCTACGAGCGTCCTCAAAATATTTGATGGAAAGGCGATTAATATCGGTAAACCGACTAAAAAGCAGGAAATAATAATAAATTACGGCTACGAACTTTACCGCAACACCCGTTCCCAACTGGAAGCCTGGTGGAGCGACACCAGTTACCAAATCCAAAAATTGCGGGATAATCCAGAAGTAGCCGGCCAAGAACAAGCAGCTATAAAAAACGATGAGGATCCGGGGCTTAACGCAAGGGTCAGCTTCAAAACCGAAGGCAGAACCTATAAGACTAAGCCTAAGGTAGCCATTTTCCGCGAACAAGGCGTAAACGGCCACGTCGAAATGGCTGCCGCCTTTGACCGCGCCGGTTTTACCAGTGTTGATGTCCATTTGAACGATATAATAAATGGCCGGCACCAGCTTGACGATTTCGCTGGCTTGGTGGCTTGCGGCGGTTTCAGCTACGGAGATGTACTCGGCGCCGGTGAAGGCTGGGCTAAATCTATCCTCTTTAATAAGGATTTGCGCACAATATTTAGTAATTTTTTTACTCGCCCGGACACTTTTTCGCTTGGTGTGTGTAATGGTTGCCAAACCTTAGCTGCCCTCAAAGAGCTAATACCTGGCGCCGAAACCTGGCCTACATTCCTGAAAAATACCTCCGAACAGTTTGAGGCCCGGGTGGTACTTACTAAAATCAACGAATCGCCCTCAATTCTCTTTAAGGGCATGTCCGGTAGCCAGTTGCCGGTCCCGGTAGCTCACGGCGAGGGCCGGGCAGTATTTAATAATTCCACAGATCAGAAAGCCGCTTTAACCAATAAGCTGGTTACCGCGCAGTACGTTGATAACTACGGCAAAGTTACCGAAATCTACCCGGCAAACCCTAACGGTTCGCCTAAAGGAATTACAGCTCTGACCACCCCCGATGGACGGGCAACTATTATCATGCCGCATCCTGAACGGGCCTTTATGAGTCGTCAGCTTTCATGGCATCCCAGTGATTGGGAAGCAGATTCACCTTGGATGCGTATCTTCCAAAATGCTCGCGAGTGGATCGACCAAAACAAATAAATACAATTTAAATTTTATATTTGTTATACTATATGTTATAATATACAGCTTATGGACAAAGAAGGCAAAGAACTTTCTCGGCTCGGGCTACGAACAATCTCAGGAGAGATGTCTCCCGAGTATTTGAAAGTAAAGAAGCGTTTACTGGGATACCTGGCTGCCAGTGGTACAACAGTAGAGCAACTAGCGCGAAAAGATCAGAATGAGCGTGCAAACGTCGACATGATATCGACGTTTGCGAGAATGCTGCCTAAGGCAATACTCAGAAATCGTCAGTGGCAATATGTAGATGACGATCCTTACCGTATTCGTGTCATTCAATCCAATGTAATTTGGTGCTCAGAGTATTCTAACCCTGACACAGGAGGGGTGAGTTATAGACCCCATTTTATACTTGGGAGAAGTGGTCAAGGGGGACATACAAAACTCCTACTGGCTTGCGTGGGGGAGAACTTAGATAAAGAACGAGCGCATGCCCCGCATAGATATGGGAGATTATTTTACTTTGAGCCAGGCAACAAAGACAGAAAGAAACTGCCAGCATTGCAGGCTATCGAAGCCAGTGATTACCCCGGCCCTGAAATTATGGAACAATTATTTGATAAGGACACGCACCAACTTGTACTTACTGGGGATTCTCCGGGGTCGACAATCCTGGAACACGACAAATCTATCGGACACACGCCACTCACGCATATGTCAGACGCGGCCTTAGGCGTGATGGATGCAAATAGTTATATGCACAAAATTGCAGTACAACTTGGCATTGAGGCTGGACTAGATCAAATTCTTGCCCGGCATGAAACAGTTGTTAGTTAGTAAGATTAGCTAGGCTTCTAAAAATTCCAGGGATTGTTTATGCTTGTCGGCATCGATTTTGCCTTCAGCAAACATAATGTCTACCATTTCGCGCATAGTCATGAAGGCGTGTAAGTTATAACCGCCTTTTCTAAGAACACCACCACCGCCTTTACCGTAATCAAGCAGGACAACCGCATCTTTGATAATTAGTCCGTGTTCTTCAATTGCCGGTATGGCCTCCATGAGGGAAGTGGCCCGAGTCACCAGATCTTCGATCATGACGACAGTTTCACCTTTTTCGTATTCACCCTCAAGGCTCTTTTGTAAGCCATAACCCTTCTTAAGGCCTTCTTTGCGCATAAATATCCACGGGCGCTCTAGCTCCAAGCTTATCGCCCCGGCGATTGGCAGAGCAGCATAGGCAACACCAGCCAGTCGATCATACTTTATTGATTTTAACTGTTCGGCATACAGCTTAGCCACTTTCTTCAATATCTTGGGATAGCTGACAAAGAGTCTTAAATCTACATATATAGGACTGACGATGCCGCTCTTGAAGGTGAACTCACCGAATTTCAAGGCGCCAATTTCATGTAAATCCAGTGCCAACTCCACCTTGTGATCTTCGCTGCTCACGCCTTTTGCCCCCTATACTTATTAATTTCCTCGCGGAAGCCTAGCGCTTTTTGACGAGCAGCCTCAGCAAAATCTTCTCCGGATGAGGCAAAGATAATTGAGCGGGACGAGTTGATAACCAGGCCGGTTCCGGCCAAGTTAAGACCGGCTTTAACCGTTGCCCCGGTATCACCGCCTTGCGCGCCCATTCCAGGCACCAAGAATATCATATCGTCGCCGACCAGTTCACGGATCTCAGCCATTTCCTGGGGGAAGGTGGCGCCAACAACCAGCAGGCAATTACCGTTTTTGTTCCAGTTATCGCGTACATTTTGGGCTACCTGCAGATACAGCTTGCGGTCATTGACCAGCAGATCCTGGAATTCGCCAGAACCGGTGTTGGAAGTACGGTCAAGTATCATAATGCCTTTATCTTTACGGTCCAGAAAAACTTGGACAGCTTCACCGCCTTGCCAGGGCTGAACCGTGACGGCATCGGCGCCAAGGTAGTCGAAAGCAAAGGCCGCATATTGGCTGTTGGTATTGCCGATGTCGCCGCGCTTGAAGTCCAGGATCACCGGAATATCAGGATAATTTTCGTGAATATAGGCACAAGTAAGCTGCAGTTCCTGGATACCGGCCGCGCCGCGGGCTTCATAAAAGGCCGAATTTGGCTTATAGGCACAGACAAGTTCGGCAGTGGCATCAATGATGGCTTTATTGAAGTTAAAGTAGGGTGCCTCGCCGTCCTTCAAATGCTCAGGCAAATTAGGCATGTCAGGATCAAGGCCGACGCATAGCAGGGAGTTGTTTTTGTCCCAGATGGCTTTAAGCTTGTTGATAAAATCCATGTGTACCTAACTCTTATTTTCCTCTATTATATAGAGGTACACGTCAGGAGCAAATTATGCCGAGTCAACCAGCCACAATTTTTGACCCAAGCAAGACCTTTGATGACAACTTTGACAACGGTCCGTTCCCAAAAAAAGCCGGGGAGGCGTCTTATCAAAATGAGGGCGAGCCTCAGTATAATTTTCTTGGTCACAAACTGTATTCTCCATATGGCATCGGCGCCGGTTCGCTGCCGACCTCCAAGCATGTAGGCTATAGTTTTGAGCGCGGCTTTGACTTAATATGCTACAAAACCCAGCGCAGCGTGCCGTTTCCTGTTAACGAATTTCCCAACGTCGTATATATAGATCTTGACGGCGATCTTACGTTAGAGCGGGCTAGTCGTCCGCTGCTTGGTCTTATGGATTCAGATAAACCGATCGAAGAGTTAACTATAACCAATTCATTTGGAAATCCTTCACGCGGGCCCGAATTCTGGGTAGAAGATATGCGCCAGGCCGTCGCATCCCAAGGCAAAGGGCAACTTCTAATTGCCAGCGTCGTTGGGACAATCCAGGACGGGTTCACCCAAGCCAATTACTACGATGACTTCGCTAAAGCCGCCACGCTAGCCGCCCAAGCCGGCGTTCAGGTCATAGAAGTTAATCTTTCTTGTCCAAACGTCGCTAGCGAGGGCGTATTGTGCTATACGCTTGACGCGGTTATCGAAGTCTGCCGCCGAGTAAAAGAGGCTATAGGCGACATACCGCTAATAGCCAAGATCGGTTATTTTTCTGAGGAACAGCAGGAATTGCTGGAGCAAGTTGTTCTTAAGACCAAAGATTATCTGTCGGCTTTCTCGGCAATAAATACTATCCAGGCGCCAGTAGTCGATGAGCACGGCAACCAAATGCTGCCTGGTGAGGGCCGCTTAAAAGCCGGTATTTGCGGAGCAGGCATCAAATGGGCCGGACTCGATATGGTCAAACGCTTAGACGCTTTGCGCAAAAAACACAATTTAGGTTACGGGATTATCGGTATCGGTGGCGTTGCCACGCCAGCCGACTTCCAGGAATATCTTAAGGCCGGGGCCGATGTCGTACAGTCAGTCACTGCCGCGATGTGGAACGATAAGCTGGCTGCTGAAATTAAAGCCTCGTTGTAGCGCTAAAGACTTTCAAGTATTTTATCGACTAAGCGCTTAGCATCATTGTCAAATATTAATGCACCTTGGCCTGGTTTAGATATTTTCTCGCTCAGGCCAATCAGCTCATCAGCAATGCCGCCCGTACCAGTCAAAACACCGACTGGTTTTTGAAAGTCTATAACATTGGTGAACTCATTCAGGGTGCCCCATCGTCCGGATATAATTATGGCGCCATCGCAGTTTGCAGTTGATATGAGATTGCGGTATTTCTTTCGGGCCCGGTCACTATCCGCTAATGGGAAACTCCTCGGCACGTAGACAAGCTTAGTATATATGCCGTGGTCTTCGTCGGGCTCGGCAGCCTGGAGGCTTTCAATATCAAACTCTGCGGAAAATCCCCAAATCTCAATGCCGCTTGGCGCAGCTTCAGAAATGACAGCGTAGGGAAGGCCGGGACAAGCTCCGGTTATTAAGATTAACTTATCGGCATAGTCCTGCAAAACTTTACCCAAGCCAAGCGCCTTGGGCATCGCCGCCTTTATGTCGCCTGCTGCCGAGCCATAGATTCCGAGCTTAAATTTCATGAGTTCCTTGGGATTTTAGCACATCAAGCGCAGTTATTCTTTTAATAATTTCGTCGGCGCTAGCCTCTAGAAAAACACCCGGACGGCCAGACGGCCTATAGGTAAACGAGGCTTTTTGTATAAAACCAAGTTTTAAATAGTACTTAACGAGCTGCTCCTGGCTCGATATAACATCGCATCTAATAAATTTCTTATTCTGCGTGAGAGCCATATGGGCCACAAATGAAATGAAGATCAGTCCTATATTGCGAATCCGGCATTCCGGGTCTTTCATAAGTTTATGAAAGTACAGTGCCGTGCCATCCGTACTCTTATCACCCCAAAGCCAGTCCTTGTCCGTAATGGTCATGGTGGCTACTATTTTCTGTTTGTCGCGCATGACGTAACAAGCCCCGTCATTTAAGTGCTCGGCCAGCTCCCTAAGCGCATATTCTTTAAGTCCCCAAGCTGGCAGGCCGGACCTTTCAAGGGAATACTCATTTGCTTTATCAAGAAGACGGGTTAACTCTTTAAAGTCGTTGGCATTTGCCGGCTCTATTGTTTGGTCATGAGTACCAGGCCTGTGTCTTCGCCATCGCACCTTAACTATATATCCAGCCCCAGCACTGCCAGGCCACTACTAGTTNNCAATATCGGCTAGGGAATCCAGGTCACGAATGTAACAAGCCTCTAATAGGACACGGAGTTCCGACCACATATCACCATCGGCAAAGGGCATATACATATCATGGATGTTGTCAGTCCCTAAGCCAACTATCAGCCCGGCAGCTATCATTTCTTCAACAGGAGCAATCGAGTTATGGATAGGTGCCAACTCTTCGCTGCGCCGACTGGAAATATACGCCAGCGGGCAAGTTACAACCATCACGCCGGCTTCACGCATCATGGTGTAGAGTTTTTGCCGATAATCTTTAGTCTGAGCCGCAATAGAGATACCATGGATCGCCACTACTTTGCCTTGGTAATTATGCTCAATCGTCTTTTGGGTTAGCAGTTCCGTGTCACGTTGGTCTGGCAAACCATACTGGTCAATATGTACATGCATCATTTTGTTGCCGTTTTTCTTGGCGGTCTCAAATAGTATGTCTAAGTGTTCCGCTTCATGACCCTCATCTTTTTCCGGTAGGCCACCGATAATATCAACGAACTGGGCACCTACTTCAAACCACTTGCGGGCCTCTGGGTCTATAACGCCTTTGACTACCTGATTAATAAACTTAATCTGTATATCACTTTTGAAGCTGTCACGAACTTTTTGGGCGGCTTCAATAGCTTTATCTTTAATTACCGGGTCAACGTCTATAAATGAGCCCAGTGCTTGAACGCCTTGTTTACACATGGACTCAACTGCCCGAGCCATGTTGCTGTATATATCGTCAACGCTTGCGCTAGCTTTAAAGTCATCCGGCAGCGCCCACTTTTGTTGCAATGGAGAATTGGAAAGATGAAAATTTTCTTCGGTTAAAATATAGGCCCTGTCAATATGGGAATGGGCGTTGACCCAACCGCCACGGCTGCGGATTTTAGCTAGCAGAGCTTCATTGGGATTGAAAAAATTCTTTGCCATCTACCCAATTACTCTATCACGTTTATGAGGCAGCGGATGCCGCCGCCGGCCTTTTTAAATTCGCTGACATCGACTTCATGAACGCGCAAGCCGAGTTTCTTCAATCGCATGCGGAATCGATCTGGCGTGCCTGTGGCAATAATAATGTCGTGGCCAGTTACAAACGAGTTGGCGGCGTAGGCCTTGGCTTCTTCTTCGCTTAACGTATACAAATTCGGCACTAACCGCTTGATCAGATTTTGGGAGTGTGGCGAAAAGACCGGTGGATAATAAAAAGCCGTGCGCCCGTCAATCGGCAAAAAGGCCATATCTAACTCATAAAAATATGGGTCCAGCAACCGTAGTGGCATGACTTCAAGTGCCAGCTTTTTAGCCAGCTCCTCACAGCTTGAAACACTGGCCCTAAAACCGATGCCGACGAGCAGGGTATCGCCGAAAAACAGGCTGTCGGCACCTTCGAACGGAAAGATATTAGATAGCGACCTAAGACGAAAACCGTGTTCACGGAACCATTTCCGGTAATACACTCTTTCTTTTTGGCGTTCGCTGTAACGAAAATTGGCTAGCAGGACCGCGCCGTTATGCACAATGCCTTGGTCGGCCGCGAAAACCATGTCAGGTACGTCCGGTTCCTGTTCAATGACGTCAACCTTAAGATCGAGCGAGCTAAGCGTTTTAATTAATTGATCCCATTCTCGTTTTGCCTTTGAGGCATTGACCGCGTAGGGTTGCATGTGAGGATTTATGACGTAGTCAACGGTAAAGTGAGAAGGGCGGCATACTAACACCCGTTTAACGATTCTCGGTGCTGTACCTAAACCATCTGATTGACTTTGTCTGTCAGTCGTTCGGGTTTTAGATACTGCCATGAACTTTAGGGATTTAAATCCTTGCTTTCTGTAATTTGGAAACCATGTCCTGGGCTACTGAAACTGATGTGATCAGCGGGGTATTAGATTGGACGGCTTTCTCGCGGATAATCTGTCCGTCGGTCTTTTCCTTGGCCTTGAGCGTTGCCGTGTCGTGAGAAGTAGTTATGTTGATGATCAGATCAAAGCGGCGGGCGTCCAGCAAGTCAATCAGATTCGGCTTCAGCTCCGGATTGCTAATTTTATTCACCAGCATAGGTTCGATTCCGTGGCTTTTCAGGAACTTGTAGGTTTTATATGTCGCGTACAGCCGGTAGCCCATGGCGTCAAGCGCTCTCATCTGCGGCAAAAGTTTAAGTTTCTGGGCACGGCCGCCGACTGCAAGCAGGGCAGTCCGCTGCCGGCGCTGGGCTAATTTCATTTGTAGGGTGTAGTGTTCAATGAAGCCAGCTGATGAGTTCTGGTTAAAGAGTTCGTTGGAGTCCATAAATGTCGCAAGCTTTTCATCAAAGATTGAATTAGGCGTCTTAATAGCTACCGCCTCGACACTGCCTTTATATAATTTTACAGTTACGACGCCGGTAATTTTCTCATTGACTTTGTCGATGTAAGCATTAAGGTCTTCCATTAGTGGCTCAAACCACAACGCACCGTAACACAAGTACGCCCATTTCTGATCAACAATTGTCTTGAATTCATTCTCAAGCCTGGTTGATGTATAGCGTTCCAGGGCCTTATGAGCAGTAACGATGGTTTCAGCAGCCGGTTCTTCGTAGATACCGCGCACTTTTAGACCGATAATGCGGTCCTCAAGCAGGTGGACAATGCCGACAGCATGCTTGGCGGCCCGCTTATTGAGCAAGTAGATAATGTCAACCAGCGACATTTGTTTGTCATCAACTGCAACTGGTAAGCCTTTCTCGAACTCTATGGTTATATACTCTGGCTCGTTTTTAGCCTTTTCGGGCGTAGAACATACTTGGAGGATTTTTTCGAGCGGGGGAATGAGTTCTGGATTTTCAATTTCACCACCTTCGCCCGTCACACCCCACATATTATCGTCATAGGAATACGGCTTGTCTTTGGTCTGCTTAATTGGAATGTTATGCTGGCGGCAATATTCAATTTGTTCATCACGGCCCATACCCCATTCGCGGACAGGCGCAATAACTTTAATATCAGGGTTCAGCGCCAAGGCTGAGCCTTCAATGCGTACCTGGTCGTTACCTTTGCCGGTAGCACCGTGGGCAATAGCGTCGGCGCCTTCTTGAGCAGCAATCTTAACGGCCCATTTGGCAAGCAGCGGCCTACCCAGAGGGCAAGAAAGGTAGTACCGTCCCTGATAGGCTGCATTGGCCTTGATGCCCTGGGCAATATACTCTTCGGCGAACTCTTCTTTGGCGTCAATCACGAAAGCTTTAATGGCACCTAAATCGATAGCTTTTTGCCGTATGGCTTCAAGATCGTCGGTTTGCTGGCCGATATCTATAGTCAGGGCGATAACTTCGGCCTTATATTCTTCTTGGATCCATTTGACCATGGTTGAGGTATCTAGACCTCCGGAGTAGAGCAAAACAACCTTTTTCACTTCACCTTTACGCCCCTCATGAGAAGCGACTTTGATATATTGATTATTTTTGCTCTTTAGTGCCATATTTACCTCAAAGTATTAGGTTATTGCTCCTGAAATGATACATTTTTACTAAATTATCATCCCAATTAACAAAAAGTGTACTCCTGCGCACCTACAAAGTCAACACTTTGCATAGCGATTTATCCCAAACGACGGGCCAAATGTAAAATTTTTATAAACCAGGCGATTACGTGGTTGCATTTGGCTATAGGAGGCATGCTACACTTGATATATATGAACCAAGTCGGGACAAGCCATGGTATGCACCTAATAAGTGGTCGGACCCATCCCGAATTGGCCAAAGAAATAGCTGAACACTTGAACGTTAAACTAAGCAAAGTCACCTTAGAAGACTTTGCAAACGGCGAAATACGCGTTCGTTTGAACGAGTCAGTCCGAGGCGACGATGTCTTTATTATTCAGACCCAAGGGACGCTGGTTCACCAGGCCATTTTTGAACAATTACTAATGATTGACGCCGCCAAACGGGCTTCGGCCCGCAGTATTACCGCCGTCTGCCCGCTGCTGTGTTATGCCAGGGCAGACCGTAAAGCCGCCGGGCGCGAGCCAATAGGGGCTAGGTTAATTGTCGATCTACTGTCACAGGCCGGCGCCGACCGGATTATGAGTATCGATTTACATTCCGGCCAGACACAAGGTTTCTTTAACGGCCCATTTGGCCATCTGATTGCAATGCCGCTCTTTAGAAAATACGTCGTTGAACATTTTGGCAATGACGTGGTCTTCGTGGCGCCAGACGCCGGGCGCGTGAAGTTAGCAGAGCGTTACAGCAGTAAGCTGGATGCTCCAATGGCTATTATTCACAAGAGTCGTTCGGCTATGGAGCGTAACAACGTCGAAGCCAAACACTTGATCGGTGACGTTAAGGGCAAAGCTTGCGTGATCATTGACGATATGATCGATACGGCCGGTACGTTCTGTGCGGCTGCAGATTTGCTCAAGGAGCGTGGCGCTAAGACCGTTTACGGTTTGGCGACCCACGGCATCCTATCGGCAGATGCTTCCAAGCGAATTGAGGCTTCGGTTTTTGAAAAAGTCATTGTCACCAATACAGTCCCTGTTGATACGCACGGACTCACTAACAAGGTTGAGGTTTTATCAGTTGCACCGCTGCTGGCTAACGCCATGCAAGCCGTGGCCACCGCCAGCTCGGTATCAGCCTTATTTGAAGGCGAAAACCAGATCTAAAACTTGCTTATTTGTCTCTGGGCCAGTATGCTCTAGCTTGGATGTCATTAGACGTAGTGGTTGGATTACAGAGAGGCGACGAGGGCAAAGGTCGCTTTGTTGATCTAGTTGCCAAAGATTACGCCATTATTGCCCGCGGCAACGGCGGTTCCAATGCTGGCCATACCGTTATGCCTGATACGCTGGAGCCGCTGGCTCTTCACCAGGTACCCTCCGGAATCTCACGGCCAGGCAAGTTAAATGTTATCGGCAATGGTGTTTACGTCGATCCCCGGCGACTAGTTGATGAGCTGGCTGACGTACGCGCGGCGGGTTTTAAAGTATCACCAGAGAATTTACTGATCAGCGATGCCGCCCATCTGGTGCTGCCACACCATATTGGCCTGGACGGGCTTAGAGAAAACAGCCTAAAAGCCCAGGGTAGCACCCGGTCCGGTATTGCCTATGTTGCTGCTGATAAATACCTACGCGAAGGCGTCCGTCTGGAAAACGCCTGGTTACCGAAAATTTTGAGAGAACGGGCTACCGACGGCTTACGCTCATTAAATGAGCAGCTGCCTGCCAGCAAACGCAAATCGCCAGTAGAGATTAATGAAATAGTTGAGCATTGGCTGGAGACGGTTGAAACGCTCAAACCGTACCTTGCTGACACCGTTGAGATTATTAACAATAAGCTAAACGAAGGTGAAGCTGTACTAGCCGAAGGCGCCCAGGCTTTTTGGCTGGACGTCAACCACGGCATGTATCCGTCGGTGACCTCATCGTCAACCACTGTAGCCGGCCTGCTTGATGGCCTTGGGGTATCTGCCAAACATCTTGGTAAAATTACTGGCGTGGCAAAGTCCGTAAAGTCCCATGTTGGCAGCGGGCCATTCGTCACGGAGATCACTGATGAAACCTTAGCCAATAATGTTCGCGGATCTTTCGGCCTGGCTGACAGTGAATACGGAGCCACGACTAGCCGCCCGCGTCGGATTGGCTACCCTGATTTGGTCGAACTGCGTAATGCCATTAGGATTAACGGCATTGACGAACTGGCCTTGTCAAAACTTGATCATGTCCCTCGATATGGCAAAACCGTCAAGGCGGCCACCAGCTACACATACAAAGGCCAGGAGCGGCTTACGGCACCTACTTCTGCACTGGCTTTGGCAGAGTGCACGCCCAACTATAAGACATACCCGACTTGGACCCATGACATATCCGAGATGCACGATTTTGCTAATCTACCGCCAGAGGCAGCCGCCTTTGTAAAAATGTTTGAAGACGAACTCAAGATTCCAGTAACTAAAATCGGCGTGGGTCCAAGCCGCAGTCAGGTTATCCAACGCCCGGGAGAAAGATAATGGCTGGCCTAAGGGACGATCACCAGCACAATCCTAAGCTAGAACCGGCCATAATTGTTATTTTCGGTATCACCGGCGACCTGTCAAAGCGTTATTTGCTACCGTCGCTTTATCACTTAATTAAAGACGGCTTACTTCACGAAAAAACAGAGATTGTAGGTGTTACACGGGGAACGCTTACGGCCAAGGAATTATTTGATAACGTCGTTCTTTGCGGAAAAGACAGTACTAACGTTTGCGACCCAGAGGCCCTTAAGACAATGCAGGGTCATACCACTATGTTCCAGATGGACCTGACTAGTAGCAGCGATTATGCCAGCCTGCACCAAAAACTTGATGCCATTGAAACTGCAAATGGCGTCTGTATGAACCGCTTGTATTACTTGTCAATCCCGCCCCAAGTTTATATGCCGGTTATACGCCTGCTAGGCGAGCAGGGCCTCAACACCAGCTGTCAGCATGGGGAAGCAATGACCCGCCTGCTGGTCGAGAAACCGTTTGGCTTTAACCTCAATTCCGCCGAGGAGCTTATTCAAGAAACCGGCGAGGTTTTCGGCGAGGAACAGGTTTACCGGATTGATCATTATCTGGCCAAGGAAACCGTTCAAAATATCTTGACGTTTCGCTTTCAAAATCCAATTTTTGAAGCACTGTGGAGTAAGCAATATATAGCCAGCATCAGTATTAGCGCCCATGAGAAAATCGGCATAGAGGGCCGGGCGACTTTTTACGAACCGTTAGGCGCCTTACGGGATTTTATCCAGAGTCACTTATTGCAAGTCTTGGCGATAGTTACTATGGATAAGCCCGATATACTTGACAGCCAGCATATCCACACGGCTAAGCAGCAAGTTATGAGCCGTATTGAACCTGTACCGGCAGATAAAGTACGGGAACGGGTATTGCGCGGACAATACATGGGCTACCGTGACGAGGTTGGTAACGCCGAATCAGTAACCGAAACTTACGCCGCCCTTACCGTCTACATAGACAACCAGCGCTGGCAGGGTATACCGATTCGATTATCAACAGGTAAGGCTCTCAGCGAAAGGAAAACCGAGGTCCGGGTCAGTTTCCACGGCGCCTCAGGCGAGCCCAACAATCATTTGCGTTTTAGGATTCAACCAAACGAGGGTATTGAGCTTGATTTACTAACCAAGAAGCCGGGCTTCGGCGACGAACTCCAGACCACTGCCATGGATTTTTCCTATAATCACGACTTTGAAAACCACGGCCATCCTGATGCCTACGAAAGAGTACTGGTTGACGCTGTGCGGGGCGACCACACCTTATTTGCTACTAGCGAAGAAGTACTTGCCAGCTGGAGGGTCTTGCAGCCGGTTGTTGAGCAGTGGGCCAAAAGCTCCGAAGACTTGGTTTTTTACAAGCCAGGGGCTACAGACGTGAAAGCACCGTCGCACTGAGAGCATAATTTGCTACACTAGAACCTACATATGATTACTTACTTTCAGGCAATTATTATGGGCCTCATCCAAGGCTTAACCGAGCTTTTCCCAATTTCCAGCCTCGGACATTCGGTGTTAATTCCTTATTTGTTCGGCTGGCACAACATTATCAATTCCCAAACTGCGAGCGAGTCGTTTTTCCTGGCTTTTTTAGTGGCTCTGCACGTCGCCACCGCCACCGCCTTACTAATTTTCTACCGTAAAGAGTGGGCTAAATTAATTCGCGGGTTTTTTAGCTCAGTTCAAAAAAGGCAAATATCAACGCCCCACGAAAAACTGGTCTGGCTGCTTATAATCGCTACCATTCCGGCTGGCCTGACANNGCATATCCTGCGCACCCAATTTGCTAAGCCGCTTTCTGCAATAGCATTCTTAGCGGTTAACGGCTGTATCCTGCTAGTGGGCGACCGGTACGCCCGGAACAGAGCCAAGCGGGAACGAGAGTTCACCCTGGAGAGTACCGCCACGCATACCGCCAAAGCCATCAGCCCGACGCGGGCAGGCATTATTGGTACTGCCCAGGTTCTGGCTCTCATCGCTGGTATCAGCCGCTCAGGCATTACAATCGTCAGTGGTATATATAGCGGCCTCGATTACGAAGACTCAGCCCGGTTCTCATTTCTGCTGGCTACGCCCATCATTATGGCGGCCGGCGTTTATAAACTACCTGACCTATTAGGCCCTAATGGCAACGGTATCCGAGGCCAGATTTTAGCCGGCGCCGTAGTATCCGGTATTGCCGCCTACCTATCTGTCCGTTTCTTGGACAAGTACTTTCGTAATAAAACGCTCAGGCCATTTGGTGTCTACTGCCTATGCATCAGCCTGCTGATGCTCATGCTCGGCCTGGTGCGGGGCCACTTTTAACTCAAAGTATGCTTGTTGATCTTCTAATAGTACTTCTAGCACTCGCTGCGGTCTATAAAACGTGGCATAGCGGGTTTGTACGCCAGTTCCTAGCCAGCGGCGGGTTTTTCATAGGCTTATTAATTGGCCGTTGGCTGGAGCCGCATACTATCAACCTCGTTCATACACCAACTTCTCGAACACTCGTAACCATAATGACCATATTAGGTGCAGCGTTGTGCTGCCTAATAATTGGCGAATCAGCCGGCATCAAATTAAAGTACCGTTTAATCGGCAAACAGCTCAACCAACTAGACAATAGCTTCGGCGCCTTACTTTCTATCGGTACGATCTTAATTAGTGCCTGGCTGCTGGCGGCAGTTGCTAATAGTTTACCGCCAAGCAGTCTGAGCATCTCATTGAACCAGTCTAAGATTATTGGCGGCTTAAACCGGTTGCTGCCGTCCGCTCCGAGAGTCATAGGAGATCTGGGAAAGCTGATCGACCCCAATGGTTTTCCAAATGTCTTTATAGGCAGCGAGCCGATACCTAGGGGGGATGTTAAGCTGCCGGCCCTGGGTGATCTTTTGAGCGCCGTCAATGCCGATAAAGATTCAGTAGTACGCATTGAAGGCCAGGGCTGTGGCGGAGTAGTCTCTGGCTCCGGTTTCGTTGTCGGCAGCAATCTGGTGGCTACCAACGCCCACGTTGTCGCAGGTATTTCGCATCCGTTAGTTCAGGATGTTAATGGATCGCATAGGGTCCAAGTTGTTTGGTTTGACCCAAACTTAGATTTTGCCGTTCTTAGGGTATCGGGTCTAGCTGGCAAGCCTTTGCAGCTCAATGGCAGCAATGCCGCTTCAGGTACACCGGCTGCAGTGCTTGGCTACCCGGGTGGCGGGGAATTCAATGCCAGTGTGGCGGCGGTGCTGGACGAGTTTGAAGCAAGCGGCCACAATATTTATGATTCCGGACTAACGCTGCGCCAGGTTTACGAGATACAAGCAACCGTTATACCCGGCAACTCCGGCGGTCCGTTGGTCTCTGAGAACGGCAGTGTTATTGGTGTTGTCTTTGCCGAATCAACCACGTACAACCATGTGGGCTATGCACTAACCATGTCTAAAGTCATCAGCGAGATTCAACAAGCCCGCAATAATAAAACGGTCAGCACCGGAGCTTGTGCCGGATAGTGCAGCGTTATTGGTATAATGAAAGCTAGCCTATGAAATTCCGAAACTGGACCTTACAAAAAACATTGCCTTATATTCTAATAATTGGCGGCGTTATTGGCTACGTTTGCGCCTTTATTATCTTATTCGACGACTTTCGTATTTTGAGCAACCCGCACTACATTCCTTCCTGTGATCTCAATCCAATTATCAGCTGCGGTAACGTTATGCAAAGTAAACAGGCTACTATCTTTGGGTTTCCAAATCCATTCATTGGACTCGGGGCCTTCGCAGCCACAGGCGTGATCGGCGTTGCCATGCTGGCTGGCGCCAAGTTTAAGCGCTGGTTTTGGCTGGCTATGAATGTTGGCCTGTTGTTTGCACTTGGCTTTGTGCACTGGCTCTTTTTCCAAAGCGTCTATCGTATCCACTCCTTGTGCCCTTGGTGTATTGTCGTGTGGATAGTCAGCATTACTACTTTCTGGTACGTAACTTTGTACAATATCGACCAGAGGCATATTAGTTTGCCAAAAGGGAAGACCAAGCAGTTCTATGTTTGGGTCCGGCGTCATCATTTGGACATATTAATTGCGTGGTTTTTGATTATAGCCGCACTAATTTTGAAGCATTTTTGGTATTACTACCAAAACCATCTGTTTTAGCTTAGCTAGCAAATTTTTTACTTAGAACTATTCAGAACGCAGGGATTCTATAGGGTGTTTACGGGCGGCTTTAAAGGCTGGCACGCTGCCAAAAATTACACCAATGAGTAATGCCACGCCGCCAGCCACGGCAACAATTTGCCAGCTTATACTTGGCTGCAGGGTAGTCGTAAGCCGGATACCAAGATCAATAGCGTACGACAGCACGATGCCAATGAGGCCGCCGCTTAGGCTGAGCAGCGTTGCCTCTATAATAAATTGACTGAGAATCTGTATATTAGTTGCCCCAACGGCTTTACGGATACCAATCTCATGCGTGCGCTCAGTCACTGACACCAGCATGACATTCATGATACCGATACCGCCAACCAGTAGTGAAATTGCAGCAACCCCTGCAATAAGGCGAGTCAAGAGTTCTAAGATATTGTCATTTGCAGCAATGTTTTGGTTACCGGTTAGTACCGAAAGACCGCTTTGACCGCCATGCTCGGCGTTCAGTCTAGTACGTATATTGGCAGCTACAGACGCCGTATGAGTTGGAACTGTCGGCCGGGCAAGAATTTCGTAAGTAGGCGCGGTATTGTTCGTCAGACTTTCGGCAACGCTGTTTGGGATAAATATCGCATTATTGAAATTTGCTTGCTGGCTGAGCGGCGTAGTCGTAAACTCATTAAAAATACCAACGACGATGAAAGTCTTCCCATGGAACAAGAAACTGCGCCCCAAAGGAACAGATTCATTAAACATGCGGTCGCTGGCATTCTGGCCCAGTACGGCAACGTTATCACCGTCATTCTGGCTCGTAAAGTAACTGCCGAAGGCAAGTGACTGGTTTAACAAGCTTGGCAAGGCATCGCCAGTACCAATTACAAACCCGTCGTTGTACGTGCCGTAATCACCTTTGACGTTGCCACTGGTGATGGTCAGCGGCGTGCTGTCGGCCAATCCTGGGGTGGCGGCAACTGTAGAAATATCGTTAACCGTCAACGGACCGCTGACACTCAGGCCAGAAAGCAGGTTTGCTTGGTTGTCGCTGGTGGTTGACCCGGCTTGCAATTGCGCCGGACGGATAGTAATGAAGTTGTTGCCAAGATGATGGATCTGCCCGGCAATCTGTTGCTTAACGCCTTCGCCAATAGCCACGACGCTAATCACGGCTGTCACGCCAATAATGACGCCGAGCATCGTCCAGAAACTACATAGCTTTGCGCTGCGTACCGAATCGACGCCGGCTTTTAAGTGCCCCTGGGACAATATCATAATTTCCTACCTCGGGCCGGGGACACGGTCTTCTTTTTGCCACGTTTCTTAGCCTTGGATTTGGCAGGCGATTTACGCTTGGACCGGTCTGACGGCTTATCAGGCAGGGCTTTCATTAGTACCGATACGCCAGCCAAATCGTCTTCCTCGCTGGTTGCCGGCACCGAGTACAGTACTTTGCGGGCAGTACTAGCTACTTGCCCCAAGACAGTTTTTTCATCATGGATAATGCTACCGTCATGCATATATAGCACCCGCGTTGCAAAGCGGGTCAACTCCGGATTGTGCGTAACAAAAATAATCGTGTTGCCCATCTTGTGTATGTCGCTTAATAGCTCCATTATTAATCTTGCGCTGCCACTGTCGAGATTGCCTGTTGGTTCATCGGCAATAATCAGGCGGGGGTTGTTTACCAGCGCCCGGGCTATAGTGACGCATTGTGCCTGGCCACCGCTTAGTTGGCTAGGTAAGTAATACTCACGGTTTTGAACGCCGACCCTTTCTAGCATCTGCGAAGCCATTTTCAAACGTTTAGTAAGCGACACTCCCTTATATCCAAGGGGCAGGGCGACATTCTCAAGGGCAGTGAGCCGTGGCAGAAGATTATACGACTGGAAAATAAAGCCGACTTTATCGCGCCGGATTTTGGCGGCGTTATTAGGCCGGAGCCGGGCAACTGATTTACCCTCAAGGCGGTATTGGCCATGGCTGGGGCGGTCCAGCAGGCCAATCATATTCATGAGCGTACTCTTACCGCAACC
>PKXF01000011.1 GCA_003133385.1 Candidatus Saccharimonadota bacterium | reverse complement strand
TTCCGGCCAGGCCAGTTTGGCGCCGACCTGCGTAACGGCCTCGGCTAGCATCGGGGGTTGTGTAATGCCAGTAGTAGTCACGCCATTCGGCGCAAAGGGGTTAAGCCAGCTTCGCCAGAGATTGCGGTCGGTCCTATACTGCCGATCGTCGCGGAAAATAATGTTAGGCAACATGCCGTTATGCCACTGGCCTCGCAGCAAACTGAGCAGCTCTGTCTTGGCGCGCTCCAGATCTATATGCCTCAGACCAATTGCTATAAAACAACTGTCCCATAACCACTGATGAGGGTATAGATTATGGGCCGGCTGGGTATAGTTATCCCGCTGGTTCATAGCTAGTACGTCCGTAGCTTGGGTTAATAGATCATCTGGCGCATCATCGGGCATACGCTTAAGTATACCGCAAGGCTATCTTAGCGGTAGTTGGTAAAGCTGAGGGGAAAATCAAAATCCTGGGACTTCAGCAGCTGCATCACGGCTTGGAGGTTGTCCTTGACATTGCTTGTTACCCGAACGGCGTCACCCTGGATTTGGGTTTTAACTTTGGGCTGCTCGCTGGCTATAAGCTTAGTAATCTTTTTAGCCTTTTCCTGGTCCAGCCCATGGACGAAAGGTACTATTTTGGTAGTCTTGAGGTTGCTTTCGCTAAGTTCCAATGAAACATCGAGAACTTTCTGGCTTTGGGAGCGGGCCGCCAGCTTCTTGCGCACAATATCTAATATGGCGTCAATCTGCCAGTCACCATTGCCAGTAATTTTAAACCCTGTCTTATCGGCGTTCAGCCACTCAATGGCGGCCGGCGTACCCTTGAAATCATAGCGGTTGCCAAGCTCACGCGCGACTTGGTCAAAGACATTGTTCATCTCGGCCTTGTCATAGTCGCTAACCACATCGAATGAAAAGCTTGCCATATGCTAAATTGTAGATCCTCGTCAGCTTCAATACAAACTTTCTAATAACGCAAAGTTCTATTGCTTGCAATAACTAACCGGGGTGCTTAAATATAACTAATAAAGAGAATTTGAGGAGAATCTATGTCAGCAGAAAATGGTGAACTAAAGCCAGTCCCGACTATGGCGGAGGTTTTAGGGGCTGCGCGCGTTGCTGAGCAGGCTAAGCGTCAATTTACCGAGCTTGAGCTGAGGCGTAGCCCGAGTTATATGATTACTGACGAAGAGAGGGAAAAGATTGAAAAAACCCGGTATATCATCAAGCCTGACCAGACCGCAGAACCGGTTGAACTATATGCTGTGCTGGAGTATAGCCATCCATCTGCAGACGTTAGAGACCGTACAGTCGTAAACGAACGGCTGGTTACCGCCGATAATCCGTTTGTAGCCGATTTTTGCACGAAGCGTATCTCTAGTGACGGTGAGGTCGAATTCAGCTATTACGGCGCTTCGCGCGAGGTCGGCGAGCCGAGCTATGAGGGCGCTAGGGCGACCGAGTCATGGATACTAAGAATAAATGCCGGCATGCTGGATAAAGTTGATGTAGTTGAAAAACTATTGGACCAAGAAGAACCTTTGTCGCATTTTGTTGGCTCACAGGTACTACCCCACACCGTAGAACCGGTTCATTAAAGCGTACGCTACACTTACAATCCAGCGCTCTGCTACAATTATCTATAAGATGATAGACCAGAAACTGGCTGACGATCTAAAGCAGCGCGCTAAACAGGGTGACGCTTCTGTGTTGCGCAGCACCGAACTAAAAAGCCTGTTCGATGAAATTAAAGCCATGCCTGCTGAGCAGCGGAGCGCCTTCGGACAAGAGATAAATAAGCTGCGTGAAGAGTTAAGCGAACTTC
Organism: Candidatus Saccharimonadota bacterium; assembly: GCA_003133385.1. Taxonomy (GTDB): domain Bacteria; phylum Patescibacteriota; class Saccharimonadia; order Saccharimonadales; family UBA4665; genus PKXF01. The sequence goes on along the minus strand of PKXF01000011.1, from coordinate 54,734 downwards.
TTAAAGCAAATCAGGATGCCGCTGAAGCCTTGCCGCCGATAGATATTACCGCACCATTTGACGTCAACACGCTGCCCGACAAACGCCCTATACTGTTGCCAACCGAAACCGGCAGCCAGCACCCGCTTATGACCGAGCTGGACACCGTACTCGACATTTTTTACCGCATGGGCTTCACGGCCGTCGAATCGCGGGAAATCGATGACGATTTCCATATGTTCGGCAGCCTGAACTTCCCCGAAGACCACCCGGCCCGCGACGATTACGATACTTTCATGACTACCCAGACAGATAAAAAAGGGAAACCGTTTATCGCACCAGCCCACACCAGCACCATGCAGCACCGCGTTCTCACAAAGTACAAGGATGATCTTGAGGCCGGCAAATCGATTGCCGCTGTCATTCCCGGGCGGGTCTTTCGTAACGAAGACCTTGATCCGCGACACGAGCACACGTTCTACCAGCTGGAAGGCATCTACGTCGACAAGGGTGTCAATGTCGGCCACCTTATCGCTACGCTCAAGGCTTTCCTGCAGGAATATTATGGCAAGCAGCTGGAAGTCAAAACTCAGCCTTTTTACTTCCCGTTCACCGAACCGTCATTTGAGTTTGCCCTTAGCTGTCCTTTCTGCGACAAAAAAGGCTGCAGTATCTGTAGCCAGACCGGCTGGATTGAACTATTGGGCTGCGGCATGATCCATCCCAACGTACTTCACGAAGCTGGCATTGATACTAACGTTTACACCGGCTTTGCCTGGGGCGGCGGCATCGACCGCTTGGTAATGATGAAACACGGCGTGGAAGACGTCCGCTACTTTGAATCTGGTCGCCTAGATTTCCTGAGGCAGTTCGCATGATAAATCAAAATACTCAATCTTCTGTCACTAGAGACATGGCAATGGGCGATACCATTGATCGGCAGGCCTGGTCCCGGCTTACTATTTTTGAACAGATGGGAAGCATTCATCCTGAAGAAGAAGCGAGTCTGGAGCGCTACTTCCTTTGGTTCGCCCGGGGACCGAGGTTAAACCCATGAAAGTCAGTCTGAATACCATCCGGAACCTGAACAAGCACTATGGCTGCGCCGAAGACGTGTCGGCAATAGGCGTAGATAAACTTATAAAAAAGATCGAAACCCAGCTGGCGGCCATTGAAGAAGTTATAGATATCGGGTCGAAATACCAAGGCATCGTCGTGGTTAAGGTCATGGCATGCGACAAACATCCAGACGCTGACAAATTACATGTCTGTACAATCGATGACGGCGGAGTAGTTAAAGATGTCGAACGCGATGACAATGGTTACGTGCAGGTGGTGTGCGGCGCACCTAACGTACGGGAAGGTTTGTTCGTGGCTTGGCTGCCACCGGGCACGACCGTGCCAGCTACCGTAGGCAAAGAGCCGTTTGTGTTAACTGACCGGGAAATCCGCGGGCAAAAAAGCAACGGTATGCTGGCATCAGCCAAAGAGCTAGGCCTAGGTGATGACCATGACGGCATTCTGGAGATAGGCGGTGATCAAAAGCCCGGCAGCGATTTTGCCGAGATTACCGGCCTCAAAGACGACCTGGTGCTGGATATGGAGAATAAGATGTTCACCCACCGTCCGGATTGCTTCGGCTTCCTGGGAATTTCCCGCGAATTAGCTGGTATCCAAAACATGCCGTTCAAGAGCCCCGGTTGGTACGTCCCAAATCCGGATTTTCCTGATATTGAAGCCGAGGAACTTAAACTGGAAGTCAAGAATGAACTACCTGATCTCGCACCGCGCTTTAGCGCTATAACTATGCGCGGGGTGCGCGTTGGCCCCAGCCCGCTCTGGTTGCAAGTCGAATTTGCCGAACTCGGCCAGAAATTAGTCAATAATATCGTTGACTACACGAACTTCTACATGATTGAGACCGGCCAGCCATTGCATGCCTACGATTATGACAAGGTCAAGGCTTTGAGCGAGGGGGAAGGCGCTACTATTGTCATCCGCAACCCTAAGCCCGGCGAGAAGATTAAGCTGCTAAACGGTAAAGAAGTTGAGCCGCGGGCTGAAGCCATTATGATAGCCACTGACAAACGCGCCATCGGCATCGGCGGTGTCATGGGCGGCGCTGATACCGAAGTAGACGAAAATACTCAAAATATCATTCTGGAATGCGCCAATTTCGACATGTACTCTATCCGCCGAACGAGCATGGAGCATGGCTTGTTCACCGACGCGGTCAGCCGTTTTACTAAAGGCCAGAGCCCCTTGCAGAACCTGGCCATTTTGCGCAAGATTGTCAATGAAATCCACGAGTATGCTGACGGTAAAGTAGCCTCTCAAGTGGTGGACAATAACCATGTCAACCAAGCCGTTACGGCTCGGGCTAGCGTGCATCCGCCGGTTGAAGTCAACGCTAGTTTTATCAACTCCCGCTTGGGGCTTAAACTGTCAGCCGATGAGATGGGCAAGCTGCTCACCAATGTCGAATGCCAAGTCGGGATTAATGGTGACGAGTTGATTGTCACGGCACCTTTCTGGCGTACCGACATTGAACTGCGCGAAGATGTCGTAGAAGAAATCGGCCGGTTGTACGGCTATGACAAGTTGCCTCTTAAATTACCCCGGCGCGATCTCCAGCCGGCAACCAAGGACCCGCAGCTCACGGTTAAATCTGAAGTGCGGAGCCGGCTGGCTAAAGCCGGGGCCAACGAAATCTTAAGCTATAGCTTCGTGCCCGGCAGTTTGCTAGAGAGCGTCGGCCAGGACCGAGGTAAAGCTTACGAGATAAGTAACGCCCTCAGCCCGGACTTGCAATATTACCGTCTCAGCCTGATGCCCAGTCTGCTGGAAAAAGTCCATCCTAATATCAAGGCTGGATTTAAGGAGTTCGCCCTGTTTGAAATCGGTAAGACCCACGGCACCGATAATGGCGACGATGAGCATGGACTGCCGCGCGAGTTTGAGTTTACGGCCCTGGTTGTAGCTGCCGACGACAAACTTAAAAAAAGCGGGGCCGCCTATTACCAGGCCCGGGTCTACCTGGAAGCCCTAGTTGGCCATGACGACCTGGCGTTCAAGCCGGTGAGTGAAGACATGCAGGCCTACCAGGTGACTAAACCCTACGACCTGAACCGTTCGGCTGCCGTCAGCCTTAAGGGCGGGGAATTCCTGGGTATTATCGGCGAGTTCCGGCCCAGCGCCCGGCGGGCCCTAAAATTGCCCAAGCACTCTGCCGGTTTTGAAGTCGATACCTTGGCCCTCGGGCGCATCATGTCAAACGGCTCGGACTACGTACCGCTCATGCGCTTTCCCAGCGTCAAGCAGGATATGACGATCCAAGTCCCAGCTAAGATGCCTTACGATGAACTGCAGGCTTTCGTCGATAAGGCTTACACCGCCAACGCCCCCCAGGATAGCCTTGTTAACCTGGAGCTGGTAGATATTTATCAAAAAGACGACACCGCAAGCAGCAAAAACGTCACCTTCCGTCTGACCACGACTGGCACTAACCGTACTTTGACCGACAGCGAGGTTAACAAAGTTTTGGATGCTATAGCCCTGGCGGCTAAGTCTGAACTCGGTGGCGAGCGGATTTAACCATTAAGGCTAATAATAACTTATTCTAATCATGATGACTGAGCGAGTATACGAAACCTTACTAGTGATTGACGGCAAGCCGGTAGAAGAGCAAGGACACCTCAAGCGCTTGCGCCAGGCGACCGGCCTGGATGCTTCTGAGTTTTTAGCAAAAGCGGCAGCAGGCTTAAATGGTTATCACCGGCTACGCCTGGATTTTACGCCGCCAAAATCACTAACTGACACGCCCACTCGCATAGAGGTGCCCGATCTACTAGTCGGTAAGTTTACCCGCCTCAAAGTGGTCAGCAAACAGCTTAAAGACCTACGTCTCAACGCCGGCCACGGTTCACTTAAGATAGCCAAACGCCACGAGCTAGAAGCGCTTGAAGCCCAAGCCGCCCCGGCCATACCGCTGCTAGTAGACGGATCGGAGCACATTCTCGAAACCACCCGGCATAATGTATTTATAATTGAAGGCGAATCACTGCTGACGCCGCCGCTTGACGGCCGTATCCTGCCTGGCGTAACCCGTCAAGTAGTAATAAGCGAGGCNNTCAAAAATTAGGCCTGACCTGCTTGGAAGAACCGTTGACGCTAAAACGGGCCGAAGCAGCCAGCGGCATGCTGCTGACCAATGCAGTCATCGGTATCGGCTGGGTAGAGCAGTGCAATGATACGCACTGGCCAGACATTCCGCCTGCGGCCCGCCAGCTGCATAAGGCCTTGGCGGAAAGATGGCGTAACAGCCCAACTTAAAAAGCCGGGCTTAACCCAAGCATTATTTTTTTGACAAGAGGCGCATATTCAGTCTAGAATAGATTATGCAGCTTATAACTACTCCTTCACTGACTTTTGACGATGTTCTCCTGAAACCCGGCTATGCCGGGTTTTCTCGTGCTAAGATTGACTTCACAACCCAGCTGACCCGGAATATTAGCCTCAAAGCTCCGCTGGTATCCTCGCCGATGGACACCGTTACCGAGAGTTTGCTGGCCATTCGTCTGGCCGAGGCCGGCGGTATCGGCATTATTCACCGTAATTTAACTATCGAGGACCAGGCCGCCCAAGTTGCCAAGGTCAAGCAAGCCGGACTGCTGGTTGGTGCCGGTGTCGGCTCCAGCCCTGGTTATGAAGACCGCGTCAAGGCGCTCGTCAAAGCCGGCGCCGACGTTATAGTCGTGGATGCCGCCCACGGCTTTGCCAAATACGTAATTGACGCCGTGACGTTTATTAAGAAGCATTATGAGACCGACGTCATTGCCGGTAGCGTGGCAACGGCCGAAGGCGCCCAGGCGCTTATTGACGCCGGTGCCGACGGCTTAAGGGTAGGCATGGGCCCCGGTGCCATTTGCACGACGCGTATCGTGTCGGGTATGGGAGTGCCGCAGCTGACTGCCATCATTGACACGGCTAGCGTTGCCCACAAGCACAAGGTGCCAATCATCGCCGACGGTGGCATTAATTACTTCGGGGACATCACCAAAGCTCTGGCGGCTGGTGCCTCAACCGTTATGATGGGACGTTTGTTTGCCGCTACCGAAGAAGCCCCCGGCGAAATTATTAACTTCGCCAAAGACAAAGTACCCTCCCGGTTCCGCAGCATTATGAACGGCTCGGAAACCTATAAGTTTAAGAGTTACCGGGGTATGGGCTCAATCGGCGCCATGGAACGTGGCAAGCAAATCAGTTCCGAAGACGAGTTCCACGGCAAAAGTTATGACGATAAAAGTGTCTTGGTCGCCGAAGGAGTCGAAGGCCTGGTGCCGTGCAGCGGCGAGCTGGCAACGGTTGTCGCTACTATGCTAGAAGGCGTTCGTTCCGGTTTCTACTACGTTGGCGCTTCAAGCGTCTCGCAGCTCTGGGACCGGGCAGTACTGAGTACGATCACTACCGCCTCATTGAGCGAGAGCCATCCGCACGATTTGTTTGTGACCAACCCCGGCAATAGCTACCCGACGTAAGGAGAAGAGATTGGTAGCGTTGCCATGATGTATACTAGATGAATACAAACGGAGGACTAAAGCTAATATGACCCGAAAACGTGAGCGTGCTTTTGCCGGTTTTTTCGCAGTTTTATTCTTAATAACCAGCTCAGCAGTCGCCATCTCAGTTATCGTTACCCTGCTCCAGCAGAACAACCAAAATAAGAACAATGCAAGCACATCTACATCAGCTAATAGTCAGGAGAAAAAACCAGTGAATACACCAAAACTACAAGGCACGCCGCTGGCTAACTTTACGCCTGTCGCAAGCGTTCCCCAGCTGCAGGAGACTGACCTAACGCCCGGCAGCGGTGCCACCGTTACAGCCAAGGACACCATAACCGTTGACTATACTGGCGCTGTTGCCAGCACCGGAGTAATTTTCCAGAGTTCAAAAGATACCGGCCAGACGGCTACGTTCGGCCTGAGCCAGGTAATCGCTGGCTGGACCCAGGGTATTCCTGGTATGAAAGTCGGCGGCACCCGGCGCCTGCTTATTCCCGCCAACCTGGCTTACGGTGCCAATCCGCCCAGCGGCTCGGGCATTCCCGCCAACGCCGCCCTGGTCTTTGACGTCACCGTACACAAAATCGACTAATGGGGTTAAATTGGGGTAAAAAGCACAATATATAGCGTCTTGAATTTTGTTCAAGCGCTATATATAATAGTGGTTACAGTCAGAATTGTTCTGCTCATGTAGCACATCCTAACACAAATAAACGTGTCAAAAACGACTGTGACCGCACCTAAATGGGCAAAGGTGGGATAGTCGGCGCTCCATTTGCCGGGGCAGGTAAGTTATCTAAAAATCTAAAAAACGAGGGAGACCAAGAAATGGTCAAAAACATCACCATCTTTACAACCAACACCTGCGGCTACTGCCAGATGGTCAAAAAATACCTGGGGGCAAAAGGTATGACTTATGAAGAGGTCAACCTCGACGATCACCCTCAGCGCCAAGCTGAAGCAATGGAGCTATCCGGCGCCATGACCGTGCCGGTAACTGTGGTCACCAAGCAAGATGAATCCCGTGAAGTCATTGTCNNGGCTATAACCTCGCCCGCCTGGCGCCAGCAGTAGCCTAAACGACCTAATACTTATGAGTGATACCCCTGCCGCGCCGAAACATGATGTCATAGTCGTAGGTGCCGGGCCGGCTGCCCTGACAGCTGCCATTTATACAACCCGTGAGGACATAGAAACGCTTCTCTTTGAACGCGGCGTAGTCGGAGGCCTGGCCGCGGTTACCGATAAAATAGATAATTACCCTGGTTTTCCGGACGGCGTGGAGGGCCTGAAGCTGGCAGATGACTTACGCAAACAGGCCGAACGTTTCGGTGCCGTTATTGAGCTTGGCGAGGTCACGGCAATTAAAGACGAGGGTGAGTACAAACGCCTGGAAACGACCAGCGGCCCTATGATAGCCCGTGCCGTACTGATTGCCACCGGCAGCGATTATAAGAAAATTGGCGTCCCCGGCGAGCAGGACTTTTACGCTAGGGGCGTACACTATTGTGCGACCTGTGACGGAGCCTTTTACCGTGATAAGCGCCTGGTAGTAGTCGGTGGCGGCAACTCGGCCGTCCAGGAAACGATCTTTCTGACCCGTTTTGCCACGCACATTGATCTGCTGGTGCGCTCGACCATTAAAGCCAGCGACGTCCTGCAGGATGAGCTTCAACAATTTGTCGATAATGGCAAGGTAACCGTCCATCTTGGAACCACAACTGACGAGATTATCGGTGAAGGTAATTTTGTATCCAAAGTAGTCGGCACCGATACGTCTAGCGGCAAGAAAGTGGAGTTTTCCGTCGACGGCGTCTTTGTCTTTGTCGGCCTTATGCCCAATTCACAATTTTTGCAATCCACCACAGTAAAACTTGATAAAATCGGCTTTGTGCAGACAGATAACGACCTACAGACTGCTATGCCCGGCGTTTTCGCAGCCGGTGATATCCGTTCCGGAGCTACTATGCAAATTGCATCAGCATCTGGCGAAGGGGCCACAGCCGCCCTCAAAATCCGGGAATACCTGGAAGGCCGCTCCCACCCTCCTCAGAACTAGTTAGTAGGCAATCGTATAGTTCGGGAAAGCGTCCACCACCAGTTGTTGCTTGTTTAGACCGGAGCGCACCAGGTCTTTACTTAAACTCTCAGTCATTGGCTCGGGGCCGGACACGTAGACCAGACTATCTTCGCTTGGCTGGCCGATTCCCATAATTAATTCTGCGGTGATCCGGCCGCGCTCGCCCCCCCAAGCTGGCGAAGGATTAGCAACAACTATGGTTACGTGCTGGTGGGCTTTGTCGAGTGTCTCCTGGAAAATAATTTCATCTTCGCTGCTAACGCCGTATAGCATGGTAATCGGACGGTCTTCATTGCTGGCAGCCAGCCATGACAGCATGCTATGAAACGGCGTAATCCCAATGCCGCCAGCCACAAAAACCAGCGGCGTCTGCACTAGTTTAGGCAGTACGAAATCCCCCATCGGCCCAAGCATGCTTACCTTATTGCCTGGCTGGAGCTGGCGCAAGGTCTTTTTGAAGGTGCTGCCACCATCAGCCGCGAACTTCGTGGTGATACTGAGCAAGGGGTCAGTCGGCGAAGACGATAGCGTAAACCACCGCTTTTGACCGCGCTTATCTGCGTCGGCATGTGGCAGCGCAAGCTCTATGTACTGCCCGGCTGTATATTTAACGGGAGTTTCTGGCTTAAAATAAAAAGTCGCTATATTTTTTGCTTCATCGCTGACATGGTCAAACACAACCTGCATAGTACCAACTAGTGTATCAGACAATACTTCAGCCTAACCGGCCTATGCTGCCGACTTAGTCAAAAAGAAGCTATCCGTAAACCGAGCGTAGGTTAGTTGCCGCTTCGCCGCTGCTTTATTGGCTGCGGCTCGGCCTCGCCCAGCGTAATGAAGCCCCGAGGAGGGATAACGGCTTTCAATTCCTGGCATATCTCGCCAGCCAAGTCTTGGTCCCTAGTTGTAAAAAGACTGACGTGCCCAATATATTTACGTCGAGGTATACGTAATCTATGACTTGGCAGTTCAGCCGCAATCCGTTCATGTTCTTTATAGATACGGTCATTGCTTTTCTTGGTAAGTAGAAGACCTATGTAGCGCTTGCCGGCTATGCCGCGCTGGGCTCCCAGAACGATTGCCCTGTTGGCACCCAACCGCATTCGGGGTGGCAGCTGGTCAGCTACTGCCCGTAACTCCTCTTCTGAGGGGGCAGAACCACTGTATTTGAATTCATTAACCAGTTGAGCGGACTCTAATAGCGACACGCCACGCCTTTCGGCAGGTATAGCATTTTTACTATAATCTACAACTAGCTCGCGAAAAGCTGAAGAGTCTAAGGCGTCTCCCGGCCTCGGTATCCATAATCGCCGTAAGCAAAAAAGCGTTCCACCATCAAATGTGTTTTGGGCCGAAGTAATTGGCCTAGCCTGTAAAGCGTCTAGCAGCTGATCGTAAAAAACATTCTGGCCGGTCTGTTCTGTCTCGCCAAGGGGCGGGTTATTGACAATGGAGTCAGGAGGAGGCATGATTAATTATAATACAATACTAACTATATAATGTCAACGAGTATAGCATGTAGGGCTAAGGGCCCTAAAACATCTGGAGCTGCTTTATTTTTCAAACCGGTCAGGGTAATCCGTCACCACTCCGTATAAGCCGGCTCGTTCCCACCGACTGGCCTGCCTGGGATCGTTAACCGTAAAGGCGGTAAGCTGATGGTTGCCCCGGCCAGCGGCCCTAATGAAGCCCGACCACAACCACCGGCGGTTCATGCTTACCCGCATAGCGCCGAGTTTGCGGGCCCTGTGCCCGGCTCGCACGCCCGACCAATTTTCGTTGACGATCAAACTAATATCCGGCAGGGCACTATGCAGTGCTTCCAGGGTTTTCAGGCTGAAGGATGCCAAGCGAAAATCATCTTTCCGCCAGCCTTGTTGCAGGCAGCCATTAATAATGTCAGTAATCGGTGCTATCGGCTCGCCCGGTTTAATCTCAATATACATTGGTACGGAAGACTTCAGGGTATCAAGCGCTTGTGAGAAAGTCGCCAGGTCGGCTTTATGCTCCAGCAATTCTTGGTAGTCATGCTTGGCAATTCGCCACCGTTTACCGTTAGGGTCAGTTAAGTCCCGGTCGTGGTGTAATAAAACGACCCCGTCTTTGCTGACCCTAAGATCAAACTCCACTTCATCGACATTATGTTCCAAAGCTTTTTTCAGGCCGGCAATGGTATTTTCGGGGGCCAGGCCACGGGCACCGCGATGGCCAATAATTTTCATATACCTTAGTGTACAATATTACTTGGATTAACTTTATAGGAGCGACCAAGTGCCTGACTTTAACCAAGTGCTAGAACCCGGTGACTACCAAGGCGGAAAAATTAATACAGTCATAGAGATTCCTGAAGGCAGTTTTTTGAAAATCGAGTGGGACAGGGGTCGCGCCGCTTTCATGCTTGACCGCGTTGAACCCAGCGTTTACGCCAAGCCGGTAAATTATGGTTTTATCCCGCAGACACTCGATGAGGACGGTGACGAACTCGATACGCTGGTGGTTTGCGACGAACCGATCCCGACGGGCGTGTGGCTGGAAGCCAAAATTATCGGAGTCATGAATTTTGAAGACGACGGCGACAATGACCACAAGATTATCGCCGTGCCGGCCGATGACCGCAACACCGGCGACAGCATTAACAGTTTAGCCGACCTCGGTGAGCGCTGGCAGCAAAAGGTTGCCGACCACTTCAACCACTACAAGGACCTTAAAAAGCCCGGCACCACCAAAGTTACAGGCTGGGGTAACGTAGAAGACGCCAAAAAAATTATCGCCGAGTCCATCGAGCGTTACAGTCAGCAATGAAATTCGATAGCAGCTTTTTCGAAGAAGCTGAAAAGATTATAAGCTCCTATTTCCATAGCAAGCAGGCCACTTTAATTGCAGCTAACGGCAACGTTGAGTCCCAATTTAAAGACGACAAAACAATCGTTACCGAGTTAGATAAAGCTATGGAGCTGGAGCTTAAAGAGCATTTGGGAAAATTAGATCACGGTATCGGTTTCGAAGGCGAAGAATTCGGTAGCTCTGGCGACCGCACAACTTTCTGGCTGGTCGACCCGATTGACGGGACAGAAAACTTTGTACGCGGCTTGCCCTTCTTCCGTAATATGGCGGCACTTATTCATGAAGGCAAACCGGTATTTAGTGTTGTCTACAGGGTAACGGCCCACGAAACATTTGTGGCTACAAAAGGCAAAGGTACTTTTAAAAACGGCGTAAGGCTAAAAGTCAGCAATCGGCCGCTGGAGCGGCTCCGGTTGGAAGTTTCCTGTAAGTATAAGGACAAAACGGCATTACCGGTTATCGCTGCCCTGGCAGAACAGGTTGAGGGCTTGCGCACATCTGACGAATTCCTATATGCGGTTGAGGGCAAGCTGGATGGCCACCTAGTTTATAAATCCGATACCAAGCCGTGGGATAATGCTCCGCGCATGTTATTGCTAGAAGAGACTGGTGCCCGCGTCGCTAACATCGGCAGCGACAGCTATGATTACACCAAAGGGGACTGGCTGGCTGCCAGCCCGGCCGTATTCGACCCGCTTATCAGTATTATCCAGGCGTATAAGCAATTGTAATTACGTTTAGCGTTAACTATGCTTGATAAGTAATGAAACATAAGGCAGAAAATTATTTCGGCTGGTACGGCGTACTGGCTATCCTTTTGGCCTACTTGCTGGTGAGCTTTAGCGTAATTGCCTCAAAAAGCCTTGGATACCAATTACTGAATCTAACCGGCGCTTTAGGGATAATCATAGAGGCTTTGTCTAAGAAAGATGCCCAACCCGCCGTACTAAACATTGTTTGGGCAATAATTGCTGTCGTGGCTATTATAAGCCTACTTGTTAAGTAGGCTGTATTTCAGTCTTCCAAACATAAGTATTTCGATGTTAATATAAAGCTATGGATATTAACGAACTACTAAAAGAAGCACGATCGATCTGGGGTAATGACAAATTGTCCCTAGATGAAATTCTAATACGTCAAGGCGTCACGATAGGCGACCTTCACCGCCTGGCCAGGGATCATGACGAAGGCCAGCCGCTCAATGAAGCTGAGCTCAAAAAAGAGCTAGGCAACGTTATTTTTTCTACGATCCGCTGGTGCGACGACTTGGGCTACAGCCCCGAAGAATGCATAGAATTAGCTAAACAGGCCCAAGTTAAGTACCGCCAAGCCCGTTCTTAAAAAGTCTTAAGAGCTGACTAGCCTAGGCAGGACTTTAGCCAGTAGCACGCCCACGCTGCGCCATTCTTGCATCTCATTATTCTCAATGGCTTGGCGCAGTTCATCCGCCGCCATCCAGGTCACTTCGATATCCTCTCCGTCTTCAAGTTCCTGGCCACCTGGACTTTGGGTATAACTATCCACGAGGAAGTAATACAAATCCCACTCCACAGTCGCGCCGGCGTTAGCCTTAGTTATTAGCTGGGGATTATCAATAATCAACCCGGTTTCCTCCAGAGCCTCTTTGACAGCCGCCTCTTTAGCGGCTTCAGCAATATCTTTTCCGCTAGCCATCAGGGCATGATAATCCCGAAGACTGTCGCAAACCTTACCGCCCGGCAGCCGTAAATCAATACCCGAGGTTTCGCTTCGATGCTCTTTGGTAACCAAGATTTTCTTATCAGGCGACACAATTATAAGCCTGGTCCCCGGCGGCCGTCGGTAGCGCTCAAAAACCCGGCCGTCTTTTTGCTGGGCGTGAATCACCTCACCGATTTTGCCGCTAAACACGGCGGTGTCGCGTTGATTGGATGTGGCTTGGGGGTTTTGGTCGCTCACTAACTCCAATAATAGCAAAAACTAGACTAATCGGTCGCGTGCTATGCCATAATTGACGTACGTATGAACAAAATTATCCCAATCGACAGCATATTGGTTCCCGACCAGGCCGAGCTGGCTTTCAAGGGTTACATCTTCGATGTATACCACTGGCCGGAGAAGCTGTTTGACGGTACCAGCCACACTTTTGAAATGCTGAAGCGGCCAGACACCGTAGTTGCTATCTGTGTTGTAGACAACAAAATTTTAGTGATTAATGACGAGCAGCCACATTTCGGCAACCGAAAAGGTTTCCCTGGCGGCCGGGTCGATGCTGATGACGCCAGCATTGAGGCTGCGGCCCAGAGGGAAGTGGCCGAAGAAACAGGCTATAGTTTCAAAGAGTGGCGGCTAATTCAAGTTAAGCAACCGTATAACAAGATTGAATGGTTCGTCCATATCTTTATAGCTTGGGACGAAGCTGGACAGGCAGCGACTAAACTTGATCCCGGTGAAAAAATTACGTTGGAGCAGCTGACATTTTCGGAACTGAGAACTCTTGTACTAGATAAAGCGGGCTATCTGGGCGATGCCCAAGGCCTGTTGCGGGAGGTTAACGATCTTGAGCAATTGCTGGCTCTGCCCCCATTTCAGGGCCACGCAGTTGACCGCTGAGGTTGCATATACACAACTAAACTTTTACAATCATAGGCATAAGCACTAAAATAAACATAGTAAACAAGGAATGAGCATGAAAGTACGTGTCGCGATTAATGGATTTGGCCGGATCGGCCGCAACGCCTTTAAGGTTGCTTTTGAGCGGAGCGATATAGAAATCGTGGCTATAAACGATCTCACTGATACTAAAACCCTGGCGCATCTGCTAAAGCATGACAGCAACTACGGCACCTATCATAAAGATGTGAGCTTCAACGACAAAGACATCATAGTCGAAGGCAAGCACATTGTCGTGCTCAGCGAAACCGACCCCGCCAAGCTGCCGTGGGCCGAACACAAAGTCGACGTCGTTATAGAGTCAACCGGCTTCTTCGTCGATCCAGCCAAAGCCCGGGCCCATATTGATGCCGGCGCCAAGAAAGTTGTGCTAAGCGCCCCGGCCAAAGGCGAAGGCGCAACTACAATCGTGCTGGGCGTCAACGAAGACAAACTGCCTGAGGCCAGCGACATTATATCCAACGCATCGTGTACGACTAACTGTATTACGCCGGTAGCCGCGGTTATCGAGAATAACTTCGGCATTGAAAAAGCCATGATGACAACCGTTCACAGCTATACGGCTTCCCAGCGTCTCCAGGACGCACCGGCTAAGGACCTAAGAGAGGCCCGCAATGCCGCCGAGAACATCGTGCCTACAACCACCGGGGCGTCAATAGCTGCCGCCCAAGCCCTACCGGCTCTACAGGGTATATTCGGAGGATTAAGTATCCGGGTGCCAACGCCAGTAGTTTCGTTAAGCGACTTTGTCATTATTACCAAGCGCGCTGTAACGCCCGAGGAAGTCAACGAGGCCTTTAAGGCGGCGGCTAAAGAGCCCTACTACCAGGGTATTTTAGACGTCAGCGAAGAGCCGCTGGTAAGCAGCGACTACATCGGCAACAGCCACTCGGCTATCGTTGACTTGAAGCTAACCGCCGTCGTCGGCGGCAACATGCTCAAAGTGGTAGCATGGTACGATAACGAATGGGGCTACTCCAACCGTTTGGTAGAAGTAGTCGCCGATACCGGCAGTTTGCTGCATAAAACCGAGGATCATAGCGCCCATCACCAATAAAACCTATGAATATTGCAATCTCGACTGACCATGCCGGCTTCGTGGCCCTCAGACAGCTGAAGCAGTTCCTGGAGAGCCATGGCCATACCACCGTCGACTTTGGCCCGAAATCTTTCGACCGCGATGACGATTATCCCGACTTTATATTTCCAGCCGCTGAAGCCGTGGCCAGAGGCGAATGCGACTGCGGCATTATCTTTGGCGGCAGCGGCCAGGGAGAAGCCATGGCTGCCAATCGGATAAAAGGCGTCCGTTGCGCCGTTTTCTACGGTCCAGCCGTTGCGCAGGACGCCGTTGATGCCGACGGTACTAAAAGCGACGACCCTTACGAAATTCTCAAATTGAGCCGGAGCCATAACCATGCCAATATGCTCAGTTTAGCCGGCCGCTTCCTGAGCACCGAACAAATGGCCCATGCCGCTGAAGTGTGGCTGGGTGCCCTCTACAGCGACGAGACCCGCCACGTACGGCGCGTGAATAAACTCGACGGCACGACGTCAGAAGCTGGGTAAACGTAAAATAATATGGCCATGCCAATTATTTGCCCGACCGTGACGGCCTTCGACACCCACGAATACCGGTTGCAGATGGAACGGTTAGAACCGTTCGCGACGCGCGTCCATATCGATCTGATGGACGGTAAGTTTGCGCCGACGACTTCCCCTGGACTGGAGCAGATCTGGTGGCCGGATAATATTACGGCTGACATCCATTTGATGTACCAGGACCCAATGGCCGAGATCGACCAGTTGATATATTTAAAACCGAACCTGGTCATTATCCATCAAGAAGCCTCTGTAAATCACCGAGAGTTTGCCGATAAATTACGGAGCCGTGGCATTAAGGCTGGCCTGGCACTGCTGCCTACGACTTTAGTGGAGCAGGCCAAAGACAGCATACTTTCCTTCGACCACGTCCTTATTTTCAGCGGTGATCTCGGCAAGCACGGCGGCGTAACCGACACCAGCTTATTACCTAAAGTCCTGCAGATCCGGCAGTACCACCCTAATATAGAAGTCGCGTGGGACGGCGGCGTCAACGACGAGAACGCTGCCACCCTCATCGATAGCGGCGTAGATGTGCTGAACGTCGGTGGCTTTATACAAAACGCTGACGACCCAGCTGCTGCCTACGCTAAACTTAAGGCGATTAATTAGAGCTGCTTATGGCCAACAAGAAACTAACTACCGAGCAGCTGGAAACGATTGCCAACAATATCCGCGAAGATATTATCCGCATGCTGGAGCACGCCGGCAGTGGCCATAGCGCCGGGCCGCTAGGCCTGGCTGACATCTTCACGGCCCTGTACTTTGACATAATGAAATACGACCCGAAAAAGCCGGATTGGAACGAACGGGATATTTTACTGCTCAGCAACGGCCACTGCGTGCCGGTGCAGTATGCCACCATGGCCCACGCCGGATTTTTTGACAAGAAAGAACTAATGACCCTTCGGGCTCTCGGCTCACGACTGCAAGGCCACCCGGAGCGCACCAAGCTGCCAGGACTGGAGAATACCAGCGGACCCTTAGGTTCAGGCTTAAGCCAGGCCTGCGGTATGGCCCTGGCCCTGCGCCTGGACCAACAGCACCACCGCTGGATCTATGTAGTGATGGGTGACGGCGAGCAGGACGAGGGTAATGTCTGGGAAGCCGCCATGCTAGCCAGTAAATATAAGCTGAATAATGTCATAGCTATTACCGACCGCAACAACATCCAAATCGACGGGCCGACCGAATCAGTTATGCCGCTTGAGGATTTCAAGGCCAAATGGCAGGCTTTCGGCTGGCACGTGCTGGAGATTGACGGTAACGATATAGACGCCGTTATCGATGCAACAGCCATGGCCAGGGCGATTATAGAAAAACCGACGATGATCATTGCCCACACCATACCGGGCAAGGGCGTGGATTTTATGGAATACGACTTTCACTGGCACGGCAAGCCGCCCGACCACGACCAAGCCGTCAAAGCCCTCCATGAACTGCGTACCCTAGGTGGCAAAATCCGGAGTGAACATGAGTGACATTCATTTGCTTGATGTCTCCGGCAAGTTGGAATCCGAGCCGATCCGCAAGGGTTTCGGCAAGGGTCTGCTGGAAGCGGGCAAGCGTAATAGCAATGTCGTGGCAGCCTGCGCCGATTTGACTGATTCGACCCAGATGAGCTTATTTGCCAAGGAATTCCCGGAGCGGTTTATTGAAATCGGCGTGGCCGAGCAAAATCTTGTGACGGTTGGCTCGGGCCTGGCAGCCATGGGTAAGATCCCGTTTGTCAGCTCGTATGCGGCCTTCAGCCCGGGACGCAATTGGGAACAAATCCGGACTACGATATGTTTAAATGACCGGCCAGTGAAAGTAGTCGGTTCACATGCTGGTGTCAGCGTTGGCCCGGATGGCGCCACTCATCAGATGCTGGAAGATATCTCTCTTATGCGCGTGCTGCCTAATATGGTTGTTATTGCACCGTGTGATAGCGTTGAGGCCGAGAAAGCCACGCTGGCCATGGCTGCCCACCCCAAGCCGAACTATTTGCGCCTAGCTCGAGAAGCAACGCCCATAATCACGAGCCAAGATACACCCTTTGAGATTGGACAAGCCCAAGTGTTTAGGGAGGGCAGCGACATTACGCTCATAGCGACCGGCACGATGACCTACCAAGCCCTGCTGGCGGCCAAAGAACTGCATAGAGACGGCGTGAGCGCGGAAGTTATTCATGTAGCCACCATTAAACCGCTGGACACTGAGACCATCCTTAAGAGCGTTAAAAAAACCGGTGCCGCCGTCACGGCCGAAGAGGGCCAAATCATCGGCGGCCTGGGCGGCGCTATTGCTGAAACATTATCAGAAAACTACCCGGCACCGCTCAAACGTATTGGCATGAAAGACCGCTTTGGCGAGAGCGGCAGCCCCGACCAGCTGCTGGAACACTTTGGCCTGGACGCCAAGCACATCCGCCTGGCTGCCCACGTTATAATTGATAAAAAACTAAAATAATTTTTCTGTCACTGTAGGGCATAATGAGGCTGTGCTACACTACACAGCAATGAAAATTGTACTATGTGGCCATGTATGCATTGACGTTAACACCAGCGAGGATGCCACATATACGAGCTGGGGTTCAGCGCTTATGTATATGGCACATTATTTTCAGGACCAGCTAAAAATCGCCCCTGTGCTCATAGCAGCTCACGGTCGCGACTTTGAGCAATACGCGAAAGGTGTAACTTTCCTGTCGACTCCTGAGAACGCCCATACCCTTGTATACAAGAACCACACCAGCAACAGTCGGCGTTTGCAGCAGTGTGAGCATGTTGCTGACTCCAAACCCGTATCTATAACTGCAGCCGTGAAAGACAGTGTCGCTCAGGCCGATATTGTTAGTGTGGCTCCTCTATTGCCTAACTTTTCCGCTGCTTACGTAAGTGAACTGCTATCGTCTAAAAAATCCAAAAGCCTGGCTGTTCTGCTGCCACAGGGTTATTTGCGCACTGTTGACCATCAAGGCTACGTTCAGCCGAGAGAATTTGAAGAAGCTAGTGCAATCATTGCTCTTTTTGATATGGTAATTCTTTCCGAAGATGACCACCCCAACTGCATGCAGCTGGCCCGGCAATGGGCTCGGCAAGCTCCAAGGGCAGCTATTATTGTGACGCAAGGCTCTCGTGGGGCCAGCCTGATTAGCGCTGATAACGTCAAGCCAGTAGTCACCGAGCCAGTAGCCGAGAACCGTATAGTAGATTCAGTCGGCTGCGGCGACACCTTCAGTGCAGCACTGATGTACAGTTATTTTCAGGGTGGAGACATAATTGCAGCTATTCAAGCGGGCAACGCGGCAGCCCGCGCCAAGCTCTTTCGAGTAAGTCCCGCAGCCGGTTTGTAAGTGTTGCTCTTTTCATAAAAATATTGTAAACTAATCTACCATGAACGAGCCTGGTATAAGTGTTGATCGTGCGGTCAACCATTATTTAGAATCCATCGACATTGCGCCTGCCGCCGCTGTTGAATNNCTTTAGTGGTTTGGAGCAATATATGGGCCACAGGCTGGGTAAAGGGGTGCGGCTTCATGATCCTATCGACGCTAAAAAGTATGACCCCCAGGCTCCGGAATCGGATATATTGATTTTAGTTGGATCATTTGTGAAGTCAGACAGTTTGGCTGACATGGATAAAACGCTAAAGCACGAACTAACCCATTATGCCCAAGGCGAAACAAGTAAAAGAGACCAGCTTACCGATAGAGAAACGGCACTTTTGCTGCAACTAGGGTTTATGCGCGGCAAGATACCAAAAATATTGTTTGCAGGTAAAACCGCGTTATACACTGGGTTAGCTGAAGTCATCGGTAATAATACTGGCGACCATTTAAGCATTGAGAAAGCTCTGGCGGTGGGCGCGGGCCTGGCAGCCGTAACCAGCCTGATTAACAGACGAAAGAAACGCCGAACAATTCATAATCTAGAGAAGGAACTCCATGATATTTCGCTAAACTTACCGAGAGAACGGCAAGCTTATGGGTTTTCGGATAGTGACCATCAGATCATACAATTTACCCCCCGCGTTAAGCCGGCGCCGGTTTTGTACCGCAGCCAAAGTAAGCGATCCGCCACTAACCGCATAGTCGATAAAGCCCACCAGACGATGAGTCTCATTCCCCCCACAAACTAGTCGATAAAAAGCGCACTAATACCTTTCCGATTAAACCATAAGCGTCTATACTTCTAAGGCAATGCCTTTAACCCTTCAGCAGATCAGAAGTAACTGTCAGCAAGCCCGGGACCGGATGGCGCAGGCCCGCTCCGAACATTGGGCCTTCGGAGCCTTTAATCTCGACGACGAAGCCACGCTAAGGGCAGTTATCCAAGCCGCACTGAAAAAACACGCGCCGGTGCTTGTCGAGGTCAGCCAAGGCGAAGTTGACGATATCGGCCTGGATAATGTCCGCGACCTGGTCGACAACTTCAAAGCTGACTACGGCGTCGAGGTCTACGTTAATCTTGACCATAGCCCAAGCGTGGAAGCCGCCAAGGCCGGCATTGAAGCCGGTTTTGAGTTTATCCACATCGACATCTCCCAAGCCAATCATGATGCTACCGACGTCGAAATAATTGAAGCTACCAAAGAGGTAGTGGAATACGCCAAGCTGACCGGCGCGATGGTGGAAAGCGAGCCGCATTACTTCGGCGGCTCATCCAACGTGCACAGCGAAGATATAGACTACGGGGAAATAAAGAAGACTTTCTCCAGCCCGGTCGGCGCCCAGGCCTTCGTTAGTGCAACCGGCATCGACACCTATGCGGCGGCAATCGGTAATCTGCACGGCAAGTACCCCGTACCTAAAGTTCTCGACCTGGAGTTGTTACAGCGTATCCGCTCGGCGATTGACTGTAACATCAGCTTACATGGCGGCAGTGATACGCCCGGGCACTACTTCCGGGACGCCGTCAAGATCGGCGTTACCAAGATCAATATAAACAGCGACATGCGCTACGCTTACCGCACGGCGCTGGAGAAGGTGCTGAGCGAAAACAAAAACGAATATTCGGTCGCCAAGCTGATATCTAAAGACGTCATCGCGGCCGTCCAGGCAGTGGTGGAAAGTAAAATTGACGATTTTAACTCCGCCGGCAAAGCCATGGTACACTAACATAAGCGGATCTGACGTTAAACCAAATATAAGGAGTGGGCAGCTGTGGCAGAACAAGCAGACGTGGTATGCATCGGCGATATAGTTACCGATGCCTTTATTAAGCTGATAGATGAGCAGGCGCTTACCTATGAAAACGACCAGGGCAAGTGGCTGGCCATGCAATTCGGGACCAAACTGCCGTATGACCACGCCGAAATCCTGGAAGCGGTCGGTAATGCCTCAAACGCCGCCGTCGCCTTCGCCCGTCTGGGCCTTGATGCGTCCTTCGTGACCAATGTTGGCGATGACCAACACGGCCGTGACATGATCACCAGCTTGCACAAAGATAATGTCAAAACCCATTTCGTTAGGATTAACCCCAATAAGAAGAGCAACTATCATTACGTCCTGTGGTACAAAGAAGAGCGCACCATCCTTATTAAGCACGAAGAATACGATTACCACTGGCCACACCTCCGCCCGGCCGAAGTACCAAAGTGGGCCTATTTCAGCTCAATTAGCCAGCATGCCATTCCCTATCATGACCAGGTAGCCGATTGGCTGGATGAAAACGTGGACGTCAAATTAGCCTTCCAGCCAGGGACCTTCCAGATGGAAGCCGGTACCGAGCGCCTGAAGCGGATCTACGCCCGCAGCGAGGTCCTGATTCTAAACCGCGAAGAAGCGGTGCTCGTCACCGGCGGCGACCATGGCAACCTTCATGACCTGCTGGATNNTGGGTGCTAAGACAGCCGTTATAACCGACGGACCTGACGGGGCCTATGCCAGCGATGGAACCCAGCGGCTCAAAATGCCTTTGTATCCTGATCCAGCACCTCCGAAAGAACGGACCGGTGCCGGCGATGCTTTTGCCTCGACCTTCGTAGCCGCCCTTATAAAAGGCAACAACCTGGAAGGTGCTTTGCAGTGGGCCCCGATAAGCTCAATGAACGTAGTGCAAAAAGTTGGGGCCCAAGCCGGGCTGCCCACTGAAAAAGAGCTCGAGGAGTTCCTGAGGAAATCGCCGGACTGGTACAAACCTTCGCCGTTCTAACTTTTTTGACAAAAACAAACATTTCAACCCCTCGACGCTTATGGTAATCTAAAGGTACAGGATATGTATATGCTGCAAAAACATACACTCAGTTTGGGGTGGCACCAGTGACCCGTTTCCTATCGGTTGCCTTGCAGGCCGACGAGCCGGCTTTCCGCAACGGTTTGCGCCAGCTGGAATCGGCTAACGGCAATACTAGCACCGACATCCGTTTTTCCACTGAGATTATGCACGAAACCCAGAACAAACTCCGTGAGCTGGGGCTTGACCCGCTGGATACTACCGCTGCCGAACTTTATCACGCCTTACAAGAGCGTGTAGCTAGCGATGACGCCCAACTGACCAAGCACCTACGGACCCAGGCGGCACTGCATATCTCGGCCGAGGCCGACGTCGTGGCTGGTATGATACGTGCTATCAAGGAGCTGCCAGATTCCCGGCGCTGTTTTGCCTTAAAGTCAAACGTCCTACGGTCGCTGCTAAAACGCCAACCGCCGAAAAAGGCCATGAAACGTCTTGGCTACCGCTCGCTAAACTCTTTTCTAAAACACGAAGCGCCGGCATTGGCTTTGGCTGCGGCCTGGCTATGCGAAGGCGAAGCTTGGCAAACACACTTTTTAGGCAGCTACAAGAATTTACGCTCACGGGATTTTGAAACCAGGGGCATCGCCTTAATTGAGCCGACGTCCAAGCACTGGCGTGATTTGGCAGATAGCGTAGTTAAGGAGCACCGGCACAATATACTGTCTTTCAAAGAGCTGGGCGTAATTGTTTTCCTGCCTCTATCCGTCGACCAGATACCGGCAGGGGCAGTCACTGCCAGCTTGACGTTGGCGCTGCACGATTTGAATGAGATCCGGGCCTGTAGCACCTTTCTCAAACTCAACCAGGTAAAACCGGAGTTCGGTTCTATTGTTCGCGACATTGCCGTAGGTGAGCCCAGGCTCAGCTCCAAACTACTCGACCAACCGCTGTCTTGGAATCTTATACAGCGCTACTACTCGCGCCTCAAAGACAATTTTAAAGAAGCGGTTTTTGAACCGTACGTACAGCTTGAAGACATGGACTGGTATGGCGTTGAGAAGGCGCTAGCCGCCATCGATCCCGATTTGAAGTTCTGGGACCGTACGGCCTACCTTGGCTTGCTTGACGCAGGCAAGCAGCCGGTCTCCATGAACATAGTTGACGCCGCCCTGAACTGCTGCAACCAACTGCCATTTGAACGCCGGGTAGTACATTATTTCCAGCGCTCATTATGGCATGAACTACTGCTACGCTATCTTAAGCATGAACCGATCGAACAGGCCGTCCTGTCGCAGCTGCAGCCAATTCTTGCCGAGGAACAGGTAGCTGCATGAGTGCAACAGCGCCAGACAAGGGCCGTATGCTGCGCTACTCTATTTGCGTGTCTGGGGCGGCCTCCGGCTCAACCGTCAAAGCCGATGCCGGGTTAGCCCGTGAAGTCGGGCGGGCGATTGCCGTTAGTGGCCATATCGTGACGACAGGCGCCACCATCGGCTTGCCTTACTATGCGGCGCATGGAGCCAAAGGGGCCGGCGGCATGAGTATCGGTTTTTCCCCAGCTGTCAGTTTGCGTGAGCATTTAAGAAAATACCGTTTGCCCAGTAATTGTTTCGACTTTATTAATTTTACCGGCCTTCATTATGTTGGCCGGGACCTGTATCTCGTGCAATCGAGCGATGCCGTTATAACGATTGGCGGCCGGTTTGGCAGTCTTCATGAGTTCACATCAGCTCTCGAGGCTCACAAACCTTGCGGCATTCTGACCGGTAGCGGCGGAACTGCCGATCAAATCCCCAAGCTAATGGAGGCCTTAGAACCGCCTGATGACAACCTGGTTATATACGATGATGACCCCGACCGTCTCGTTAAGCGTATTATTAAGATTCTCGATGATCGGTACGAGGATATTCACAACCTGCTGGAGCACCGCGACCAGCACTGGTACTTGCGTCCCGACAAAACCGATTCCTTTGCAGCCGGCTAAGGCGGTTTAGCATTGCCGGCCCCGGGCTTGTTACAATGAGAGGATGAGTAAATTCCGCCTTAAGAGCGACTTTCAGCCTACCGGCGACCAACCGGCGGCCATTGCCGCCCTGACTACGGGTCTAAATGAAGGCCTGCATAACCAAACCTTGCTAGGAGTGACGGGATCCGGCAAGACCTACTCGGCGGCTAATGTAATTCAAAATGTGCAGCGCCCGACCTTGGTGCTCAGTCATAACAAAACCTTGGCGGCCCAGTTATACGGTGAATTCAAACACTTCTTTCCGGATAACGCCGTGCATTATTTCGTCAGCTACTTCGATTATTACCAACCGGAAGCCTATATACCCAGGAGCGATACCTACATTGAAAAGGATAGCCAGATCAATGAAGAGATTGACCGTCTCCGGCATGCCGCTACTGACGCCCTGCTAAGCCGTAAGGACGTCATCATTGTGGCCAGCGTCAGCTGTATTTACGGCATCGGTTCAGTGGAAGATTACAACAGCCTGTCGATTGAATTGAAAGTCGGCAACCGCACGGTGCGCGACAAGTTTCTGCGCCACCTGGGAGACATACAATACCAGCGGAACGATATAGACTTTCACCGCAGTACTTTTCGGGTACGCGGTGACGTGGTTGACGTCTTCCCAGCCGGTGAAGAGCTGGCCTACCGAATTGAATTTTACGGCGATGAAGTCGAGCGGATTACCAAGATCGACCCTCTTACCGGCGAAATTCTGGCCAATCTGCAGTCATACAAAATTTTCCCCGGTTCGCACTACGTGACGCCGCAAGATAAGCTCCGCATGGCATTGGGCCAGATTGAAAAAGAACTAGCCGACCGGCTAAACCTGTTTAAAAAAGACGGCAAGCTGCTAGAAGCCCAGCGGCTGGAACAACGCACCCGTTTTGATCTCGAAATGCTGCAAGAAACGGGCTTCGTAAAAGGCATTGAAAATTACAGCCGTTATCTCACTAACCGCCAGCCCGGCGAACAACC
Organism: Candidatus Saccharimonadota bacterium; assembly: GCA_003133385.1. Lineage (GTDB taxonomy): Bacteria > Patescibacteriota > Saccharimonadia > Saccharimonadales > UBA4665 > PKXF01. Next base: position 30,866 of record PKXF01000011.1, on the reverse strand, counting down.
GGCCACTTTGCTCGACTATTTCCCGGACGATTACCTGATGTTTATTGACGAATCACATATGACGCTGCCCCAAGTGCGCGGCATGTATAACGGTGACCGGGCCCGCAAAGAAGTGCTGGTTGAACACGGTTTCCGTTTGCCAAGCGCCCTAGATAACCGGCCCCTGACATTTACGGAGTTTGAACGTCACGTCAACCAGGCAATTTACGTCAGCGCGACGCCGGCAGATTACGAACTAAGCCGCAGCCCGGAACCCACCCAGCAAGTTATCCGCCCGACCGGACTGCTTGATCCGCCGATCGAAGTCCGGCCGATCGAAGGCCAAATAGATGATCTGCTCGCCGAGATCCGGGCGACGGTTAAGAAGCGCCAGCGGGTGCTGGTGACGACGTTGACCAAACGCATGAGTGAAGACCTGTCGGACTACCTAAAGGACCTGAACGTCAAGGTAGCCTACCTGCACAGCGATATCGATACCCTGGAGCGGACAGACATCTTGCGTGACTTACGGCTTGGCGTCTACGACGTGCTGGTCGGCATAAACTTACTCCGGGAAGGGCTTGACCTGCCGGAAGTGGCGTTGGTAGCCATTCTTGACGCCGACAAAGAAGGCTTCCTGCGCAGCACACAAGCCCTTATCCAAACTGTCGGCCGCGCCGCCCGTCACGAAGAAGGCCATGTCATCATGTACGCCGACCGGGTTACGAAAAGCATGCAGACAACCATGGACGAAACCACCAGGCGCCGTAAGATACAGGAAGCCTATAATACCGAACACGGCATCACCCCTACTGGCATCAAGCGGGCCATTGAAAAAGGTATGAGCCTGGAACGGACGGATGAAGCCAAGCGTGCCAAGCTGGACCTTAAAAAGATACCTAAAGACGAATACGGCAGCCTGATCCGGGATCTTACATCGCAAATGGACCTGGCTGCGGCAAACTTACAGTTCGAAGCCGCCGCCGAGCTAAGGGACCTGATTGAAGACATTAAAGCCAAAATGTAGCAACAATGAGCCAGGATATTTTGCGCACCGATTATGCCGCAGTTCATCGGGCTTGGTGCCGATTTAGAAAGGCTAAACGACCAAGCCCCGGTATTGACGCATTTGCCTACAGTTTAGAGGCTAATATAGCTCAACTAGTCTTTGAAATACAGAGTAGATCCTATCGGCATGCGGGCTACCAGGCAGTAATACTCCACGAGAAGAAGCGTCGTGATCTAGCGGTAGCTACGGTACGTGACCGGGTCGTTCATCGACTACTTTATGACTATTTGCTGCAGTGCTTTGATCCTAGCTTTGATCCAGATGTGTGGTCATGCAGAGCCAACAAAGGCTTGCATAAGTGTTTAACAAGAACACAAACATTTTTACAAAGATATAAGACCAGCTATGCATGGCGAGCTGACATTACCAAATTCTTTGACAGTGTTAGCCGCGATCGTTTAATGGACTGTCTTAATCGTAAAATCGGCTATGACCAAACTGCCCTCTGGCTATGTCAACAGGTTATTGACAGTTACAGCGTTTTGCCAAGACATGGTATCCCCATCGGCAATCTCACCAGTCAGATATTTTCCAATATCTATCTTAATGAATTCGATCGATTTATCCGTCATAGCCTAAAACCGCAAGCTTATATCAGATATGGTGATGATTTTCTACTGTTCTGCCCTAATCAGCGTCTTGCTCATACGTTCCGAGATGAAGCTGCCAGCTATCTAAAATCGAGCCTACATCTGTCACTGAACCCTAAAAACGACGTGGTGGTAGCGGCCAAATATGGTCTGAAATTTCTTGGTCATGCTATTACGAAAAATTTTGCGGTGGTAGATCGCCACACTACTAAAGATATTATGACAAAAGTTACCACCCGTAATATTAGTAGCTATAAGGCCTTACCACTTGTCAAATCAGCCCACGCTCGCTTGCCGTGGATTTTATTAGAAGAGGCATCCGAAAATATGTTTGACAATATTTAAGCTAGTAGGTATAATAACCCTAAGTTAAGGAGATAACTCCCGTGCCAAACTTTCCAACCGGTGAAATTGAGCAAATAGGTACCCCTATCGCTGCTGCTGTAGAACAAGCAGGCGTCAGTAGAAGTGACGCTGCAGGAATCATTGTAAAAACTCTAGTATCACTACAGATTTATCCGCACAGTAACGAGCTCGCTGACGTTGTTGGAGAACAGGTCAAACAATTTAGTGGAGCCAGAGAAAGTGATTCTCAAGCTGGTGAAGCCGGCGTGGCAATCCGCTACAGCCTTGATCTGGATCCTGAAGTACTCACTACTGAAGCGCTCCTAGAAAGATATAAAGCTGCTGGACACAAGGCGTATGAGCCATGGCAACCGCTCTGGTCACAATTCTCAAGCGTTGAACTCAACAAACGCCGCATTGGTGAACAGGTTACCGCACCTGCAAAACCATTCCAAGGCCGCGTGGTAGGCTGGCTCCAAGGTGGCGATCATCAAACAGAAACCGGTTTATACCTTGTTGACCAAACCTGGACAGAGCAGCAGCAGACGGCTCAAGCCAAGATAGATGCCTATGCGGCTACACCACGAGCGAATACCGCTCTATGGCTGCCTTCATTTGGCGATTATGTATTTGCCCATGCTGCCGAGGCGGAAGCCTATGACGGTGTTGTTTTGGACGGTCCTACTTTTTCCCGATTGGTACAGCACGACATGAAGCCTGTGGACGGCGGCGGTTCCTGCGGTCCGGCTGTCCGCTCGGACGGCGGTGAGCTGTACCCTGGCGGGTCGGGCGGGCGTGCGTTCCCGGACGGTGGTGTGCGGTTCCTGATGGGGCAGACCAATCTTGAAGCTTAGGCTTTTGTACTTCTTTTCTATTTTTTCTTTTGCTAAACTGAGCTAGTCTATTTGGATTGCCAATTGAAGACGGTGAGTCGTCAGGTGGGCTGACTGGATTCATATATTGTCGGTAATCAAATGAGATATATTTGCCCCATGTGCGTCTAGTGTAAAACGGCTGAAGTTTCTGCTGTCTGCGGACGGACGGAATCAGGAAGCACTAGAGAACCATTGTGGACGGCGACGATTCCTACGGTCCGAATGTCAACTCGAACGACGGTGAGCTGAACCCTGACAGGTCGAACGAGCATGCGAACCCGAACGATGGTGTGCGGTTCCTGGTGAGGCATACATATCGTCAGACAAGACTTTACTTACGCTATAGTGTATTGATTTACTGTACACTTTTACGCCAGCCACCGACCATGCGGCTGATTTCGACTACTTTGGCTTGCAATTGATGAAGGGTCGTCTCATTTGCCAGCTTCTGAGTCAACAGAATGCGCAGTTGGAATTGAACAATCTCAGCTCGGGCCGAAGCTTTGATCAAATAAGCGCTTTTATGAGCTGCTGGCGCATGTTTAGCCATGATAAGTAACTCCAAAAGCTCCAGTATACCATTTTCAAGACGCCTACCGACCGTCTGTTGCTTAAGAGCCGGTAACTTCTCGGCAATCTTGCAAACAGCTTCGTACAACTCCTGGGTACGGTTGATAACGGGGAGTTCCTGCATTCCAACAAGTATACATGGATTTAGTTGCCATCGAGCTACGGGACCTGATCGATGACATTAAAGCCAAAATGTAAGCTATAGCACTGCTGGTTCGGCCTGAAGTGTGGACAAAAAGCTATATTTATGTTAATATTCGTATCAATATTTAAGCAAACGGGGACTATAAGTCCCTCGTAAGTAATGGTTACATTTTTGAAAGTGGTATGTGGTGAGCGACTTAGAAAGCAGAATACAAGAATCGTACGGCAGACTTGGTATTGGCAGCACAGTATATTTACTCAGAGATAGTGAAGCAGAGGACGACCAGCTACCAGATCCTAGTGTTGTTAGAGAAGTTTTCAAGGCAGATGTTCGCCAAGTAGATCCAGATTATAGACGGGGTGTTTACCTACTTGACTGGCTTGATTTGCGTACCCGGGATGACTATGAAGATGGTGGAATTTATACTGTATCACCTCGGGAGGTGTTTAAGTTAGGAGAATTAAACGCCCTAATTCGCAACAGGACACCACTTCCATTACCAAAGGCCAGCAAGTTAGATAAAGTACTTGCCTCCAACAGTGGCAAATTTGCTGCAGTCGTAGCGGCAGCGATGGCTGAAACCATTCTGGAAAGATTTGTAGATGATCCTAGGGATGCCTCGGGACAAATCTTACATAAAAGATAGAGGTATTTTAGCAAAATACCTACCGTTGTGTAATAGAATTAAAGTTATGAGTAATTGCACGATCTACATTGTCCGCCACGGCCAATCTGTCAATAACCGAGATGACGTTTTAAGCGGGCACGTCGATACGGACCTAACTGCTGAAGGCAAAACCCAAGCCAAAGTTCTAGCCAGAAAACTGTCACATATTAAATTTGACGAAATATACACTTCTGACCTGCAGCGGGCCATTAAGACAGCAGAACTAATATCAGGCAGACGCATCATCAAGGATCATCAGTTAACCCAGCTACGCGAGAGGAGTTTTGGCCAGATGGAAGGCACGCCCGCCAAACATTGGCGGGCTATGCATAAGGCCGAACATTATCAGAAAATGCCGGATGACAAGCGCTGGACACACAAGCACCGGCCGGATATTGAAAGTGATCATGAGGTGTCAGTACGGTATATTAAAGCATTACAAGACCTAGCCAAACAACACCCCGGCGAGACGCTATTAATTGTTGCCCATGGCGGGGCCTTGCGAGCTCTTCTGATCAAGCTGGGTTATGCAACCCTCAGTGATTTACCACCCGGTGCAATGCAAAACACTTCCTACGCCAAGCTTATATATGATGGCCATGAACTCAACGTCGAAGAAACCTTCGGCATTGATAAATCGGCCGGCCTTTCATAGTTACAAACGTTGACAAAAATAAGTATATCTGTAATACTATATTTAAATTAATAGCAGGTATTTTTAATGTCCCAACCCGATTTTGAAATTGAGATGGCTACAGAAGGCCATGACAGCATTGTTGGAATTAAGCCGCCAATTGATATTAAGTTCCGCGAACACATGTACGATATAATGAGCGANNGGGACCTTTTTTGAAACAAAGCACACTTCGGATGGTTCACCATTTTCAGAACTGCGAATATCAAGCACGGCGTTGGATGTTGCCGGTGTTCGCCTGATAAAGCTTGCCCATCTCAGCAAAGAAGCCTTAGAAATGCAAGATGATACAAAAGCTGTTGTCAGCCCTTTCTTGAAATCCGGTCATGGAAGACGGCACCTCTTTGATGTGGGCAACATCGAGTCCCCACCCATCGTTTGACAGAAGCCGGATAATGTATAGGCTCATGCTTGCAAAGGCAGATGGCCTGGGGTTTAATAGCTAAACTATGGCGTTTGAGGAACAAACATTAGGTCAGTTATATGATGCGAAGAGACAAGCATCGAGGTTACTCATTATGGAAGGTACTTTGGAAAAAGATTTATTCCCGGATGAAGCTCTTGTACTACAGGCTGCAAGTCACGTGTTAGTGGCCAATGAGACATTTACCGAACCGCAACTGATTGCCATAACAGAATTTTCTCGAAGATCTGTGAATCTTACCTTGGAAAGATTTGTGAATATTGAGCTAATTGAAATTCAGCAACGCGTGGGCGGGCCGGGCAGAAGAGGCAAACCCTTGCGCCTCTTCGGGCCTACCGAACTTGGTTCTCAGGTATTAGATTTCTTTCACGACCCCAACTAAGCCGCCTCGTCCAGCTCCATTTGGGTAAGATGCTCAACCATGCCAGGCCCGTCAATTGTCAAAACGTGCCCATAACCTTCTAAGATACGAACTTGGGTTCCCGGCGCTTGCTTGATAATCGCCTGCATTTGTTCCTTCTGTGCTTTAGCCAGCGGATCATCGGCTCCAGCTAGTATATGCAGCCTATGGCCACGGGCAACTTCCTTGATAAGTTCCCAATCGACACCTTCCTGGGCGCTTCTTACATTACCGGCAAGTGTGGCCGCCCGAAACGGGAGTTTGTGCGGGGACAGGGCGTACGCCCCAAGGACTGCCGTGCATGCCCCAACTGCTTCGGGGCGGGCAAGGAGCTCGTGGAGAATGTTGCCAGGCATGTGACGGTAGAACTTATTTGTCTCGCCCTGAATAAATTTCTTATCATCGGCACTAACATCTGTGAATCTTTCCTCCTCGGCTACGTTACGGGCACCCATGGCCGGGGCTAAGGCTTTGACGCGCCGTATATCAATTTGCGACTCCCCTCTAGCGGCCAGGTTGATAGCTGACAGCAAGAACGCTCGCTTGGTGCTTAGCGAATCGCTGACTATATTAACCGGCGAGTCTCCGGCAATTTCACGAACCACCTCGAAGTCTTCAGCGGCCGTTTCCTCAAGCAATCTGTTATAACCGTCTCGAATCGGCAGCGTATGACGGCCCATACCGGGTGTCGACAGAGTTACTACCCGCCTGTCCGGATAGCCAATTGCATTGTCCATGTGCCATAGATAGCTACTACCGACGCCGGGGATTTCTCCCAGTCCTAGGAGTATAAACTGAGTAGTTGCTTCTTCGGGCTTAACGACCATTTCGGGATTAGCTTCAGTAATGTGTGCTTCTAAGATGTGGCCGTTGACATTGAACTCCCGCTTCTGGGGGTATGGCCACTCGGCATCAGATTGATCGCCGATATTGTAGTGGTGTAATAAGTGTGAGGCCGCCTGGCCAAGTCCGCGCAAATAAGCGGCCGGCAACTGTGCCAACCCGACTAAATCGCAGCCATTCTCCTTACTTTGAGGTATATATGTATAGCCAAGGATATCACCAATTTCCTGGACGCTGCCTGGCTCTACTAGCCTAAGGCTTGGTGATTGCGGCTGGTACAGTTCTGCTGGCGCTACTGCCATAAGGGTTTACTGTGAAAAATTTCACACTCCAGCATTAGCGTATTCCTAACTTTAGGCTTTGTAAAGCCCTTTTATTTGTCGACAGATTAACAGGGGAAAATATTAAACTTTTAGTGCTGGCTCTGCTACAATATGTTGATTATGGCGAAGTTAAAACGGGACGACATATTGAAATTAGCGCAATTGGCCCGTTTAGACCTTGACGAAGACGAGATAACCGAGTTCACGTCCGAGCTGTCGGCAATCTTAGGTTACGTCGAGCAACTGCAGAACGCCGACACTACTGGCCTTAAGCCAACCAATCAGGTGACCGGTCTGTTAAGTGTTACCCGGGACGACGAAATGCGGGATTATGGTTATGAACCAAAAGACCTCCTCAAGAACGTACCAACCGTAAAAGACGACCTGATAAAAGTAAAACGGATAATTGGATAATGGGCAGCCAGTGGTTACCGATTGCCGATTTGGCTGCAGACGTGCAAGCTGGCAAGACGTCGGCCCTCGAGCTTGTTGAAAAGTCGCTCAAGACCATCGAAGACCAACAGGACTACAAAGCTATTATTGCCACGACATCTGACCGTGCCAAGGAGCGAGCCAAAACCATCGATGGCCTTGTTGCAGCCGGTAAAAACGCCGGCCGGCTGGCTGGCGTGCCCTTTATTGCCAAAGATAATTTTCTGGTATACGGAGCCGAAACAACCGCCGCCAGCAACATACTTAAGGGTTTCAGCGCGCCTTACCAGGCATCAGTGATCGAAAAGCTTGAAGCCGAAGGGGCCATTTGTGTCGCTAAAGCCAATATGGACGCCTTTGGCCACGGCGCTTCCACTGAAAACAGCGACTTTTTTGTTACTAAGAATCCCCACGATACCTCGCGCGTTCCCGGTGGCAGCTCCGGCGGCTCGGCCACCAGCGTGGTGCTGGACATGGCCCCGTTCGCGCTCGGTACCGACACCGGTGGCTCCACCCGGCAGCCGGCAAGTATGTCAGGTTGTGTCGGCTACAAACCGACTTACGGCCTGATGTCGCGTTCCGGTATTGTAGCCATGGCCAGCAGCACCGATACGGTCGGTACCTTAGCCCGGACCACCAGTGACGCCGCCCTGGTCGTTGATGTCATGGCCGGCCGCGACGATTTGGACGGTACTACGATTGAGCGTCAGGACAGCTACGTAGGCGCGCATGCCAGCTTAAAGGGGCAAAAAATCGGTTTGATCAAAGAATGGATGGCCGAAGGATTGCAAGATGACGTTAAGTCGGTGGTAGAGACGGCTATAACTAAACTACAGGCGGCTGGCGCCGAAGTTAGCGAAGTTAGCCTACCCAGCCTGCCGCTGGCACTGGCTGTCTATTACATCCTGGTTCCCGCCGAAATCAGCAGCAACCTAAGCCGCTATGACGGCCAGCGTTACGGCTATAGCAGCCCAGAAGCCAAAGACCTGGAAACCAGCTACCGCCGAACCCGCGAGATTGGCTTTGGCAAAGAAGCCAAAAGGCGCATTATGATCGGCACTTATGTCCTTAGCAGCGGCTACTACGATGCCTATTATAAGAAAGCCCAAACTGTCCGGACTAAACTAATTAATGAATTCAATGACGCTTTTAAACAATTCGATTTTCTCGTTGGCCCGGTCGCACCGACAACGGCTTTTAAAATCGGAGCCATCGCCGATCCTTTGCAGATGTACCTGTGCGACGTTATGACAGTTGCTGCCAACATGGTTGGTTGCCCGTCGATCAGCCTGCCGGCCGGCCTAAGCGGTAATTTGCCGGTTGGCCTGCAGCTGATGGCCCCGCAAAAAGCCGACAAGCAGCTGCTGGCACTGGCAGGTAGCGCCGAGGATCTGCTGAAATGAGGTTAACCTTCCGCCGCCACTCCAAGAAACTTAATGTGAAACGCTTCACGGAGCGCTGGAAAGCCTTACAAAAAAATTGTGCCAGCCGCAAGACCTGGCCTAAGGCTCTGGCAGAGGCTGATGACCTGCTAGATAAGGCGCTAAAACAGCGACACTTCAAAGGCAAAACAACCGGCGCGCGGCTGGTCGCCGCCCAGCACGAGCTTACTGATAATGGCAGCGTCTGGCTCAGCCACAAGTACTGCCAAAGGATGAATAAGAAAATTGACGTTCGCACGCTCAAGAAAAAAGAAGTTGCCCAGGCGCTGGCCGGCTTTAGACAGGCCTTAAGGGATTTGGGGGCCTTAGAGCAATGATTGACGCTAAAACCCGAGCTAAATACCGCCCAACCATCGGTATTGAATGCCATGTGCAGCTCAAGACCAAAACCAAACTGTTTGCCGCCGTCGGCAACGATGCCCGAGTTGATGTTTGCGACATCGAACTGCACGCGGTCATTGCCAGCACCGGCCGAGNNAGCCATATCTGTTTCGGCTTGCCGGGAGCATTGCCGGTACTTAACGCCGAGGCTATCCACCTAGCCGCCCGGGCGGCCTTCGCCTTAAATAGCAGCCCGCAGCCCTTTAGCAAGTTTGACCGTAAGCATTATTTTTACCCGGACTTGCCAATGGGCTACCAAATAACGCAGTTCGACGAGCCAATTGTAATCGGCGGTTCGGTAAGTATTGTGGTTGACGGCCAGCCCAAAACCATCGGCATCACCAGGGCGCACCTGGAAGCTGACGCCGGCAAAAGTACACATCCGGCAGGGTCAGACTACAGCCTGGTCGATTTAAACCGGGCCGGTACGCCGCTGCTGGAAATTGTCAGCGAACCTGATATGCATAGCAGCGCCGAAGCCAAAGCCTATGCCCGGGAGCTCTATCTGCTCATGCGTTATGCCGATGTGTCGGATGCCAATCTTTACTACGGCAATATGCGCTTTGACGTCAACGTCAGTGTCAGTCAAACAGATGAACTGGGGACCCGTAGGGAAACCAAAAACCTCAACAGTTTCCGCAGTGTCGAGCGAGCTGTCGATTACGAGGTCGAGCGGCAAATAGAACGGCTTGAAAAGGGCCAAAGAATAGTCCAGGAAACCCGTGGCTGGGACGACGCCAAACAAAAAACCTTGAGCCAGCGCAGCAAGGAGAACGCCGATGACTACCGCTACATGCCCGATCCGGATATACCACCGGTTGTTATTGAAGCTGATTACATAAAAGGCATCAAAGCTGAAATGCCGTTGATGCCCGATGCCTGGCGCCAGCGGCTCAGTTCGCTCGGTCTTGACGTATCCCAAGTTGAAATCTTGCTCGACGCCGAAGTCGAAGAAAGCCAGGTAGCCTACCTGCCGCTTATTGAAATGCTGCTAGATCAACCGGAGGCCGCCCGGCAGACAGCCAACTGGCAGATAAACGTTGAGATTCCCCTAAGGCGGGAAGGCAAGCTAACGCAGTTCTTCGACGACAGTGACCGGCTTGAACTATACAAGTGGGCCTACGGTTCTTTCAACGCCGGTGATTTGAATTCCAACCAAGCCCACGAAGTGCTTATTGCGGCCTTGGGCGAAACATCAATACCGGCCGACATGATAGGTTTTGCTAAGGAAAAAGGACTGGTGCAGGTATCCGATGAAGCCGAGATCGCCAAGATTGTCGCGGACGTACTGGGCGACAATGGCAAAGCGGCAGAAGACGTAAAACATGGCGAAATGAAGGCCATAGGTTTTCTTGTCGGCCAGGTTATGAAGGCTAGCCAAGGCAAGGCCAACCCGCAACTCGCTCAGGATCTGATCAAAAAACAACTCGACATCTAGTCGGGTATAGTCATTGCCCTATATACTGCTTTCCCAATCCTGTTGTTAAGCGCGACTTTATCAATAGCTCCTACGCCTTTTACGGCCAGGCCCACAGGTAACCTGCCAAGGTTAACTGCCATGCCATGAGCCGACAGAATGTTAGCGTGATAGGCGTGTCTCATAACTTTGTAGACCTCATCGGCATGATCTGGAAAGTGGTAGGCGATATCTTCTTGTATACGGTGGTCGTTAAGCCTTTTTCGCATGAACCGCCGTTGGGTTGACAGAAATTCGTAGTGCTGGGCGAGAGTCATGTTTGGCCCGAATTTTTCACGCCCGTGCCGTGATCCGTCATTGAGCATTCTTCGCCAGCCTTCCATAGCAATGCCATTAATATCGACGAAGCCGGCAACGTAAGTTAGAGGATCAGGCTCGCCGGTCCGCAGATTAAACTGAACAATTTCTCCGTTGTCTCTAAACTCAACGGCCGTTGCCAGACTGGCAGCCGTCAAGCGTCTATGGGCCTCAGGAGTGTTGAGGCTTGGCTCCCCGCTTTCGACGACCCTATCGATTAAATAATGTGCGCTGGCAATCTCGTTTACACCATAACCGAGCGTTTGCTCCCAATCGTGCGTGGTGCCGACCAACATTCCGAAGTTATATATATTCTCACGGCGCTCTGGAGGAATGAAGCGGTACAGTAAATTGGTTAGTTCAATATCACGTCGGGCTACTGCCAGGGAATGTGGCCCGTCGTGCGCCACTCGCGGATTATCAGAGCCGGGCCCATATTTTGTGTCAATGCCATACAGAGCTTCAGTACCTATGGCTATAACCGCCGGGCTGATCTTTTGATCGTGCGGCTCTACATTACCCGCTAAAGTAGTGAGTTCTCGCTCATAATCCATGTTCATGAATCTATATTATATACTCAATTAGCAATAGCAGCAATCCGACTGCTTGATTACATCAACTGCATATAGAGTTTTTTGGCGCGCCTGTCCCGTGGTACAATCATCACTAATGAGTCAGCAAAAAGTTACCAAAGCAGTCATTGCCGCTGCTGGTTTTGGCACCCGTTTCCTGCCGCAGACCAAGGCTATGCCTAAAGAGATGCTGCCACTTATCGATAAACCGATTATCCAGCAAATTGTCGAGGAACTCAGCGTGGCCGGCATAACCGACATAGTGATTGTAACCGGTTACCACAAACGAACTTTGGAAGACCACTTTGACCGGATGAGCAGCGATTTGCGTGCCAACCTTGAACAAGGCGGCAAAACCGAGCTGCTGGAAAAGACGGCTAAAATTTCAGAGCTGGCCAATTTCGCCTACATACGCCAAAAAGGCCCTTACGGCACCGGCACGCCACTGCTCAATGCCGCCCATCTGATCGGTAGTGGACCTTTCATATATACCTTTGCCGATGACTTTGTCGAGGCTTCACCTAGTCGTTTTCAACAGTTGCTTGAGGTTCATGCTGAACGTGGCGGTTCGGTAGTCACTTCAATACGCCGGGATGGCGACGAAGACTACAAGCGTTATGGCTATATTAGCGGCGATGAGCTTGCCAAGGGTTTGTACGATATCGAAACTATCGTGGAGAAACCGGGAACTCGTGAGCAGGCACCGTCTGACCTCACGTCTGTCAGCGGCTATGTATTTGACGGCGTTATTATCGATTACCTTCAAAAACAAATGAAAACCTATGACGGCTCCCAAGAGTTTATGATCCAGGAATCAATGCAGAAGATGATCAAAGACGGGCATCACATCTATGGATGTGAAATTGAAAACGGGACTTATTACGACACCGGTAACCCGCTGGAATATTTGAAAACAGTTTTCGATTTTGCCTTAGCGCGCGACGATATAGGGCCTAGCCTAAAAGAGCATTTACAAAAAAAATTGGGCTAATTACCTAACTAGTTATATAGTATTGGTATGACAACCACCGATACCGTACTTCTGGTTACACTGACTGTCCTATTAAGCATCTGGGTATTACTTGGCATAGCTCTGGCAATCGCCGCCTTGCGCCTAATCTCCAGCGTCCGCCGCGTGGTAACCAAGGCCGAAAGCGTTATCGACTCAGTCGAATCAGCCGCTGAGGTTTTTAAGAACACCGAGGGGCGCCTGGCGCTATTCAAGCTGATCCGTAATATCGTAAAAGTGACCAAGAAAGCAAGGAGGAATCGTAAATAATATGGGAAGCAAGAAAAACCAGCACAGTAATTTGAAAAGCCTGGCCATCGGTAGCGGTGTAGCTGCAGTCGCCGGCTACCTTGCCGGTGTCCTAACCGCCCCCAAAAGCGGCAAGGAAACCCGGGGAGATATTAAAGCGGCTGCGAAGCAAAGCCGGGCAGAAGCCGAACGGGAACTCAAGCAGCTGCATAGCGAACTGGACAAAGTTATTAAAGAATCGAAGGGGCGTGGTGCCAAGCTGAGCGCACGTGCTCAAAAAGAGCTGGGAGTGCTGCTCGAGAAGGCCAAAAACAGCAAAGAAAAAACCCGTGAAGTAATAAGTGCCATCCATGAGGGCGACGCTGAAGACCAGGACCTCAAGCGGGCAATTAAGAATGCTCAAAGTTCCATTGACCACCTTCGCGATTATCTGAAAAAATAAGCGGGCGTTTATTTTTTAAAAAGTGTTTAGTTATGTTCTAATGTATAGAACTAACTGAGGTTTCTTTTCGCAGAATCAATCCACCAGCAACAGAATGTTGCTCCACGTAGCCTCCACTTTAAAAGACCGCAGACTCTTAACCCTCGTATTTTGCTCATGTTTATAAGCTAACAGAGAGATATAATAATCTGATGGAAAGAACACCTGGCAGAGAAAGCAAACATCCCGGGCTAAATATCAGGCCCGGACATGAATTGTACGTCCGGCTAACGGTTATTGCCGACGCATACGGTGTTAGTTTGGGTGATTATAGCCGTCAGGTACTTTCGGCTGCTACCGAACTCGAGTTTGGCGAACACCCTGAATTCCAAGTTGCATTTGACGCCTATGCGGCGGCGCGTGAGGCTGTAGCTGACAAAAAGCCGGAGTAACCGACATGCAGCTACAGCTGTAGTTAAGTCAGTAGGGCATCAGGCAAAGTTGACGTAATGTGCTTTTTATGCTATTCTTATACAATATGACGCAAGAAGTACATGGCGCAACACAGTTTCCATTTGACTTTGCTACCTATAGGCCCGAGATGCTTTTGCCTAATGCAGGTGGCACATATGAACTGGACACAAATCCTGGTAGTGAGTTTGAAGATCCCTTCGACTTGGATAACCTGAAGTTTTATAACAAAGCCGATGCTGAAAATATGGTTCGCGAACTAGAGGGACTTGATGCACAGGAACGTCGCAAAGGTACTGACGAAAAAATCGTTGCTGTTATTGGTACGGGCGGCACTATCGCCATGGTTAAAGAAGATGGTGAGTTAGTGCCTAAGCTTGACTCTGACGCATTACTAGATGAGTTGCCGGCATCAAAAAGAGGTAGATTTAAAGCCGCATCAATTCAACTGCCTGAGATGATAGATAGTTCAATGATGCCACCAGATGTAATTGCCGATACCGTATTGCTTATGTCGGCAACATGGGAAAGAATGAGCGACAGCCTCAAGGAAAATTTTGCAGGATTCTTAATAACACATGGTACCGATACACTCGCACAGAGTTCCGCCCTATCTCGTATGATGCTTGGCCCCAACGTGCCGTTTAATACAGGGTTTGTTGGTGCGCAAAAAACTATTGAAGACAGTCCAAACGACGTTTCGGCTAACATTGACGGGGCATTAACCGCCCTATATCTTGCATCTGAAGATGAAGAGGCCTCTCACCACTTTGTGTTTATGAATGGTACTTCGGGCTCCGCAATGAACCAAGTCGGGATTGTGAAGAAAGATGACAGTAGGATTGAGGCTTTTGAGTCTCCATTGCATGAACCGCTTGTTGATGCGGGGAACTTTGCAGTTGACGGCATCAAACGGCTGGTTGCAAACAGGAAAAGGGCTGATGCTGAGTTTAAACCATTAATTGTCCGCGGAGATGTTGATGTAGAGGTGATACATGCTCAACAAGGGAGAAACCCAGCCCGTGACCGCCGGCAAATTGAGTCGGCGGGTAGCGAAGGCCATTTAGAGGGAGTCGTTGTAGTAACTTATGGTGCTTTTACTTTCCATCCCGACAACTTCAGCGCTATTAAACAAGCTGCTGATGAGCTGCACGTGCCTGTTTTCGTGGCCAACCCCTTCCCATCAGGCAGTACCGAACATGAATATGGACCGGCCCACAGAATCCGCGAGTCAGGCGCAGAGCCAGTAAAGATGATGCCAAGCGCCTTGCTAGCCAAAATACATGTAGGAAGAGCTATCTACGGTGATAGCACCGAAGCTTTCATCGACTTTATTCGCAACGATTACGTCGGCGAAATGCCTGATGCTTAAAGTTATATCAAAACCCCAATAGTTTAAAAATCCGCTTGACACACAAAACGTAGCTATGTATCATTCAACTATATGGTTGAATATGCATTGAACTTAGATTATATATTTGCCTCGCTGGCCGATTCGACGCGACGCGATATCTTGCGGCGGGTTTCATCCCAGGAGTTATCCGTGGGCGAAATTGCCAGTCCGTACGATCTGACGTTTGCCGCGATATCCAAGCACCTAAAAGTTTTGGAAAAGGCGAAGTTAATAATTAAGAGAAGGAGGGGTAAAGAACAAATGGTACGGCTGTCACCGCAAGCCTTAGCAAATGTAGACAAATACCTGGAGGCATATCGCCGGCTTTGGGAAGAACGGCTTGATTCACTTGAGAACTATTTAAAAGAGACGGAGGAATAAAATATGGGTCAACTTGTTATTAAACGCGTGATCAATGCGCCTACTTCAAGGGTCTGGAAGGCCCTGACCGACAAAAATGAACTTAAAAACTGGCTGCCATTTTTTGCCGATTTTGAGCCGGTTGTCGGCCGCGAACTAAGTTTTAAGCTCGGCCGCGACGAAGAACACCAGTACCAGCACATCAGTAAAGTCATAGAAATAGTTGATGGCAAGAAGCTGGTTTACGGTTGGCGTTACGCAGACTACCCCGGCGACTCGCATGTCACTTTTGAGCTCTTTGCTAAAGGCACTAAAACCAGCCTAGTGCTAACACATGACATCATCGAGCCTTTTCCGGCTGACAATCCCGACTTTGCCGCTGACGGTTTTAAGGAGGGCTGGAATTACACCGCGGACGGGCTTAAGAACTATGTAGAAAAGAATAAGGAGTAAAAGGAGTACATTATGCCGCAAGCTAATAACCATGACCTAACAATAACCCGGGTGCTAGACGCGCCACTAGAGCGCGTATGGCGGGCTTGGACCGATCCGAAAGAGCTGCAAGCGTGGTGGGGCCCACGCGGAGTTACGAACCCCGTTTGCACGTGGGAGGCCGAGGCGGACGGAGAAATCGAAATAGTCATGCTGGCCGGCGAAGAACTCGGTGAATTAAAAGGGTCGGAGTGGCCAATGAACGGCCAGTTCAAAAAAGTTGTACCCCAGCAAAAACTTATATTTAGCTCGCAAGCTATGGCGGATGGCAAGCCAATACTCGAGAATCTCTGCACGGTTACATTTAATAGGCAGGGCAATAAGACGGAAATGACGCTTAACGTCGTCGTTACCAAGGTAACACCTCAGGCCGAAGGACCATTGGCCGGCATGAAAATGGGCTGGACGCAGTCAATAGATAAATTAGAAGAATTTTTAAGCTAAAGAAAGGACTGGGTATATGGCAGAAACTAATTTTGAGGTAGACAAAGAGAATTTAGAAGTCAGAATAACGCGCGTGTTTAACGCGACGCCAGAGCGCTTGTGGCAGGCCCACACCGACCCTGAGCAGATACCAAAGTGGTGGGATAACACCAAAGTCGATAAGTTCGAGCTTAAAGTAGACGGCGCCTGGCGGTTTGTCAGCCTAGATGATGACGGCAAGGAGAACGCCTTTAGGGGGGTGTTCAAAGAAATTGATGAACCCAAGAAAATCGTCCGGACGTTTGAGTATGAACCTTGGGCCGGGCACGTCATGACAGAGTCAGTGGTTTTTGAGCCTACGCCTGACGGTAAAACCAAGCAAATAACCATTTCCNNACGTCGGCGACTTGGAAGGCATGGTGGGCAGCGGCATGGAGCGCGGAGCTACCGCCGGCCTGGACCGGTTGGCCAAATTAGTTGAATAGCAAGCGCGCTGGTCTGGTATAATTGTGGCATAACCAGAGGGGTCTATAGGGGTTAGCTTTGGCCACAAAAAAAACAACGCTGCAAGCCAGCGACTATGTGCATCTGCACAATCACACACAATACAGTTTGCTCGATGGACTTACCAAAATCCCCGAGCTTATGGACCATGTAAAAGAGCAGGGTATGACCGCTCTGGCGATAACCGACCATGGCACCATGAGCGGGGCTATTGAATTCTACAAAGCAGCCAGATCCCGAGACGTTAAGCCGATTATTGGGATTGAAACCTACATTGCCGCTCGCCGTTTTACCGACAAAGAGCCCGGTAAGGATAAGCCTAACTTCCACCTGATTCTACTGGCGATGAACCAGACCGGCTACCAGAATTTGATGGCCTTATCGACCATAGCTAATCTAGAGGGTTACTACTATAAGCCGCGTATCGACCGCCAGTTGCTCGAAAAACACAACGAAGGCCTGATATGCCTCAGCGGCTGCGCCAGCAGCGAAGTCGGCGACGCGCTTCGCCAAGGCCAATACGCCCAAGCCAAAGACATCGCCTCCTGGTATAAACAGGCCTTTGGCGACCGTTATTACCTGGAGATCGCCGACCATGGCCATCCGCTGCACACCAGTAAATGGGACGAACAGGAAACTATAAATACCGGTCTCATGAAGCTGTCCGGCGAACTAGATATACCATGTGTGGTTACGTGTGACGCCCATTACCTTAATGCCGACGACCGCGATGCCCACGAAATTTTGCTGTGCGTGCAAACCGGTTCGTTCTTAAGCGACGAAAAGCGCATGAGCCTCAAGGAGTTTGAGCTGCACGTCACCGACCCCAAGGATATTATTAAGCGGTGGGGCGCCAGCCACCCGGAGTTTATAACCAACACCAAAGCAATAGCCGAGCGCTGCGACCTGACTATTGAACTAGGCAAAATCCTGATACCCAAATTCCCAGTGCCAAAAGGCGAAAATGAACGTTCCTACCTGGAGAAATTGTTATATCGTGGCCTGGCCTTCCGCTACAAAAATGTTTCTATCGAGTCGGCTGAAAAGCTCAGCGCTGCGGCAATTAAAAAAGACCTGCCGACGCATGTCTTGGAGCGGGCCGAATATGAACTGAGTATCGTCGATAGTATGGGCTTTAACGGTTACTTTTTGATTATTGCCGACTTTATTAACTGGGGTAAAGACCAGGGCATCGTTTTTGGTCCAGGCCGGGGCAGTGCGGCCGGTTCAATCATAGCCTATGCCCTAAAAATTACCGAAATTGACCCGCTGGCTTATGAGCTACTGTTTGAGCGTTTTCTGAACCCCGACCGTATCAGTATGCCCGACGTTGATGTTGATATCCAAGATAGCCGCCGGGATGAGGTTATTCAGTACTGCCTTGAAAAATATGGCAAAGAACGGGTCGCCAATATTGTGACTTTTGGTAGGATGGCTGCCCGAAACGCCGTACGTGATGTTAGCAGGGTCCTGCAAGTACCTTACGTTGAAGCCGACCGCCTGGCTAAAATGATCCCACCGCCGAACCAAGGCCGGCATATTCCGCTGAAGACCTCGTTACAAAATGACCATGATCTCAGGCGTGAATACCAGACTAATGAAACCGCTAAAACCGTTTTTGATCTGGCGGTACAGCTCGAAGGCACTATCCGCTCTCATGGCGTGCATGCTGCCGGCGTCGTTATAGCGCCTGAAGACATCGTCTGCTACACGCCACTGGAAATGGCCCAGAAAGGCGTAGTTGCCACTCAATACTCAATGGGTCCGATTGATGAACTTGGACTACTTAAGATTGACTTTTTAGGCTTGTCCAACCTGACGACCATTAACAATGCCCTGCGCATCGTTAAGCGGGTCTATGGTGAGGATATAGATATCAATGCTGTACCCCGTGACGACAAACTTACCTACGAACTATTCCAAAGAGGCGATACCACTGGTATTTTCCAATTTGAATCAGCCGGCATGAAGCGCTACCTAAAAGAGCTGCAGCCGACCGAATTCAATGACCTGATCGCCATGAACGCGCTGTACCGTCCCGGACCGATGCAGTTTATCGATGATTACATCGACCGCAAGCGTGGCCGGAAAAAAGTCGTCTTTGAGCACACCGGTATGCAAGCCGCCCTCGGCAGTACTTACGGTGTACTGGTCTACCAGGAGCAGTTCATGCAGATTAGCAAGGACATGTGTGGCTTCACCGGCGGCCAGGCCGACACCCTTAGAAAAGCCATAGGCAAGAAGCAGCGCGACACCATGGCAAAGATGAAAACAGCCTTCATCGAAGGCATGATAGAGCACAGTAAAGTCAATCGTGGCTTTGCCGAAAAATTCTGGGTGCGTATGGAGGCCTTCGCCGATTACGGCTTTAACAAGAGCCACTCGGCGCCGTACGCCATGATTGCCTACCAGACTGCTTATCTCAAAGCGCATTACCCGTCAGCCTTTATGGCGGCCCTGATGACCAGCGACTATGATGACACCGACCGCCTGGCGATTGAGATCGCCGAGTGCAAACATATGGGTATTACTGTGCTGCCGCCGGACGTCAATGAATCATTTGTCGAGTTTGCAGTTGTTCCGGGCTCGGACCAGATCCGCTTTGGCATGGCTGCCATTAAAAACGTCGGTACCGGGGCGGTTGAAGATATACTCCGGGCCAGACACACTGGTAATTTTGAGAGCTTGGTAGACTTTTTGGCGCGGGTTAACAGCCGGGTAGTCAACCGTAAAGCCATGGAGAGTTTAATTAAGGCCGGCGCCTTTGACCGCTTCGGTGACCGCTTCACGCTGCTGCACAACATGGACCTATTGGTTGCTTACGGATCCCGCTTGCAAAAGCAGGCCGACAGCGGCCAGACAGATATTTTTGGCGGCGAACTTGGCCCCCTGACTTCCAGGCCCCGTTTGGAACTCCAAGCGCCGCCTAAACCTGGTGACAACCATGAGCAGCTGCTATGGGAGCGGGAACTCTTGGGTCTTTACCTGTCACAGCACCCGCTGGAATTATTCGAAACCATACTGGCTGAGCAAACCGTACCAATCAATGTCCTTAAAGTTGAGCACGACAACCGATCGGTAAGCGTCGGCGGGACGATCAACGACGTCCGGGAAATCACTACCAAAAACGGCCAGAAAATGGCGTTCGTGAAGTTAGAAGACCATTACGGCGAAATCGAAGTCATTCTTTTCCCAAATAACTACCAACAAACTATCGGCATGTGGGAGAGGGACCACGTCGTGCTGGTTAAGGGCAAAGTTAACGCCCGCGATAAAGACGGTAACCCGACAGGTGACGTCAAAATTATAGCCGACGATGCCCGCGAGATTACGCCCCAGCAAGCCAGTGGCTACCAGCCAACCGGCAAAAAGGCGCGCGTACCTAAAATGCGCCCTCAGGCCGCCGTCAGCGAAAGCTTAAGCTCGGCCGCAGCACCTGACGAGCCTGGTGATACCCAAGCCCAGGAGCGGGTCTACATCCGTTTGCAGAACACTGAAGACCAGCAGACGCTACTATCGCTCAAACAGACAATAGATATTCACCAAGGTTCTATGGAAGTGGTCTTGGTGCTAGGCGAGGCCAGCGGCAAGCAGGCCATTAAACTGCCTGGCGGTATTGACGCCAGTAGCGAAGGCCTGGATAAGCTGGCACAGCTAGTCGGCTCCGACAACCTGGTTGTTCAATAACACTGTCGAGCTGGCAAACGTCTAATGCGGTAAATTTACACTGCGCGTCAGCACAAAACCGACCGTGAATACGGCCACTGTGGAAATCTCCACCCAAGGACGGCGGATAACGAAGGTCTCGCCACGGTTGATGAGTTTATGCAGCCGGTACCAGTGGCTGATTATGAATACTGTAAAGGCGACGGCGCTAACTCCGAGGACTGCCAGGAAAATCCAGTTTGCCTGATTGCCAATAAGGCTTTGAAGTCGTGACGGTGCGCCCAGGCTACCGTAGTAGTGCCCGCCAATTACGGCACCGGCCTTCGAGCTAAGCAACGAGCTTTTATAAAGGGCTTGGTTGGCTAGTGCGCCTACCCCCACGATGGCCAGCATCGGCAGGTAAGGCCAATACGTCTTCAGGTACAGCTTGCCGTGATGGTGGTGCTGGGCCTGGCGTTTACGTGTATGAGCTTTTGGTCGGGATCTGGTTGTTAGGGCCATAAAGTTTTTGTTTTAAGTTATAACGCTATAAATTATACCATACTACACCTTGAAGTAACGGCAATGGTACAGCGCCATAGCTGCCGCTTGGACCACATTAAATGATTCTTTTTTGCCGAGCATCGGGATCTCAACCGCACCGTCGCATAAATCCAATATTTCCGGCTCAAGCCCTTCCACTTCGCGGCCGACAATGAGGGCAAGCCTGGCCGGCGCACTAAATTCTGGCAGCTGGATGGCGTCCGCGGTTTGCTCCAGGCCGTATACCTTATACCCCTCAGCCTTCAGTGAACTGATCACCGGCCCGATAGTCTCCTGATGTTCCCACGTAACCAACTTTTCGGCGCCTAGGGCTGTTTTTACAATCTGCCCGTCAATTTTGCGCGCTAAGTGGGGCAAGCGGCTGTCACTGCTGGTGAGCGGATAGGGCGTATAGCCGCTCAGTATAACTTTACTTACGCCCAGGCCGTCAGCCGTGCGTAATAGTGAGCCGACATTGTGGGAACTCCGGAGGTTATGGGCGATGAGGACCAGTTGTTGAGCGGGCATGTTGAGTATATGGTAACATTGCTCCAAACAGACTGTAACCGCCGACGCTTATGCTTTATACTAGACATGGTATGAGCCTAGATGCCCGCACTGAAGAAGAAAGAGCCACCCAGGGTCGTGCCCGGGTACTTAATTTAGACTACGTCGACACTTCACAGATAGCCGATAAAACGTTGTTTAAAGACCTGCTAAGCGTTGCGGAACTTTACGATATGAAAGTAATCCCCGTCCGTTTTGCCGGAGCCAATCTGTTGTTCGGCGTCACCAACAAGACCTCGGAATCAATCATGAACAACCTGGTACAGCGCTTTGCTGACCAGCGGGTAAATTTTGCCCTTATTTCCGACGCCGGCTACCGGGAATACATGCATTTGTATGACCCGCCGAAAGCAGTAGTCTACCAGGACATTGATATTAACCAAACCGGCCAGGAATCGCAGGTCGGCCAGGTATCGGCCATGCTTGAGCAGGTGCAGGCCGATGACATGCTGGCCTACCTGGTGGCCCAGGCCCACCAGCTGAATGCGTCGGATATACATGTCGAGACCCAACCCAAGGACATCCGTATCCGCCTAAGGATTGACGGTGTTTTGCACGTTGTGGCGACGCTGCAGCTAGATAAATACCGTACCCTGATTGCTGCTATAGCCAGTGCCGGAAACGTGTCCACTAACTCAGATGAAGCCCAGCAGGGGCATATTGCCGAACGGGTCAAAATGGCTGACGGCAATATGGTAGACGTCAATGTCCGTTTAGAGACCGTGCCGACTATCAACGGCATGGATGTTGTCATGCGGCTGTTTAATATGGACGCCGAAATGTACACGCTTGATAGGCTTGGACTGAGCGAAAAGGAGCGGAAAGTCGTCGACCAAATTATTTCCCAGCCGAGCGGGCTGGTGATGGTAGTCGGTCCGACCGGATCCGGCAAAACCACCACCCTTTACTCCATGCTCAGCACCCTGAACACCGATGA
This sequence comes from Candidatus Saccharimonadota bacterium, assembly GCA_003133385.1. Classification (GTDB taxonomy): domain Bacteria; phylum Patescibacteriota; class Saccharimonadia; order Saccharimonadales; family UBA4665; genus PKXF01. Next base: position 8,327 of record PKXF01000011.1, on the reverse strand, counting down.
GCGCAAGATTATAACGATTGAAGATCCGGTTGAATACCAGTTCCCCGGTATTACCCAGATATCTGTCCATAGTTCAGAAAAAGGCAATGACGACAGCTTTGCCGAAAAGCTAAGGGCGGTCCTGCGTCTTGACCCCGACGTCGTCATGATCGGGGAGATCCGGGACATGGACACGGCTAAAACAGCCCTCCAAGCCTCATTAACCGGGCATTTGGTGCTTGCCACCTTCCACGCCAGCTCGGCCGCTGCCGCCTTAACCCGTATCGCCGATATTATTGGTCAGAACCCGCTATTCGTGTCGGCCATCCGTTTGGTGATGGCCCAGCGTCTACTGCGACGTCTAGACGACACCAGCAAGCAGGCTTATACGCCGAGTGAAGGCGACTGGCAAAGAATCAATGACGTGCTCGATACTTTACCAGAAGCCATACCTAAGCCTAACCTTGAAGGGTTGCAATTGTACAAGCCTGGTAAATCCGAAACTAATCCCTTTGGCTACCAAGGGCAGGTTGCCGCAAGGGAGCAGTTCACTATGACCGATGACCTGAGAGTGTTATTGGAAAATCCAAAATCGAATGTCTCCACCCAGACTATTGAAGCGGCGGCCGCTAAATCCGGCATGATGACCATTTTGCAGGACGGCATGCTTAAAGTTGTGGCTGGTGAAACTACCTTAGAGGAGCTGTACCGGGTCGTCGGCTAAGCCGAGTTTCTTCCCCTAACAAAAACTTACTTAACTACTTTAGTTTTACCGGTGTTAACAATCAGCATTTTCTTGTCACTTGGCAGTTTGGGTTTTAGCTGTAATAGCAAAGCCAGGCCGGCTATACCGGAAGGTTCGGCACTAATGTTAAGTTTATCTGCTAGTTGGATAGCCTTATCCAGGAAACGCTCTTCCAGAACGTAGACGTTAGACTCGGGGCCGCAAAACCCGGCATGTTTATACAGCCGCATCCACTGCTCGTTGTAGTGCACGAAAGGCAAATGCGGCGAGTAAAGCTTTTCGGCTTTTGAGTCGGGATCGTCAGTAGTGGCTGCCATGAAACTACAGTGCCTTAATTTTTCAACATTGCCTTTAAATCTTGGGTCGTGGGTTGCAGATGAGATTTCATTCTTGTTAACGTTTAAAATATTCTCAAACAAGTTGCCTGTGCCAAAGGGTATAAAACAATAATCTGGCGAGGAGTTAATAATTTCGTAGCTAAGCCAATCGTAAAACCTTGTCGACGGGTCGAGGGCTTCACTGGAAGTTATATCGAAGCCCTCTGGATTGTGAGTAAGCTTCAGTATTTCTTTCCAATGAAGGGCTTTTTTAGCTAAATCGGTTTCGTAAACTTCACATCCTAGGCGTTTCATGAGCGGCAGGTTAGTCAGCTCACTTTTGGGGTCTATCAACACCTTTAGATTAGGCAGGTTATATTTGCGCAGCAGTGTCTGGATGGCTATGGCGGCCGAGCCGGAAGATATTATAGACATGGCCGGAAGAGGCCCCTTGGTCTGGCCGTTTTTCTTAGCCAGCAGGAAATTCCTATACGTAACAATAATTTCCCAGGCCATGCGGTCCTTGTGGGTTCCCGTCGGATTAAAACTTTCGTCCTTTATCCAGACGTCAGAGAAGCCTGGGACGTCTATCTTGTAGGTAGGCGTGGCCGGAAATTTCGGGTTGTCGGCCGGAAACTCTGGTTTCAGAGGATCGTTCTCCGAAGCGACAATTATTAATTTTAGGGTATTTTCCTCATCTGAAGATAAATTCACGGCCTAATCATATCATACGGCTCATATCCTTGCGTGAAACGGGCAAATCGTGTACAATCTACCGAATATGCCAAGTGTAATCCAGACAATTAATGACCGCTACAAAAAATCGGCCGTCGTCGACGTCCGCAGCGGTGATACCGTCAAAGTCCATCAGAAGATCCGTGAGGGCAATAAAGAGCGTGTCCAGATTTTCCAAGGTTTGGTAATCCGCACCGACCAAAAGGGCAGCCACACCAGTCGGATTACGGTCCGCCGTATTGCTAGTGGCGTCGGTGTTGAAAAGAGCTTTCTGCTCCATAGCCCTCTGGTCGTCCAAGTCGAAGTCACCAAGCGTAGCAAAGTGCGCCGCAACTATCTCAGCTACATGCGCGACCGCACCGGNNCAAGGCTGCCCGCATGACCGGAATCGGCTTTGATAAAGAAGCCGTCAATGCCGTTCATGATGAGGCCCTGGAAGCCGAAGAGGCTAAAATACACGAGCAAAAAGCTGTTGAAGCCGCTGAAAAAGCTGCCGCCAAAGCCAAAGAAGAAGCCGAACTAGCCGCCAAAGCCGCTGAAGTTGAAGCCCGCCATAATCAAGCCACTGCATCTGATACTCCAGCCGAACCAACGCCCGAAACCAAAGACGAAGCCAAGAATTCTTAAGATACAGGCTGCATAGCGCCAATGCATGCGGCAGCGGTTTGATAGAATAGCACCATGATTAGCGTTGGGATTGACGAAGTCGGCAGAGGTTGTTGGGCCGGGCCGGTGGTAGCCGGAGCAGTGGTTTTAGGTAAGNNCTGCTTAGTAAGCGGCAGCGCGAGAAGCTGGCCGTTGAAATCAAGCTATGGGCCTTGGCAATTGGCATCGGCTGGGTGGAACCGGCAGAAGTTGATGCAATGGGCCTAAGCGCAGCGGTTGGACTAGCGATGCATAGGGCTTTGGCGCAGATCTCATTAACGTATGATGAAATTATTATTGACGGAAGTTTTAATTTTTTGGCCGACAACCCCAAAGCAAAAGCCATCATCAAGGCCGATAATAGCGTGCCGGCGGTCAGCGCCGCTAGTATTATCGCCAAGGTGGCTAGGGACCAGTACATGACCCGCCAGGCTGCCGATTACCCCGGCTATGGCTTTGAGAGGCACGTTGGCTACGGTACGGCGCTGCACCTTGAAAGACTTAAACTCTACGGCATATGCGACTTGCACAGGCGCTCATTTAAGCCGATTAGCGCTTTGATACAATAAAGCCCTATGGCCAGAAGTGAATATCTCCGCAAAGCCCAAGCCGCAGCCAAAACCTACCTGGAAATGCGCAACTACAAGATTGTCGAGCAGAACTGGCAACAGTCTAAGTACAAGGTGGACATAATAGCCAAAAAGAACGGCATCTTGTACTTCGTGGAAGTTAAATACCGCCCAAGCGATAGCACTACAGCCAGGTTAGATACGGTCACAACTAGCCAGCTAAGGCAGGTCCGCTTGGCCGCTAATCGCTGGGTAACAGAATACAAATGGCCAGGTGATTACAAATTATCGGCCATAGAGATAGACGGTGCCAACTTTGCAGTTTTAAGTTTTATTGATAATGAACTTTAAATATTAGCAACCGTGGCGGTAGACATCAAGCCACTATTGGCTTTTTTTGAGGTACTTTTTGAGCTGTTCTTCCTCGCGCTCACGCCAAGCTACTCGCACATCAATTTCACCTAAGGCAATCTGAATGTTCCGCTTTAAACTTGGCTCCTTGATTTTAGGTTCGAAAAACTTCTTAAACTTGGCCCGCCACTCACTAGTAGATACCGGTCCCGAAGAGTACCAAATAAAGTATTCCATATGTTTGCTGCCGGCGAATAGCTTTAACAAGTTCCCCCAGTTAGCCACCAGCCAGTCCCAGGCCAGATCACGGGTGCGGTAGTTGCGCATAAGATAAGCAAACCAGTGGTCGATGTCCTGTTGGCGGACAGCCCCCTTATCGCCCAAGCCCCACTCTATAAGCCGCTTGGCGACGGCAACATCCCGGGTTGCACAAAGCGCCTGGCAAATGGCTTGCTTGACCTCAGGATTATGGCTTGACGCATACTCATCCATGAGCTGTTTAATATGTGATGGCTTGCCGTGGTGGACTGCCGCGCCGGCAATCATGGCCCGCTGCTCGGCCGGTAGTTTCTCAACGTTGCCCAAGCGCTCAAAGGCCTCCAGGGCATGACTAATTGCGTCTGGGCTTTCACCGGCCAGGCTGAGAGACAGAGCTGTTGAGCGCAAGTGCTTGGTGTTCTGGTCATCCTTTGGCTTGTCGGTCCAGCCCAGTTTGTCGTACCAATACTGCGCCAATTTCTGCTCATACTTGCGAAGATGCTTCTCGGTAAGCTCAGCACCGTCGGTAAGTACTTGGACCTGTCCGACCGTCCGCATAAACATGGACCATACAGCTACACGAGGCTCACGAGCGCACTTGACGGCCAGCTCAAGCATTGGACTTAGTGAATATTCACCAGCCCGGGCCAGCAGCAGCATGTCGTTAATAAGGTTGATGCGGCCTAGTGAATCGACCGACTGATCAATTATCCTGGAGCGCAAATTTTCTTGGGCGTCCGGATCGTCATAGCTAACTATATAATGGCCGTTGCCGTGGATGTTCAGTAAGGGCATCGTTGTTTTGCTAACCTCAATCCGGGCCGACTTGGCATCAAAGATTGCCGGCTCTAATTTTTGGTCGGCCAGCAAGGGAACCGGCCAAGTTGAAACAGCATCGTCCCCGTCCATTAGAAATCGTTTTTGGGATAACAAAAGCGAATTATGTTCACGCTTGACTCTCACCAGCGGCATACCGGGCTTCTGGAGCCATGGCGTCATCAGCTTCTCAATGTCTTGCTTGCTGGAGTGGCTAAATTCCTGCCAAAGGTCGCTGCGGGACGTATTGGTGAAGGCATATTTTTTGAAATAACTTTGCAGGCCAGTCCGGAACGCGTCCTCGCCAATGTACTCGCGCAGCATATTAAGCAGGCGGGCCCCCTTGGCATAGACTATGGCCGGATCAAACAGCGTCATTATTTCATCAGGGTGCTTAACCTCTACGGCTACCGGCTGGACGTCTTTGTAAATATCGCGGTGCGAGCAGCTTATAACCCGGCCGGAAGCAAAGTCTTCCCATTGCTGCCAATCCGGGTGCAGCTTGTCAGGCGCAATGTTCTCCATGATTGATGCAAAGCTTTCGTTAAGCCACAGATCGTCCCACCAGCGCATAGTGACTAAGTTGCCAAACCATTGATGCGAGACTTCATGGGCGATAACTAGTGAAATCAGTTGTTCTCCGGATATTGACCGGTTCTCCGGATCAGCCAACAGGCCGACTTCCCTAAAGGTTATTAAACCCCAGTTTTCCATGGCCAAGCTGTCAAAGTCCGGCAAGGCGATCTGGTCCAGCTTCTTAAGCGGGAACGGCGTTTTGAAATAATCTGTAAAGAATTCCAGGTACTGCACGGCTTCGTTGTTGGCGTAGCTGAGGTGTGCTTTGGGTTGGGCGACAGTGGCCCAGCTACTGACGACAACCCCGTCTTTGGTCTTGGCGGAGACACTATGAAGCTCGCCAAAGGCAAAGGCCAGCAGATAGGTCGACATTTTGGGTGAAGTTTCAAAGGTGGTTGTCTGCCGCTTTTTGCTGGTCGACTGGGTCTTAATCGGCGTATTGGCCAAGACGGTTTGGCCCCCGGGCGTAGTCAGCGTCAAATCAAAGGTGGCTTTGGCTTCAGGCTCGTCAATACACGGAAAGGCTTCCCGGGCGTGATGGCTCTCGAACTGTGTGGCGATAAGTTTTTTGTCCTGGCCTTCATGTTTATAAAAACAAGGATAAATACCGTGCATCGGCCGGGTTATTTCACCTGAGAACTCCATGGTTACGCTGTATTGACCCGGATAGATCAGGCTATCACTGTGCAACCGGACCTCGTCATAACTAGCCTGGTTGTTAATGCGGCTTACGTTAACACTGAGATCGCCCTTTTTATCATGTTTAATGATGTTAGCTGATGTAATCTTCAAGCCACTTTGGTGAAAGGTCAGGCGCTTGGATGGCCGTCCTACTTTTTTACCGTGAATCGTTACTCTGCCGCTAAAAAGCATGCTCTCAGGATCAGGATGTAGCTCCAGCTCATAGTTTTCAGGCTGAAATTGCTCAAACAGCCGCGTTACGCTCTTACCCATATCAGCTTATTGTAGCATGTGGTCATCGATCAAATTGTTGCTAAATTAACATTAATATGTTTAAATAAAATATAATGTCGTTATCACAACTTAACTACGAGATCTTGGATTCACCTGACGCTGCGCCGATTCATGACATGACCGGCATATGGCCAGCCCAGCCTCTAAAAAAACGGAACGATACCGCTGCTTTGTTAGAGGTAGCTCGTTCACAAGACGCTGAAATGGCAGCAGCTGCTGAACTTCATATCATTGCTTTGCGTTTGCCATGGGTCTATAACAGCTTTGCCAATCGCGAAAGCCTAAGGCGGCGAACCGACCTGGAGCCCGAAGACATTATGCAGATAGGCTGCTTAGCCACCATTGAGGCGATTTCCCTAGTTGATTTTTCCAGTCCGACTCCACCGATTCAGCAACTTATTAACAAAGAAGAACGCGAGGCCGAGCGTTGGGTTGTCCGCACCAGCATGCTGCCGAATTTGAGTGACCAAACCGACCGTCCTATCTACGATGCTTTCCACAAATCTTTTGACCAGCGATCAGTTGAGCCTGTAGAACTACCGGGCAAAGCCCTGGCACGAACTATTGAGAGACGGGCTACGCGGACCGTCAGCATTGAAAACGACCTATACCGCACCGCCGCTTTTCACGCAGGCCTTTTGCAGCATCTGATGACGGCATTGACGGCCGATGAGCTGCAGGTGGTCGAAGAGAGGTTCTCCGAGGCCCCCAAGTCGTTAGGCGAGATTGCACAGCAGAGCCAAACTTCGCGCATAGATGTAAGGCGGACAGAATACGGCGCTTTACGAAAAATGTATGCTGCCATACCGGCCGAGAGTATTCCATCGCTCCGGGCACTTTTAGCCGAAGACTTAACTAATTACGGTTTGGAATTGACTTAAGCTAAGGGTTTATTTATACTGTTAGGTAAGTCCGGCCGAAGTGGTCGGCTTTTTTCATTTTTGAGAACTCAACTATTTGAATATAACAAGAAAGGACACTAGCCACATGGATTTAGACATGAAACAACTGGCGGTTGCCATTAGGACAATTGCCGAAGAAAAAAACCTGCCCGAAGAAGGCGTTAAAGAAGTAGTCGAACAGGCCCTGGCGGCTGCCTACCGGCGTGATTACGGTGACCGCGAGCAAGAGATCCGGGTTAACATGAACCTTAACACCGGCGACATTGACGTCTACGTTACCAAAGAAATAGTCGATACCGTAGAGCACGATGTCTACCAGATCAGCTTAAAAGAAGCTGGCGTCCGACGCAAAAACGCCAAGGTTGGCGAAACGATAGAAGTACACGAAAAAGCAGAAAACTTCGGCCGGGTGGCTGCCCAAACCGCCAAGCAGGTTATCTTGCAGCGTTTGCGCGAAGCCGAACGCGAGATAATCATGGCTGAGTACGAGGATAAAATCGGTACGGTTATTAATGCCACTGTCGCAAGAGTAGAAGGTAATATCGTGCGCATTGATCTCGGTAAAGCCCAAGGCATTATGCCGAGAAGCGAGCAAATCCAGGGCGAACGCTATTACCCAGGCCAGCGCCTAAAAGTCTTCCTGAAAGACGTTGAGCGTGGTTTCCGTGGCCCGCAGCTGGTGGTCAGCCGCGGCAACAAAGAATTTATAGAATGGCTCTTCCGCGGCGAGGTTCCAGAAATGGAAAACGGCGCTGTTGAGATCAAAGGTATCGCCCGCGAAGCCGGAGTACGCAGCAAGATCGCCGTGGCCAGCAACGTGCCGGGCGTCGATCCCGTCGGTACATTCGTCGGCGGACACGGAACGCGCGTAAACGCCGTTGTGTCAGAAGTTGGCGAACAGGAAAAAATCGACATTATTGTCTGGGCCGACAATCCAACCGCCTATATTACCCAGGCTCTCAGCCCGACTAATGTCGCTAAAGTCGTTTTAGACGAAAAGGCTAAAAAGGCCCGGGTTATAGTACCCGAAGACCAGTTAAGTATCGCTATCGGTAAAGCCGGCCAGAACGTCAGGCTGGCCAGCAAGTTAACTGGTTACGAACTGGATATTGAAGCTGAACGGACAACAGCCCAAGCAAGTGAAAAGGACGGTGGCGAAGGCGAGGAACAAGTCGAAGGAAAAGTCACCACCACCGAATTACCAAAGACACCCAAGCTTAAAAAGAAAAATGAACTGGAAAGCTCACTATTGGAAGCCATCGAAGAACACGGCGAGTAGAAAAGCTAACGTGGGGGTCATTGACAAATGCGCTATGTTACCGCATAATCTTATTTAATTAAGGTTACACCAAGTGAGGACTTAGCGAATATCATGACTCCCGGCTCATTATCTCCAGCTTTTGAACCCCTTGCCCAGCATATTGAGGGGCTTACTCCAGGTGGTATAGAACATGAATTG
>PKXF01000003.1 GCA_003133385.1 Candidatus Saccharimonadota bacterium | reverse complement strand
TATCTATCTGAACCTGGACACGCCATGCCTCGGTAGACTTTATTATTAAGCCGCTCGCCTGGTTTCCAAGTTTGTGACTGTAGCGGCATCCGGCGCATTAGCACTGGTCAATTCTAATATGGCCTGGTCTTTTGTCACCCACCCGCCGATAATTTCGTAAGTGTCAGGGCCGTCTTCAACAGGCGTGGATTCTACCTGCGTCCTGCTGGGCGCCCAGTATCTATCGGCAACATTAGCTTCGCCCGTATGAGGGCTGCGTTGCATAAGCCTACCGACCGCCAGGGCGGCTACCATACCCTCATCTATGGCTTTTTGCCTATCAGAATGGTCTGATTCAGGAATTACCGAATTTGGACGATAAGATGATGGAACAGGCGCTTGCGGGATTTGTCTCCGGTCAAAATTTGCTAGTAAAGTCATAGTCGGTCTCCGTTATTAAACACCTACGTGGTCAGCAACGACCGCTGTAGACGTTTCATTATGATCAATATTTGGCAGCCAGTCAACTATCTTACCTTGTCTCATAGCCCATTCGAATGTGTCAGCCCGGCCTGCGGCCTCCAGCTCGGCTGTCCTGGTCATTTGTGGCGCGAATGACAGGGACACTCTACCGATGGCTACTGCTCGGTCGCCCGGTACTTCGTTAACTACAGTCTCCAAGTCTGCCGTATTAGCTGCTATGGGTTCCCCGCTGCCTGTCATGTACATATCTTTTCTCCTTTTATATTAAAAAAAGCTCCCGGTTTCGCGGGAGCTGTTTGGCTTTGATTAATTATGCAAAAAACTTACCCGCTAGGTGGGAATTACAAATACCTCTACTACGAGTGATCGTTTGCACATGCTTTTATAGTTGCATAGGCAGGAGCGTCCTGTCAAGTAAGCGTCACCGGTTTAGCCTACTTTGGTGGTTTGGATCACGTAGGTTTTGATCAATTCGTAGAACTTCAGCAACTCGGCTTTATCTATCCATTCGTGGTCGCTGTGAGCTCCGCCTCCGTTAGGGCGTATCACGATGGTTGGAATGCCGTGATTAGCAAAGTAACAGGCGTCGCTGGCGCCGAAAGAATGAGTTTTGGTTATTGCCTGGCCGTGCAGATGGGCTGCAATGTCCAAAAACTCCTTGATAGTCGGCTGGCTCGTGTCAACGTTGCGGGAAGCAACGTAAGCCACGGTCTTTAGCGTAAGTTTCCTGTCTTTGGCAATATTCTCAATCTTTTCTCGGTTAGCCGCGTATTCATGGTCGCTGGTAAAGCGCATATCAATGGTAGCTTCGGCTTGATCGGGTACTTGGTTGATAGCCTCGCCTCCTTGAATTTTGCTAATCGTGATGCTGTTTTTAAAGGGCTCAAGTTCGCCAAACAGGCTGCGTATTTCACCTAGCGCCTCGACTAGATTGTTAATGGCATTGCGACCCTCCCAAGGACGCGAACCGTGCGCGCTTACCCCCTCGGAAACTAAACGGGTTATCCAGACGGCGTTGCAGGTAGTTTCGATATGCCAATCGTTGCCACCATCGGGCAAAATACATACCTCGGCGCCGTAGCCTTTTTCCAGCAAGTAGCAAACGCCGTTTTTGCCGTTTATTTCTTCATCGGAAGTAAACATAATACCGAAGTCATAGTCACCTAGATTAGCTTTCAGGTCATCGACCAGCTGCAGGTAGCAAGCAGCTGCAAATTTCATATCGTATACGCCCCGGCCGTACAATTTACCAGCTTTTTCCGTAAACGTAAATGACGTAGCTTTGGCGGGAACAACGTCAATATGCGCCTGCAACAGCACCGTTGGGGCGGTGGTTGGCCGGGTCGTTGCAAATAGTGACGGAAAGCCGTCACTTGTTATCCTTTTAAGGTGTAAATTATGGCCAGACAAATAATCTTCCAAGTAGTCAAAACAAGTGTCGACTTCGTCGCTGCAACCAGAAACGGTTTGGAATGAAACCAGCTTACTTAAATGCTCTACGGCGCCAATCGGACTCACCTTCTTCATACCGACTATCATAGACTACCAATGGGTATTTGACAATTGTATTAACATGGTATATAATCGTATTAGTATATATGTCAATTAACAGGGTGATGAACTGTCTGCTATGGTTTTATAGCATAAGCTCAGATACCTCAAGTAATAAGGACCGAAAAGCATGCCACGAAGAAACCGGGAGCATCAGCTCAATCCTGCAGAACGCTCCGTCCAAAGGGCCGAACAGGCCGCTGAACGCCTTGAAGAGGAAAACCGCGCCCAAGCTAAAGCGAGACTTAGCGTCGAGCGTGACTTCCAAATTAGCCGAGCAGAATTAGCTTATAGCGCACTTACGCGGGGCTGCGTATTTCACAGGAACACGCTTGGGATAGTAGCTAGACAGGGTTCAGATCCTGAGTACCTCGTGCAAGGTATTAGAATGACCGTGCAGAACACTAGCAGTAAGGTACTGACCCTCCAGGCTGAAACGCCGGAAGACGACCTGGAAGATGTCAGAAGTCGGATGGCAGAGCTGCAGTCGTCCGGTTCACGAAAAAGTTCCAAGATTGTTATTGTTAAGGATGCTAATTACCGGGATCCAGAAATGGGTGCCTCCAAATCTATGCTTGAGATCATGAGCGGCCTGGCGGTGGCCAGTTCAATTGTCAGCGCTGAGTACCCTGACCTTCGGCTTATGGTTGTCGGCGCGGGTGATTTAAGTAATTTGCCAAGTAGCAAGGAGTACGACCCTAGCAACCAGCCGGCGTTTGCCGCCCAGTATTTAAACATGATATTTGCTCTCGACGTCCATAATGAGCTGTCGAGCGCTCCGGAAACCGGTTCACCGACCCGCTTAACCACGCTTAAGCCGTTTAAACCGTCAAACGCCAAAGTTGCGAACTATCCTGCCGTGGCTCCCGAATCCTCTATACTGTCACCGCGCCACGCCGAGTAGGTAGCCTAATTTAATTAACCGAGTTGCTGGAGCTTATATTGCGTGTAGCGTTCAGCGGCCAGCCTGGTCAGCTTGGGGTCCTCGTCCTGATTTACGAACTTCATGCTCTCGGCCAGCAGCGGATGAACTTCGGCCAGCTTTTCATGCATTTGCAGGACTAATTTCCTATAACCTGGGTGGCCCTGCGGCGTAGTTCGGAGCTCATGCAAATGAAAAGCTTCACGGGCGTTGTAGGTTACTTTCCAGCGCATCTTATGTCCGAGCAGCGTGGCGTACTGGGCTTCAAGCCCGTAGCCGGCTTTTTGCAAGTAGCTATACAGCTTCAAGCTGATGTCAAAACAGTTTTCAAACTCTTCGCTCAGATCGGCCTCTTCAACCAGTTTCGGCACGTCGTAACCATAGCGGGGCGTCAGCAGCTGCCAGTTCATGTCGTCAACCATGCGGTGCCGCTGCAAATCCCTGAATATTCCATAGTCGCACACCAAATCCCAGCTGTAGTGGGCCTTTTCAATGGCCCGGCCGGGCCGGTGACGGCGGTTTAGGCGTTCGCCCATGTAGGTTTTTAAGACTTCGGCTTTGCGCTCGTAAGGCCAGGAACTGACTTCAGTTTGCAACTGTTCAAGTGACGCGTTGCTGTGGTCATAGAGCATGTCCGGCACCAGCAGCAGTTCATTTTTGGGCCAGTAGTCAACCAGGGTGACGGCAGCGGTATTACTAGTGGCGTAATTCTCTGGCAAATACTTTTCAGTAATTTGTTTGACGGCTCTTGCGGTGTTAGCCCGGTAAGCTATCATGGCACCGCCCCGTTCGGGTTTATCAGCCCGTTCTAAGTACATAGGTATAACTTTACGGCCTTGCTCTAAAAGCTTGAGCCCGGTAGTGCGCGCCTCGGGCAGGTCGTCGCTTTGCAGGTGCATAATCAGGCTCTCCAAGGCTTGGCCTGAAGCGAAAATACCAACGGTCGAAGTGGTAGCAACCGGCAGGACCGACCGTATGGCGTCGCAGGCTTGGGCCCGGGTGGCACCCTTCCAAGCGACATCGCGTTCTTTCTCGGGCGTGTCCGAGCCGTTGCGCACATGGTCGGTAAGCTTGCGGACCATCAGCGAGTAGAGGTCAAAAATAGCATCCATAGCCTCCTGGTACTGGCGTTTAGCAGCCGGTTTTAGGTAGTCGGGCGTGTAGTAGCGGTACGCTCCTTTAGCGTTTTTCTGGTCGAAATAAATGTAGCGGGTAGATTGCTCCAAATAAGCTGCCAGCCGACCCCACTCCAGTTTTTTCGTTAGTAAGTTGGATGCATTTTCAACTACCACGTGAACGCCGCCCAGCTGTTGCACGGAATCATCGCCGTAGGCCGTAATGACCCGCTTGAGAAGTTGGGCGTCCTCGTCCACTTTACCGGCGAATTCATCTAAAATAGTGATGCGCATATCATCGGCCCGGCGGCTCAAACGCGCCATAGCGGCCGCAATCGTAACCGGGCTTAACTTATCGCTGAAGCCGTATACGTTGTCTTCGGTTTCGGTGACTACTTGGCTTAAGTATTCTTTTCCGGCCTCGGTAACTTCGTAGATCCCGGCGGTTTTGACTACATAAGGCCCTGCTTCGGTTGCCTGGGGTGTATCGACCTTAGTCTGAGGTGGGGTTTTCTGCTCGATAATTTCCTTGACTGACATCGGGGCTTCGACGGCTGATGCCTTGGCTTTTTCACGGACTGACAGCGACCCGGAAACGAGTTTCCAGATATTGTCGGCGACTGTACCAGGGGGCTCGGTTGCGAAGACAACCGGAAAATCACGTTGCTTGGCCTCCCATAAATAACCGGCCCGGACCCGTTCTAAAAAGGCGCTGTCAAGGTTATCGAAACGCTCGCCGCTGTAGCGGTCCTTAAGGCGTTCTTTGAGCACGTTAACCGGCGCGTCGAGCACTATACAAAGGTCGGGCTGCATGTCACCGACTGCGAAGTTAATAATGCTGTTGATGGTTTCATAGTCAGGCACGTCGCCGCGGCCGTAATACTGAATAGCGAGGGTTGTTAGATAATTACGGTCAACCAGGCAGATAACGCCGTTGTCAACACTGCGGCGGATAACCTGCAAGCTCTGGGAGCGGGCGGCGTTGTAGAGCAGGACTTCGGTGCGCGTGTTCATTGGATACCTGGGATCCTGGGTTAATTGGCGGATGGCCCGGGCCGTCAAATCGCTTTGGCTGTCGGGTTCGCGGAAGCAGCGTACTGCCAGACCGGCGGCTTGCAATCGCCGGGTAAGTTCTTGCAGCTGGCTGGTTTTGCCGACGCCTTCCGGGCCCTCCAGGACAATATATTTGCCTCTATTCATAGGACAACCCCTCGATTTTTTGCGGCATTTCTCGCTGGTCGCGGTAGGCTTTGGGCAACAGCATGTCGGGCGACCATGTTTTGATAATCGTATCTAGATCACTGCCCTGCTGGTACTTGCCGCTGAAACCATCGCTGCGCCCAGCCCCGTACGTCCCGTCTACTGGTCCGGTCTCCAGGAATACAGCCTGGGCAATTCTCTCGCCAACCGGCAATAGTACCGTTTCACGCTCGTTTAGGTTATAGATCTCAAGTGTCAGGCGGTTAATATAGCCCGGGTCGACCCAGCCGGCGTCAAAACATACGGCTACGCCGTTACGGCCCCAGCTGGACCGGGACTTAACTTCGTAGGCGCCGGGGGGTTTGATACCGAAGAATTCGTGAGTGTGGGCCAGTATACGCTCCCGGGGCTTGAGGCTGATCACCGGATGGTCAAGCGGGATATTGTTAACCGGACGGAAACCATTCAATTTGCACCACTCGCCATGAGGCAAGGCCTTATACGGTCCGTCAAAATAACGTTCGACGTCTTCAGCATCAAAAGGGTTATAAATCGTCCGCTCGTTCATCCGCTCGATACGGTAGAAATAATAACCAAGCGTTATGTCGAGACTGGCGTGGCTGACATGCTTGGGATTAAAAGGGTGGCATAAAATATGTCCCTCGTCGATGGCTTGCCTGATCTGTGTGTTACTAAAAACTGCCATTACCGATTACTCTCCCTTGCCGTCCCTTTATTTTAAGGACCAGCGTTAGCTAAAGCAAGCATAATAATAATGTGATTTTTACGCAAATAGGTGTTGGCACGAGGTAAATACGTCAATCGCCAACATTTTAGTACAATAGAGGCATATGGCCGCGCAGCCAACCAGAGAGTCACGCCCACCCTTCAAGTCCCGTCATGCGGCGACGCTTATTAGCATACTTATCGCCGTTAACGGCATCTACATTTTGGCAAGCACCCTGATCGAGCAGATAAACGCCCATCGTGGTACGCACTTGAGCGACCTTCAGGTCGATCTCCCACTGCTTCTCGGAATTAGCGTGCTGTATTTAAGCACCCTGCTGCATAGGCGCAAACGGACCGCCTGGTTGGTAACCATGATGGCCTATACCTTTTATCTGACCGTAGGCCTTACCGAGTTACTGAGTCGGACCTCGGTGCGTGCAATCCACCTGCATGTTATCTTACGCATCCTTATATTCCCATTGATTATCATTGCACTGCTAGTGGCATACCAGCGCGAGTTCGTGGTTAAAAGTGACATACGGGGTTTCGGCGTGGCCGCCCGTTTTTCAGCCATTATTTTATTGGTTGCACTTCTCTATGGGGTTGTCGGTTTCCAACTGGTCGACGAATCAGATTTTCATCATGAACTAAGTATCCCTTCGTCCATTCACTACACGATAGACCAGTTCAACATCACTACCAAAGACCCGTTAAAGCCCTACACCAAGCGGGCGCGTTTGTTTAATGATTCATTATCGTTTGTGAGCTCGGCTGCCGTTTTGTACGCCGTCTTGTCATTGTTCCAGCCGATACGCAGCCGCTTTTCCGACCAGACTGAACAGCGTGAGCGGCTGCATGACCTCATGAAGCGGTACGGCGCGCCAAGCGAAGAGTTCTTTAAGCTCTGGCCGCATGATAAGCAATACTTTTTCGATGCCAGCGGCCAAAGCGGGCTGGCCTTTCATACGTTCCGTAGCGTAGCGCTTTGCGTCAGCGACCCGGTGGGCGACCCAAGGCACTTTTCTGCGCTTTTAACGGGCTTCCGGACGATGTGCTTTAACAATGACTGGTTGCCGGCTTTCATACATGCTTCCGGGCAGCATAAGCACTTATATAAACAAAATGACTTTAACTTGCAAAAACTCGGGCAGGAAGCAGTGGTTAACATCGATCATTTTAATTCTCAGGTGAGCGGTAATAAGTATTTCCGCCAAATTCGTAACCGGTTTGATAAGCAAGGCTATAACAACGAACTGCTGCAGCCGCCACATCATCCGGCGGTCCTTGACCGTCTACGGGCTATTTCTGATGACTGGCTGTCGCGCGGCGGCCGGTCGGAGCGTGGCTTCGCCATGGGCTATTACACGTCGGATTATATGCAACAGTGCCAGATTTTGGTGGCCCGTGATGCGGCCGGAACTATCCAGTCCTTCGTCAACGTAATTCCAGCTGATTTTGACACTGACGAAGCGACCTATGATTTACTACGCAACGCCACGGGCAGTTTAGGCAATATTAATGATTATGTCCTGATGAGTTTGATCGGGCATTTGCACAGCCAAGGATATAAACGTCTGAACCTGGGTTTGGCACCGCTTGGCGGCTTGGATAAGGAAGAAGAAGAGCGTACGCTAATAGACAACCTGTTGCAGTTCGCTTATGCTAACGGCGATCGCTTCTACTCTTTTAGCGGGCTGTACCGTTTCAAAGCTAAGTATGAACCGGACTGGCAGGACCGCTTTATTGCCTACCAAGACGGCATGCGCGGTTTCTCGCGCACGATGACCGCCCTAACTAGGTGTATGAAAAAAGTTGTTAAGCGGCCCGGTTAGTTTTTTCTTCAAGTAACGCGCTAATGTGCTGCATGGTTTCTTGGTGGACCCGTTCAATCGGTTGGCTGGCATCAATTACGACGCCCGGATAACGCTTCAAAGCTTGTTTATAGCCCTCGGCGACCCTTTCAAAGTAGCTGAGCGGCTGGTTTTCAAAGTAATCGTGTTTGTCGGAGTGCTGGCTGACTCTGCTTAGGGCTACCTTTGGATCACATTCGTACATAATGATCAGGTCGGGTTTTAAGCGCTTCATGCCGTGTTCAACGTGGCTCCAACCGATCGAGGGGTCAATACCGCCCCCGTATATCTGGTAGGCCGCTGTCGAGAGCGGGCCGCGGTCATGAAGCATGACGGGGCCGGTAGCGCGTTTGGACTCAATTAATTCAATAAGCGATTCTTGGATGGCCGCCGCAATATATAAATCGGTCATCGCCGGCCTTGGCAGCGGCTCTAGCAACACCGAACGCAAGGCTTCGCCGATTGGCGTGCCGCCCGGGCTGCGGCTGGTACTAACAAGCCGGCCTTGGCCTTGCAGTGCTTGCTTAGCCATCTCGACTTGGGTGGTTTTGCCGACGCCGTCAATGCCTTCGAACATAATTAGCAGGCCGCCGGCTA
This sequence comes from Candidatus Saccharimonadota bacterium, assembly GCA_003133385.1. Classification (GTDB taxonomy): domain Bacteria; phylum Patescibacteriota; class Saccharimonadia; order Saccharimonadales; family UBA4665; genus PKXF01. The sequence goes on along the minus strand of PKXF01000003.1, from coordinate 8,416 downwards.
CAACTTGTTTGTCTTCATTCATACTTGCCTAACAGTATGCCACGAATCGGTTCTTTAGCCGATAGTGGTAATGTCTATTGGTATTGACGGTCCCATAGACGTGCTGACGTAAACCGCCTTCAAATAGTTGCCCTTAACGCTTTGGGGCTTGTTGGCCTTAATGCTGCTTAGTACGGCCTGGAGATTTTTGGTGAGCTGGGCTTCGGTGAAGCTGACCTTACCAAGACCCAAATGTACGATGCCGGTACTGTCGACCCGGTACTCTACGCGTCCGGCCTTTGCCTCGGTGATGGCCTTGGCGGTATCGGTAGTGACCGTGCCGCTTTTGGGATTCGGCATAAGTCCTCTAGGCCCAAGTATTCGGGCGTATTTGCCCAGTTTGGACATATTTGCTGGTGTGGAAATGAGAATATCAAAGCCAATCGAGCCTTTTTCTAAATCTGCCAACAGGGCGTCGTTATCATATAGGTCTGCGCCGGCAGCTTTGGCGGCAGCCGGGTCGTCGCTAAGCACGGCGATGCGTACTTTTTTACCGGTTCCGGCCGGTAGCGCGACATTGTCACGGATGTTCTGGTCGGCGTGCTTAGGGTCTACTCCCAAATTTACGTGTAGCTCGACTGTAGCGTCGAATTTTACATGGGAGGTCTTTTTAGCTAAGGCTGCAGCCTGCTCCAGGCTATAAGTCTTGCCTGGCTCGATTTGCTCGGCGTTTTTTCGAAACTGCTTGCCGCGGCGCTCCAAACGCGAGCGGGTAGGCGGTAAGATAACCTTGGGCTTGCCTTCAGTTTCTTGGTGGCTTTTGCGCTCCTCTTTGGCTTCTTTTTCAGCGGCCTCGGCCAGCGCCTTGGTGCTACGTTTGCCGGCCTTGGCAGTGGCTTTTTCCGGGGTATCCGTAGTTTCTTCGCTTATTTGGGGCACATCTGCGTTTTTAGCCTCAATTAAAGCCCGGATTTCAGATATTTTGCTTTTGGCATCGACTTCTATGCCTAGAGTCTTGGCTTCCTTGAGAAGCTCCGTTTTAGTTGTTGCCATAGTTTGATCTCCTTATCGTGGTGCAAACGGCCTTCTGAGGGCCTCCCACAAATTAATTCTATCCTAGAAAAGTGCCAAGATGCGGTGCGTCCTGTGCGTAACGTCCAAAGTCATCCCGAATAGGCAAAGCCGTACCGAATGCTCTGACACAAACATCTAACTCGTCCGCCAAGCCTATACTTGGATCAAAGCCTGTTTCGAGAAGCGGTCGGTGAGCTTCTATTCGACGTAACTCTACTGCTGGAATGTCAAAATCTTCCTGCTCTCCAAAGTCTTCCTTGGGAAGATCAAGGAGGTCGGCGGTACTGAGTTCTCGGTATCTTCCGGTTTTACCTGTGTGCCAAGGATGGTCTGGTGAAGGTATCATGTTTAACCTTCCACTTCCACGCCCATACTGCGGGCGGTTCCGGCGACCATTTTCTTAACTGCCTCAACGTCATCGGTGTTCATGTCGTTAGCTTTAGCTTCGGCAATCTCTTGCAGGTCCTTATTGCTTAACTTCTTCTCAAGCTTTTCAGTATTAGGCTTGCCTGAGCCTTTTTGGACTCCCAGTTTCGAGCGGATAAGATCATCGGTCGGTTCACTGACGACTCGAAAGGTCATGCTGCGGTCGTCATAAATAGTTATATGAGCGGTTACAATGCCCTTCATAGTTTTAGTGGCGTCGTTGAACGGCTGGATAAAATCCGCCATGTTAACGCCGTACTGACCGAGCGTGCTGCCAACAGGCGGCGCCGGACTGGCCCCACCGGCCCGGATTTTCATTTTAAGATTAGCTTTAACTGTCTTTGCCATAGTATGTGTCGAACGGAGGTAATCCTCAACGTTCTCCTTCCCTTTCTTTTATTAAGATAGAAGTGCGTAACCTGTTAATTCTACACTAACTGATTGCTTTTGTCTACGGTCAGTGACTATATGCCTCATGCTCGAAGTCGTCACTCGGGCTAAACACATCTGCGGCCGTAGCAGCAAGCATAAAAGTTGCTACAGCAGCACCAGCTCCGAGCAGCTTAGGCAAAGGCTCTGATAGACCCCTGTTTTCTGCCCCGTGTTTTACTGCCAATCCTCCCAGGCCTGTCGCCGCATAGATGGCAAGACTAATCGCAACTTCTTTAGCTGAGTAACTTAATTCGTTATACATGAAGCTACACTCTCTTTACTTGCAGACCGTCAAGCTCGACAGGAGTCTCCCTACCAAACATGTTAACCAGGACCTTTAGCTTGCCCTTAGCTGCATCAATGTCGTTAATACTGCCGTCAAAGCCCTTAAATGGTCCGTCAATAATGTTAACGACTTCGCCGATATTAAAGTCAATCTTGTGTTTTGGCTGCTCCAGGCCCATGCGTTTCTGGATCTTCTCTATCTCGTCTTGTTCAATAGGAGTCGGATCGGTACCGCTGCCGACAAAGCCGGTAACGCTAGGGGTGTTTCGGACAATGTACCAGGCGTCTTCACTGAGCTTCATATGAACCAGCACGTAACCTTGGAAAATTCGCTTTTCGACCACGCGGCGCTTGCCGTTTTTAATCTCAATCATTTTTTCTTTGGGAACTAAGATCTCAAAGATCTTATCCTTCATGTCCAGGCTTTCGGCCCGCTGGCGGATACTCTCGGCTACCTTCTCCTCATAGCCGCTGTAGGTATGGATGGCGTACCATTGTTTAGTGGTGTCATAACGTTTGGCTGTGGTGCTCATATTCTAATCTCTCGTCCTTACTTAATTACTTTAAAAGAATCCGTTTAAATACTGCGTCCAGGCCGTAATCTACCAGGGCAACCGCTGTGCCGAAAATGATGGCGAATAGTAGGACGGCCCAGGTCAGGCGAAGGCTCTGCTTCATGCCTGGCCATGTCACCTGCTTGAGCTCGGCCCAGCTCCGCCTGAAGTAGACCGGAAAAATAATCAGGCCGATAATCCTCAGCGGTTTGCGCAAGGGTTTGAAAGGGGGAAAATTGGCGATCGAGCGCCAGGCGCTTTTTAGCGGACGGAACAACTGGCCGATGCCTAGGCTGGCTTTAGCCCGCTTTTTAGGCTTATCGTCTTCGGTGGTAGCTTTTAAAGCTCTCTCCCGAAACGTTTCCGGGTTTTTGACTTTGCGCTTCTTAGGCGCGGACTCTTTTGTCTCTTTATCAGCCATTGTATGGGACTTCCAGACACTCTTTCAAATTAAAAAGCCTACATATAGTTGTAGGCCAGTTCTGTCAATCCTAGCATAGATTATCGGTTATGGTCAAGCATCTGTTTTGTCCGTCTGCTTAGACGACGGCACCTGCGTGGTATCGGTAGCGTTCTCGAGGCTCGGCACAAACACCGTAAAAGTTGAACCGCTGTCCAGGGCGCTTTCCAAGGATAGTTCAGCGTGGATTAAGCGGGCAATTTTCATTGTTACGTACAAACCTAAGCCGGTACCGTTGGCTTTACGGGTCCTAAAGTCCTCCGACCGGAAGAATTTATCGTAGACCCTTTTTTGGTCGGCTTTACTGATACCTATGCCACTGTCAATGACGGCAAACCGGACGCCCACCGGACTGGCCGTGGCCTCGATTGTGACGCTGCCACGGTCGGTATACTTTAAGGCGTTGGTTATAAAGTTCTGCAATACTTCGCGCACGTACAGTTTGGAAGAATATAGCAGCTCCAGGTGCGGGTCGATGGTTGTCTTTAGCTCTAAGCCCTTCAGGCGGGCTTGTTCGGAATAGTTACTGGCCAGCTCGTTGACCAGGTCGGTAACGTTAATAGGCTCGATTTCAACCTGTAACATGCCCCGTTCAGCCCGGCTGAGAGTGGCCAGGTCGTTGATCATGTCGGCTAGAAAAAGTATTTGGCTGTGAGCTTCCTTCAAGGCTTTTTTGATGGCCGCGATGTCCTCGGCATTATCTATTATGTATAGGGCGTTACCTATATTTCCCTCGGCAATGGCGATAGGGGTACGTAGCTCGTGGCTGACGACGCCAATAAACTCATCGCGCTCCTGTTCCTGTGACTTTTCTCGGGTAATATCACGCAGTAATATGACGAAGCCGCTTTGGCCTTGCTCACCAAAACTCAGGCGCACCGGCGCAATACTGATGTAGAGATTTATAGCGCTGTCGTCACCATAGCGCAGCCGCAAATCACGGTCGGTGACGGGCTTAGCGGCTGAACGCACCATGGAGATTATATCGGCCGGCTTGTCGTTGTCGTCTATGGGTTGGAATATTGTCTCTAGCGGGGTGCCGATTTCAATGGTATTAACGTCAAAGATGTTAAGGGCGGCGCCGTTATACACAATGACGCGCATGCGTGAATCGACGGCGATAACCGCGTCGACCATGCTATTGATCAGGCTGGTTAAGCGCTCATGCTCCAGCTGCTGGTTAATTTCCTCACTAGTCAGTTTTGGTTGTTGCTGCACTTAAACATTATGCCATACGGCTTACGCCTATACTATTGAAAACCGGCTGGTAGAGTTTAATCTCCTTGCGGCAGTGCTTGGCGTTCGGCAGGGATTTTTCAAGCGTCTGCCAGAAAACCGGACCGTGCCGCATTACCTTGGTGTGCGTCAGCTCGTGCAGCAGGACGTAATCTATCAGGTCCCAGGGGAGCTGCAGTAGAAAAATATTAAGGACAATATGCGAGTTGTGATCGCAGCTGCCCCACCGGCTTTTGAGTTGACGAACGGCCACGCTGTTGTAGTCAAAACCGTGCAGGCCGGCCAGGGTGTTAAGACGCTTCGGCAGCAGCTGCTCGGCCTGGATGCGCAGCGCCCGCGTGCAGGCGGCGGTGGCTAGCTTTTGGACGTTAGGATCATTTTCCCCTATGGTGGCTGGATAACGGATGATGACCTCGCTGTCGGTGACGCGGCTGGTGGGTTTTGTCTTGGCTAGCGACTCTTGGGGCAGAAAACGCAGGTGGTGGGCCTTACCAATCGCCTGGCCGTCCAGTAGCCTGAGCGCCGGCTGCTTCTGGTCAGCAATCCACGATTGCTTGGACCGGGCAAACGCCAGGCCGGCCCGGTACGATGCCCAGGCGGGTATAGTTACCCGTATTTGCCCGGTCGGCGAAACGCTGAGGCGCAGGCTGCGGCTGGCGCGGCGCTTGTAAATTACGACGGATTGCGTCTCATTGAGGGTAAATTCCTTAAAAGCCATTGGCCGGCCGTTCCGCTTTAAATGTTTTTCAAAATTACCGGATGAAAATATTACGCCGGGACATGTTGACTCGTCCCGAGCTGTTAGGCACCAGGTTAACCATCCCGGGCTTGATAACGCGCGAATTGCTGTCGTCGGTGGTGATAACCCCAAGGCTGCGCAATTTGCCCAGCACGGCGCTCTGCTGCGTCGGGAACAGGTGTTTGCCGCTGACGACTACGTAGTGCTCGTTACGGGTTGGCGGCTGCATCCGGTCGGTTAGGGATTCAAAGGTCGTACGGTCCCATTCGGCGGCGTATTTGTCATCACTGCGGCGCCGGTCCCGGTTGATACTGCGGTCAAACGCCGTATCGGGATCCATTTGAAACCAGACTACGATAGGTTGGGCGCGGCAGCGAAGGGCCATGTCAGATAGGACGCGGCGCTGTCCGGAACGAGCGGCGTTGGCATCATAGGCAACGCTCAAACCTGCCGACAAAAACTCTTCGGTCATGTAGCCCATCAGTTGGTTAACGATAGCATTTTCTTGTTTATCGTAGCGGGGATTCTCAAAGAGTTCGGAGCGTATCCGGTCAGACTGTAAGTGGGCGGCTTGGACATTGTCGCAGAATTGGCGTGAAAAATACGTCTTACCGGCGCCAGGGTAGCCGTAAAACATCATCAAAAAAGGCTTAGTTGGATATATCTTAGCCATGTAGCATTATGTATAGCAGATTTTTGATCTCTTGAAAAGCTAACCTAGATGACAGATAGTGTGATATGGCTTATGATAGACATGCCGTTTACGCGGCTTTCAAGGGGCATAGTACAACGGCTAGTATAAAGGTCTCCAAAACCTTAGATCGTGGTTCGATTCCACGTGCCCCTGCCACGTTAGTTTAAATGTCTGAAAATAGGTTTCGTACGGCTGCTAGTACGGTATTGGTCCGTTCTGTTTTGAGTGTCCTCTTTTTTCCGAATAATTGTCTGCTCTGCAGTGAATAATTTATCGGGACGAGTGTAACTTTTTATAGATAGGTTGCCTTCAGAAAAGTCTCGATCATCAATTGCAATTGTTTGCGCACCAGCATGACGATTAGATGTCAGTTGACAGAGTATANNTAAGATCGCCGAATTGAGCTTCAGCTAACACTAATGCTGACCTTAACTTATTGCTAGACAAGTCGGAAAAAGGAAACGGTACGGCTACAGTATCGCCGACTACAAATTGGCCCATGCTTTGTTTTCTTCGGGTGTATCCCATTCTCGTGCAAGCGCGTTTTGGCTCAAGGCGAGGGTCTCGCTAATCACAAGCTTCTTTTTTACAGGACTAGGCTTAAGGCCGTTGCAAGTTAATTTAATCTCCACTTCCTTACCAATACCACTTTCTTCAAGCAGTACTTTAGGTATACGTATACCTTTTGAGTTGTCGATTTTTATGATTGCTGCTTTCATAAAGTGCGATAGTCATCCACGAGCATAAGAAGCATTTGATATTGTTGTAAATTATGCTATCATACAGCAAATGGAAGATTACAAAGAGCCTGTGAAAGAAACTCCACTTCAACCGGGACGTGTTGAGGCCGACGCAGGTTATGGTAACGATTTGCGAAGCGTACCACGTGATTTGCTAGGTGATGCAGCCGCACATCTTCTTTTTTGGGGTGCAATGTTTGGCATCATTGATGACTCGCGCTATCAAAGAATGACAGGCAAAGTTGAGCGCTTTGTTGCGGCTGGCCATAAAGAAGATCCTCTTCAGGTCTAAGCCATACCTTTGTCATTGTACAAAGTCTCATTAGCCAGGTGCTTAGGATAGGGCCAGCGGTGAGTCAATTTCATAATCATCAAGGTCGATCATAGGCTGCGTTAAGACCGTGTCACCAGTTTCCTGAATCGTATATTTTTCTCTTGAAGACTCAATAACTTGTTGGACTCGTAGTTGGCTGCCAGCGTCGTTCAGTACCACCGTTTCTCCTGAAAACGGCTCTTGTGACTTAGCGGCAGCGATGCGGATATAAAAGTTAAATGGCGGCAGATAGGCAATTTCCCCGCTAGTTATAAAAGGCGCGAACACCGGGAGTAGGAACTGCTCGTCGGCCGGACTCGCCGAACGGAAGCATATAACCGTACCGACGTTGGCCAGAATGATGTTTGTGATACGCTCATCCTGCTGTTGAGACGTAGATTGTTCAGCCATGTTCAAGAATAACTTGTACTTTCGGGCTTCGCTCATCAGCTGCACGAAACTCATGGTCGCGAAGTTCTGGAACTCGTCGACGTAAAGGTAAAATGGTTTTCTGTCGGTGGGTTGCAAGCGGGCCCGTCTTAGCGTAGCAATCTGCAATTTTGCCATCACCGTAATACCGAACAGTGAGGCGGTATCTTCGCCCAGCAAGCCTTTGGAAAAATTACAGATTAGAATTTTACCGGAGTTTATAATGTCGTCGAAATCGATGGTGGATTTGGGCTGCCCAAGGATGCGCTTGGCCGAACCGGAAAATAGGAAGCGGCCGACTTTGGCAGTAATACCGGCTGACATTTTAATCCGCTGGAAATCCCCGGCCTTGCCCATTTCGCTATTCCAAAAATCCTTTAAATCCTGGTCCTCCAGCTCGGCGACGGTCTGCCGGCGGAATTTGCCGTTAGTCAGTAGCCGGAAAATGGTAAAAATGGTGGCGCCTTCGGTCGTTAAGGCCGTCTGAATTGTGTTTCTCAGCACATATTCAATACGGTGGCCGCCATCATCGTCTCCGGAGAAGATTTTGCGGAAAACCGATATAACGGTTTCGGTTATAAGGTCTTTCTCACGCACCAGTTCGTCGCCGCTTAGTCCGGGTGGTACTTCCAGTAGATTGAGCCCGACCGGATAGGCTACATCGTCGGGATTGAAGTAAATGACATCGCTCAGACGTTTTTTTGGTATGTATTTTAAAATCGTTTCGGCCAAATCGCCGTGCGGGTCAATAATGGCCAGGCCTTTGCCCGCTCGTATGTCCTGTTCCATAGCGTAAAGTAACAAGGTGGTTTTGCCGTTGCCGGTACCGCCTGTAATGTATATATGCCGCTCGCGTTCGGTGGCTGTCAAGCCAATGGGCGTTTTCATACCTAGGTGTACGTTATTGCCAAGCAGTACATCATATTTAGTACGGCCTTTTAAGGAGACCGGCGCTGGTAAGCTGCGGCTTAGGGATTTAACCAAATTTTCTGCATGGCCACCTGCCCCGTACGGAAAATGGTATAAATCGGCAACTTCTATAGCTGAAAGCAGGC
>PKXF01000001.1 GCA_003133385.1 Candidatus Saccharimonadota bacterium | reverse complement strand
CGCTATTCTAGGTCTATTATGTAGTTATGAAAACTGCTGTCGTAACAGGTACTAGCCACGGCTTAGGCACTTGCATTGCCAAGGCCTTCATTAAAAATGGCTGGCGCGTTATTGGCACCGGCCGATCGGCACGTCCCGACGGCTTTGACGAGGCCATAGAGTATAAGCAATTTGATGCCTCCGATGCCGCCGCCTGCGCCGACTTCTGGGAGCAGTTAGAAGTTGGCGATGGTGAGGTGTGCTTAGTCAACAATGCCGGTGGTTATGTAGGCGGCAAACTTTTGGAGACGAAGCCCGAGGATTATGAAAAGCAGATGCGTACTAACTACTTCTCTGGCGCGTATATGACCCGTGGGCTGGTTGAACATGTACCTAGTGCCCGTATCGTTAACGTTATATCAAACAGTGCGTTGGTCGACTACGCTAACAGTGGCGCATACAGTGCTTCTAAAGCTGCAGCCATGCATTTCTTTCACTCATTACAAAAGGAATTCCCGGCCGAGAAGTACCAGGTTACCAACTTGTACCCAAGTTCAATAGCAACCAGTGGCCCTAACCCCGAGGCTATAGACCCCGGTGACCTTGCCGCACTGATTGTCGAAATTGCTGAAGACCAAGCAAGCTACTACCCAACGGACATGACTTTATTTCCTACCAAGAAGTAGACCCGCGTAGAGCAATCGGTTTTTAAGTCTGGCAAGCTTTAGACTTTGTATACCTGTGTATCAGATTAGGTAAACGCCCACCGAGAGAGTATAATCATGAGTAGATATGCCCTACAGTATGGATGCCTCGCCAGATCCGTCATGTAGTTAGGGCAGAGCATCAGGTTTAACGGAGCGTTACTATGTCCAAAGATAAGGGACGAAAAGAGATTAAGAAGCCTAAACAGCCAAAGACGAAAGTCTAGGTTTATTATGTTTAAAAAACGAAGCGGCTTCTTTGACTCGGAAGAGGGCAAGGAGATTCGGCAGAAACTCCAATACATGATGGGCGACAAGTCGTTTAATACTCTGTCTAGTTATACTTCAGACAGCTCAGCTTACCCTGATAATCAAATGCCGTTTGTCGACAAGCACATGTTTTATTTAAATGCCCATCCTGAACTGGATTTACAGATGTATATTAGCAATGTGCGACTCAAAACCCGCAAGCGGTAATTGATTAGACTTTTAAGCCCAACAGAACTTTTTGGTATAAACTTTCGCGGGCATTGCTTTACAATAGAGACCTATGGGTTTATCTATCAGCTCCGGCAGTGGCGGACAAACCAATACGCAAAGCCCCCAAGGTCTTGTAAGCTCTGGTTCTACCACCGCGGCAGCTAGCAACGTCCAGCCCGGAACGGCCACGACCCTGCTGACTACAGGCAGCGGAATAGCGTTGCGCCCAACGCAGCTTCCAACAATTAACGTTAACACCGCAACGCAAACGGTAACCAATCCAAGCTCTGTTGCTGCCACAACTGTCCAGCCTAAGCACCACATTAGTAGCGGCTTGCTTGGTATATCCGTCGGTCTCTTCATAATTGCCCTAGTCGTATTTTGGATCATCACCCGGTCAGCCAAAAATACAACGAATTACAAATAATCTGCTTGCATATGTCTCAGGCCAGGCGCTAAGATGTCCCTGAGATCAAAAAAACAAAAACCAGAAACAGACGACTGTACATTGACAAATTACAAAATTAATGTATAATTGTTATCAGTTTCGTGATCACAAAACAAAAAAACAAACAAATATAAAAAAGGAGCGGTTTTAGATATGAAAGCGAGCAATGGCCTGGCCTTTGAGCTGGCCGTAACACCCAATAAGAGCCTGTTACGTATTGATCGTTGGCTGAAGCGACTATAAAATCGTCACTTTAAAATATTCTAAAGAGCCCAGCTTAACTGCCGGGCTCTTTTGATGTTTAAAGAAGGCACTTAGACACTAATAACCTGGTTGCATAGACTGCTCCAAGGCCACCATACGAGGGAAGCGTAGCGGTCTGGGCTCTGGGCTAGTCATAAGAGCTGTGTCATTGGCCATGACAATTCGACGTTCTGGGCTGTGTTCTGCATCGGCGACACGAGCCAGTTCCTCGTAGCCATTACGGCTATAAAGCTTATATGCGGGTTCATTACCCTCTGCTAAATCAAGCCATATCTTCTTATCCTGATATTGCTCTTGTAGATTTTGATGGGTCGCTTGCATGAAAGATGATCCCAGCCCGCATTGTCGGTACTGCTGCCAGCCACGGACTGCGTTGGCGGCGTAGTTACGAATAGCAAAAGTTAGACTACGCCCGGGTGCTTGAGAATTAGATCGTTCTCCAAACCATATAACCCCGCCTATATCCGGCACGCCTAGACAGCCGGGGTCTAAGCCCTTATCGAGCATCATATAAAGAATCCGTTGTTTGCCTTCAGCCCAGTTACGGTAGGCTTCTACATTACGAAAACGCCCAGGACGGCTTTCAGTTCCAACGTCTTCACGACCCTCGAAAGCAGTTATATGGGGCTGCCGTGATTTATTAACTAACTGCTGCACATAACCATCAGGCAGTTCGGCGCTCAGACATACGGACAAGCTAAGTCCCCGAGCTTGAAACTCTTCTGGTAGGGTATCTTGCTCAATATATCGCAACATTTATAGCAATCCTTCGCATCAATTAAAGAACTATTATAACAATAAACGCTATAAAGGTCAAATACTACGGCATAACAAAAAAGGACGACCTCACAAATCGTCCTTTTCTGCTACGTTTCCAGCGTGCGGCTACGGAGTGACTTACTTGCTGGCGCTACCTGCCCAAAAAGTTAAGTGGTGGCCTTGCTGGTCTGCCTTAATTATATCCATTTGTGTTCCATCTGGCTTTTGTAGGGTAAGTGTATAACTGTCGTCCATGCTGCTTAGCTTTGCTTTTAAATCCTTAATTGTCATCATGATGATTTCCTCCTTTAGTTAGTATTTTCAAGTATGAGGAAGTTTATCTGTATACACAGTTAGATATGTCACCGCACAATTCTAATTCTTGAGGTAGACGTACTGATAATTCTTATAACAATTATTGCAAAAAAGTCTCTACGTTTACAGAAATAATTTAGGTATAGGCTAAATGGTAGGCGTGCTAGGAACGAATTGGAACCAAATAAAGCGAGAACTGATAACCATGTGGCAAATAGTAAAGCAGGTAAGACAAGAGACTATTGTTGCAGTCTAAGCGGGTGTTATTGAACCTTTTTAGCCGCCAATAAGATTTGGTCTGCGACCTTTTCTACTGGCTGAGTAGCATCAATAATAGTTGCGCCATTATCTTGATATGCTCTATATGAGCTGTGGTGCTTTTCCAGACTTCGTTGCAGTTCGTGTGGCTGCCAACCCCAATCATTGCCAGTTCGTGCGCTAAGACGGTGCTTTAGTGTTTCGTCATCTACATGGAGAACAAAGGTCGCATCAAATAAATCATCTAGTTCTGCTTCGTTACCTATATCGCCGCAAAGAAAAATTAAATGCCCACGTGATTGCTCGCGCAAATATACGACTTTATCTCGGACAACATGCCAGCCATGAACTTTTAAGAACTCTGGCGTACGGTCCGCTGCTTTAACAGACGACTTAGGATGTATGTAGCCGGTTTTTAAGTTATGCCAATGAGCAAAGCCTTCCGAATCAACATCATAGGCTTCATAGCCTCTTCCTTTGAGAACGCGACAAATAGTAGACTTGCCGGTTCCAGCCGTACCGCTAATAAAGATTAAAGCCATGTCCTAATAGTAACAAGTTCAAGCAGCGCGTGTGTCTACACCATTGCTCATGAGCTGTAGTATGGAGAACGCAGACAAAACCTCCATGCTGTCACTCTCATCTACAAGACTTATAGATGCCTTCAATAATTCACCAAATACTGCTTGGCGTTCCTCAGGTTTGCACCAATGATCCCAAAATAGTTCGCCAAACTTTTCCAAATAAAACACATTAGTTGCATTTCTTGTCATATGTCCCCCTGGTCTTAAACGAATTAGGGGGTCAGTATCAAGTAATAATGCACGGGTTGCACCGTCGGCTTCAGAGGTTACGCCAAACATATCCGCTCTCAGCATTTCTGGTCCTATCATGTAAGGACTTTCTCCAGTAAGCATTTGACCCAATGAGCTGGCGACGCGCTTTTTAAGTTCCACGGAAACCTCACCTAGTGGTTTTGCATCCTCAACATACTCGTTCACCGCAACATAAGGATAATCTTCCCAAGTCGTTTCGATTAGGTGACCTCTTGCCACCTCAATACCTACTTCATCGCAAGCTTCATACATACCACGCCAGGCGTTAGTAATGTGTGCGCCAGCTTCTTGGATATGATTTACACCTTTGGGCGTGAACTGTCTCGCTACAAACTTTTCTCCATTAGCTTCTTGCATGACAACAAGCGACTTTTCAGTATCAGCTGCTAGTGATTCTATCGGAGATGCAGCCTCAATCCTGTCCTGCATAATAGTAGCAAGGCCATCGGCTAATACCTGGTACTGCTCAACCTCTTCAAATGAAGCCATAATTTATTAATATTACAACCAAATAATTATATTGCAAGCATAAGCTTGACCATGCGTCAATAATGGTAGCGGCGAGTGGGCTTGAACCACTGACCTCAGGCTTATGAGTCCTGCGCTCTAACCAGCTGAGCTACGCCGCCGAGTCTTATTACAGGGGTTAATATAGCATGCTTTGTATCTGTTGACCAGCAATCTGCAGTAGCTTAGGGCCTGTTAGACAGACTCGTAAAGTGTTTTTTGAGCCAGGATATTGTTAACGTTGACAGGGAGTAGCCAATAACTGGCACCAGGCCATTAATCCACGGATCAATGTGCACAACAAAGCGCAGGTAAAACACAATCGTGATATATATCAGCACCGCAATGGACAAACGTCGAATCCAACTGGTCTCCCAAGCTTTATCGGCTTCGACGCGTATATTGCGGACTTCGAGTTGGGCAACCCGCTCCTCTAGGGTATTCTTCTTTTCCATTGCTACAATAATAAGATATGAATGTGGTATTGCCAACGCCGGGAACATACGTAATAGGGGTTAGCGGCGGTGTGGACTCACGTGTTTTGCTTGATATCCTACATGAGCAAAACCAAGCTGAAAATCGCTGGAAGCTGGTGGTCGCCCACCTGGATCATGGCATACGACCAGATTCACGAGAAGACCGTCAGTTCGTCCAAGACTTAGCCCGTGAGTATGGACTACCTTTTGTCTATAGTTCCGTTAGTTTAGGTTCAGGTGCTAGTGAAGCCTTGGGCCGGACAGAGCGCTACAAGTTTTTAAATCATACCAGGGAAGCCAGCGGCGCCGAAGCGGTTATAACTGCCCACCACCAAGATGACCTTCTGGAGACGGCCATCATTAACATCATGCGGGGCAGCGGTCGAAAAGGCCTGACCGCTCTTAAAAATCGGCCAGGCCTACTGAGACCACTGCTTAAAGTTCCTAAATCCGAGCTCTTAGACTATGCCAAGGCCAAGGGTCTTAAATGGCGTGAAGACAGTACTAATAAGGACGATAACTATTTACGTAATTACGTGCGCCATCATATGACGACACGCTTTGATGACCAGGCTCGTGCCCAGTTCCTGGCCAATATAGACCAGCTGCAGGATCTGAATGCCAGTGTAGATGCTTTACTCGCTGAACAACTTAAGCTGCAAGATAAACCGGGTACCATAACTCGTCTATGGTTTAACAATTTGCCTCACATTGTCGCCAAGGAAACAATTGCCGCCTGGCTTAGGGCTAATCGCCTTAAAGACTTCGACAGTAAAACCTTAGAGCGTTTGGTGGTTAACGCTAAATCAGGCCGGCCGGGCCAACGGTTCCCGGTGTACGGTAACTACAATATGAAAGTGGAAACAGACTATCTGGCACTCGAGCCAGCGGAGCGCTAGCCAAAAGGCCATTTCATCGTTATAATTATTTCACGCATGGATAGGAAACCTCACAATCAGGGCCGTAAACCATCACCCAATAACCGCCGCAGTATAAAGAACGCCGGTTTTGTGGCACTTATTTTGCTGTTCTTACTAATTATCTTCGCCGCCTACAACCAGCCGAGCACGTTGAAGGAAATTAATGCTACCCAGGCTACTAGCGACAACAACGCCGGCAAGTACTCCAGCATACTGGTTGTAAATAATGAACTGGAAATTACACTCAAGGGCCAAAACCACGCTACTCTAAAGGCCTACGTTGATCCTAATACCGGTCTCAAGTCGCAAGGTTTTAATACCACTAAATCGTCGATAACCTATAAGGCCAGCACCAGCAGCAGCTCGGCCCTACTTAATTTTGCCAGCACAGTAGTCCCGATTTTATTAATCGGCGGCCTGCTGTACTTTATGCTGCGCAGCGCCCAAGGCCAGGGGAACCAGGCGTTGAGCTTTGGCAAGAGCAAAGCCCGTTTGTATGGCAATGAAAAAGATAAGATGACATTCGCTGAGATTGCTGGTTCCAATGAAGCCAAGCAAGACCTTGAAGAGGTTGTTGAATTCCTGAAGTTTCCTAAGAAATTTGCCAGTCTGGGTGCGCGGATACCTAAAGGCGTGCTGCTAGTCGGGCCGCCCGGAACTGGTAAAACCATGCTGGCCAGGGCAGTGGCCGGAGAAGCCAACGTGCCTTTCTTTAGCATTTCCGGGTCGGAATTTGTTGAGATGTTCGTTGGTGTTGGTGCAAGTAGGGTGCGTGACCTCTTTGCTAAAGCCAAAAAGAACGCCCCGTGTATTATCTTTGTCGACGAAATTGATGCCGTTGGCCGTAGGCGCGGCTCGGGCATGGGCGGCGGACACGACGAACGAGAGCAAACCCTTAATCAAATTCTGGTGGAAATGGACGGTTTCGAGCAGGGACAAAATGTCATAGTACTGGCTGCTACCAACCGATCTGACGTACTTGACCCGGCGCTGCTTCGTCCCGGCCGTTTTGACCGCCGCGTGAACATAGATTTGCCGGACCGCAAAGACCGGGAAGCCATCTTGAAGGTCCACTTCGTCAAGAAACCGCTGGCTAAAAATGTAGACCTCGACTCTCTGGCCGCTAAAGCGGCTGGCTCTTCAGGTGCTGACTTGGCCAATATAGCCAATGAAGCAGCTATTATAGCGGCTCGTAACTCCCATAATGAAATCACCCAGCATGATGTAACCGAGGCCTTCGAGCGGGTAGCGATTGGTCCTGAGCGTAAGACTAAAATAATGACGGATACCGATAAAATGACAACTGCTTATCACGAAGCCGGGCATGCCCTTGTCGGCCACGTATTGCCAGATAGTGATCCGGTTCACAAAGTTACGATCATACCACGCGGCGGGACTGGCGGCGTCACCTGGTTTATACCGCCCGAGGACCGTTCCTTCGTGTCTCTCATCCAATTCAAAGACATGCTAGCCCGTGGCTTGGGAGGCCGTATTGCCGAGGAGGTTGTGCTTGGCAAAGACCGTATCACAACTGGTGCCGGTAATGACTTACAACATGCTGCCGAACTGGCCCGGGACATGATTGTCAACCAGGGCATGGGTAAGAAACTGCGCGACCAAGTCTTTCATGTTGACGATGGCATGATGCTTGATCGGCTTGTTCACGAACGCGAATACTCCGACGAAACTGCCAAAGTAATCGACGAGGAAGTCGAGAGCCTGATAACTGAAGCTGCTAACCGGGCCCGCGTTGTCATTAAAGCCAACCTGGATAAACTCGAAGACCTTAAGAAGCGTCTGCTCGACAAAGAGACGGTTGACGCGGAAGAAGTTGCCAAATCTTTACATGGGGCTAAACTTCCGGCCGCCGCTGCATTATACTAATTGGTGAATGAATCCAGCCGCACCCGCTAAAAAAAGAGGCCTTGTTAGCATTAGCAATGTCGCCTTGCTGCTTATAGCCACTTCTTTTACTGGTCAGTTACTTGGTTTTTTGCGTACCAAACTAGTCAATGCCAACTTCCCAACCGTCGGCCCGCATAGTACAGATGCCTACTTTGCCGCCTTTACCATTCCCGACTTATTCTTCTTTACGCTGGCCGCCGGCGCCCTTGGGGTTGCTTTTATGCCTATACTGTCTGACCGTTTTCACGGCGGCAACCGGGAAAGCGTCTGGAAGCTATCTGCTTCACTCTTGAATTTACTGGCCATAATTATGGGAGTCGTTGGCCTGATCATGCTAATTTTTGCGGTGCCGCTTATTAAGTATATTGTGGCGCCGGGCCTAAGCCCGGCCCAGTTGCACACCGCAGCTACCATTATGCGTCTGCTGGCTTTCAACCCGCTGCTGTTTACCATTTCCGGTATTATAACGAGCATTGAGCAGACGATGGGCCGATTCTTTTTTTATGCAATCGCGCCAATTTTTTATAATCTCTCAATCATCATCAGTATCTTCGTGTTTAGGCACAATGTCGGCTTAGTTGGTTTAGGAATTGGCGCTCTTATCGGTGCCATCATCCAGCTTCTGATTATTTGTATCGGACTATGGAAACTCGGCTTCCGTTGGTACCCGCATATCACTTGGAAAAGCAAAGACTTTCGCCAAGTGCTGCGCAACCTGCCACCGCGTTCGCTGGACCAGGGTATGGACCAAGTTGAGAACATCGTTGAAACGCACATTGCCAGCGATCTCGGCAGCGGCAACATAACCTATTATTCCAACGCCTTTATCTTAAGCACGGCACCGATTTATTTGATTGGTACCTGTATTTCTATGGCGGCGTTCCCCCGGTTGAACGCCCGCTTGAGCCAAGGCCGGCCCGATCTATTCCGTAAAGACTTTTTGATGGTCCTGCGGGCCATGATTTGGATCGGAGCGCCCCTAGTGGTTGTCTGTTTCTTCGGACGTGGTTATTTGGCCCGCATGATTTACTCCCGTGGCGGCCCGCAAATTGCAACCATTTTCGGTTTTCTGACTGTGGCCATCTTTTTTCGTATTCTTTACTCCATTATCTCGCGCTGGTTTTATGCCCAAAAAGATACCAAAACGCCACTGTATGTCTCACTGTTTGTCATTAGCTTGAATGTTTTTCTGGCCATTACTCTGGCCCGGCCGGAGCCGAGGGGCTACGGTGTCGACGGGCTGGCCATGGCCCAATCGATCGTGGCCGCCGTGGAGGTATTCATTCTGTCGGTCATCATGCTGTTTCGGGACCACCGCTTATTCAACGCCGAGTTCTGGAACGGCGTATGGCGGATTCTATCGGTTACCGGTTTCAGTGTCGTGGCGGCCTTTATTATGGTTTCATTCTATCCTCTCGGTGCCCACGACCGGGGCATCATAACTCTAGGCACCAAACTCTTCTTTATAGCCGGCGTAACCTTTAGTGTCCACGTGTTACTTTCTAGCCTGTTTGGTTTGGAAGAAGCCAAGCCGATTATAAGCCGTATCCGTAAAATTATTCTGACACCCATTAAGCTCGACATCTAGGCACGTTAGAGCCTACCTCTGTTATAATAGCTGGACATGAAACAGGATCATATCAGGAATTTTTGTATCATAGCCCATATTGACCATGGCAAATCGACCCTGGCCGACCGGCTGCTCGAGCTGACCGGTACGGTTGAGAAACGAGACATGCGGGCCCAGCTGCTAGACCGCATGGACTTAGAGCGCGAAAAGGGCATTACCATTAAACTTGCGCCGGTACGTATGAGCTACATGGACTACGAGCTAAACCTTATTGATACGCCCGGACATGTCGACTTTAGCTATGAGGTCTCGCGTAGTTTGGAAGCCTGTGAAGGCGCCCTGCTGATAGTAGACGCTTCCCAGGGGATCCAAGCCCAGACACTTACCAACGTTTATCTGGCTCTCGCGGCTGAGTTGACCATTATACCTGTACTGAACAAGATCGATTTACCGGCCGCCGATATAGAACGGGTCAGTGCCGAAGTCATGAGCTTGCTTGGTTGTAGCAAAGAAGATATTTTACTCATTTCTGCTAAAACCGGCCAGGGGGTTGAAACCGTACTGAGTTCCATCGTTAAACTGGTACCGGCCCCCAAAAGCTCAAAACTTCCAGAAACCCGAGCACTTATCTTCGATAGTTACTACGATGACTACCGTGGCGTAATTTTATACGTGCGGGTCTTTGACGGCCAGATTAACCGTGGCGACCAGTTGAAAATGATGGCAACGGGCGCCATCGGAAGCGGCCTGGAGGTCGGCAGTCTTAAGCCTGAGATGACGGCGGGCGAACGCTTGCAAGCCGGCGAGATAGGCTATGTGGTAACTAACCTAAAGACGACCCGTGAAGCGCGTGTCGGCGACACCGTTACATTATCTAACCGTCCGGCAAGCGAGCCTTTGCCAGGCTATAAAGACGTCAAACCGTTTGTCTATGCCGGCTTTTTCCCGGAGAGTAACGAGTTTTACCAAGAGCTCAAAGATGCCATTGAGAAACTTTCCTTAAGTGATTCAGCCTTGCAATTTGTCCCGGAGAATTCACCCGTTTTGGGCTTTGGTGTCCGGGTTGGCTTTTTAGGACTGTTGCATATGGACATCGTGCGTGAACGCCTGGAGCGTGAGTATAACCTTAGCCTTGTTATCACCAACCCTTCAACTGACTATCACATCAGCTTGCTTAGTGGCAAGGAACTCGACATCAAAAGTGCTGCCGACCTTCCCGACACGTCTAAGATTGCACTCATCCGTGAGCCGTGGATCAAAGGCGAAATCATTGCACCTAAAAACTACGTCGGCCCGGTCATTCAGCTTATCTCTTCCAGGCGGGGCCTTCAAACCAATCTAAGTTATGTCGACAGCCGGGCCCTGATTAGCTTTGAAGCGCCCCTGGCCAACCTGCTTACCGATTTCTACGATCAGCTGAAAAGCCTGACAAGCGGCTACGGCTCGTTTAACTACGAGCTCGACGATTACCGGGTTGAAGACCTGGTTAAATTGGACTTTTACGTAGCTAGCGAGCGGGTCGACGCGCTGTCGCTAATGGTCCACCGGAGCGAGGCCGATAAACTGGGCCGCGAAACTGTCGCCAAGCTGAAAGAAGTCATCCCCCGTCAAAACTTTAAAGTGGCTTTGCAGGCAGCAATTGGCGGTAAATTCATCGCCCGCGAGGACATCAGCGCCTACCGCAAAGATGTCACCACCGGCCTCTATGGCGGTGACGTCACGCGCAAGAAGAAGGTCTTAGCCAAACAGAAGAAAGGCAAGGAACGAATGAAAAGGTTTGGCAAAGTCGATATACCGGCTGAAGCCTTCACGGTCATGCTAAAGCGTGACTAAACCATAATTTCAACCTGGATGCGCAATACGGACGACAGGCGGACTCAGATTACCGAAGGTGTCTGCCGGACATGTCTCGCTGCTGGAAATATAGAGATACCTAAATAGTCCACCTTGTGTAACAGTTGCACAAGGGACGCTATAGTAAGTACCAGCAACCGGTGGAATATAGGTAAACTGATAGGCAGTATTCGCTAGCCTGTAGACACAGCTATTCAGTGAGACATAGGTGATGTTACCAGCACTACATTGCGTCAGGTAGGAAGCCGGACGCCTTGCAGGAGGGAAGCTCAGCTGTTCACCAGTGAGTAGCTGCAGGGGTACGGCGGTCGTTTGCCCTGGACAGACCTCACCACTGGCTATATAGACGAAGCGGTCGGCCGTGCTATTGCTACTCACACTGACACATGGCACATTGTAGTAGGTACCCGGTACACTCGGGGCATAGTTCTCCAGCAGGCTACCGCCAGCCCAACAATTAGACGTACCGTCACTGACATAGCCGGTCTTGCCAACCCCACATAAACTTAAGTACTGGGCGGGCCTTCGCTGAGGCGGTATGCTGAGTTGCTCGGCACCATTGGTAGTAGTTGGTGCTGATTGGGTAACAACGCTGAGAGTTGTAGAAGGTGATGACCGTTGGCCGTTGGAGTTATAGGCTACGACATAGTAACTATATCTAGTGCTAGGACTCAGGCCACTGCTGACGTAGTTCGTCGGACTGGTAGATGAGCCGCTGCCGGTAGTCGCTATTTCAGCACCGTTGCGGTAAATAGCGTAGCCAGTTGCTCCAGTGCTAGCCGACCAATTGAGGTTAATCTGCGTGCTGCTAATAGCTTGCCCTGAAATATTGCCTGGTGCAGCAGGAGGTGTTGTCATCCTTAGACTGTTGGAGGGTGGCGACTGCTGGCCTTTATTACCAACCGCGTTATAGGCTATGACGTAGTAAGTGTAGGTTGTGCCGGGGGTGAGTCCGCTGTCGCTATAGTACGTGTTAGAAGTAGTCCCTATATCATTACCGTCGCGGTAGACATTGTAACCAACCGCTCCAGCGCTGGCTGGCCAATTGAGGTTAATCTGGGTGCTGCTAACAACTTGGGCTGAGAGAGTAGCCGGTGCGGCAGGTGGGTTAGAAACGGTATTAACAATATAATTACCGCCCACAACACTGGCGAGATCATTAATGGTAGGTATTGAAGTCGAGGGGCCGTATGCTGCCGAACACGTCGATCCGTAGTAATTACCATTCGGACATATAGCCGATAGGCTTAAAGACGTAGTGCCGTTAGCAATAGCGTGCAGGGTAATGGTAGCTACATTAACGGCTGTGCCGTTCACAGGGTTGGCTGGATTCTCGGTAAGCTGAATTTGGCCACTGGCTAGAGGCCTAGAGGTAAAATTGCTGGCTACGCCAGGAACTATACTAGTAATACTAAAATAAGACGGTGAATATGTTAAGACGGACTGGATTCTGCCAATTTGATTCCCATTCGTATTCATCTCGAGCGTAACTACCATATTAGAGCCAACAGTAACTGTCTGATTGGCCGGGGACAGATAGAGTCGCGATGCTACAGAATCAGCATGGCTTGCCACAAGATAATATGTACCGCCGATAGCGCATATTAACACGACTAGGGCCATAGCAAAATGATGCGAGAAGCCCCGAGTATTAAGCTTTCTAAGTTTCATGTTTTTGTTTTCCTTTTATTGGAAGTATGCCTTTATGGTAGCAAAAGCTTAAGCTTTGTCAACAAAACAACACCCAGCAGCATATATAGACTCTGGCATTCTCTAGTGTGAGTGCTTCTATTTATTGCTATACTTTAAGGATAATGACTAGCGCTCTGGCAAGTAAATTAGCAACATATGAACCGACAGCCGAAATACACCGACTTGTTAAAGGCACGCCTATTCTCCTGCTGGTCGGTCCGACCGGTGCCGGCAAGGACGCGCTTAAAGAAAAGCTGCTCAAAACCGGCAAGTTCCGCCATATTATTTCGCATACCACCCGGCCGCCGCGGATAAACCATGGAGTCATAGAACAGGACGGACTGGACTATCACTTTATAAACAAGCACCAAGCCGAGAAAATGCTTGATAATAAGGCATTAATCGAGGCCAAAATCTACAGTGGCAACCTCTACGGTACTAGCGTTGCTGAAATTCAAGCTGCTCATAACGAAGGGAAAATCGCTATGACTGACATAGAAGTACAGGGCGTAGCTGAATATAAGACGATTGACCCGGGCGTAATGGCCGTCTTTCTACTGCCTCCCGATTTTAAAACCTGGCAAGAACGCCTACAGCGCCGTTATGGCGACGTAGTAGACGCCAGCGACTACCGCTTACGCCTGCAAACTGCCCTTGAAGAACTTGAGCAGCTGCTCAACACCAGCCATTACGTAGCAGTTATTAACGATAATATCTCAAAAGCGTTTGAACAGATTCACACTATAACAACCTCGCGTTCGCACACCTCACCGGACGATCCGGCCGCCCGGAAAGTTGCCAAACGACTAGCCCAAGACATTCAAGCTTATCTGGACAGAACCGATGCCTCCTAAACTTGTATAGGCGTCTATTTTATTGTACATTATAGTTTATGCACGAGTTCAATGAGGCGGATGACCAGCCGCCACTTTCTATAAATCTGCCAACTGACCAGTTCGTGGCTACATTAGAGGCAATGTCTAAGCACACGTCTGATGAGTTAGCCTATGCATACTACCTGGAGTGTCTTGACGAAGCTCCAGCCCCGGGAGCCGAGGAAACCGAGACCTGTTACAAACAAGGACGCCTGTTAGAGCATATTGGCCACATTGAGAAAATAAAAGGAGATTATCCGGAAGCTTTAGGTAGGTATAGGGCTGCCCGCACCTTACTGGGACGGATTTCTGAGGATCAAACTCTAGCTCCAGCGACGTTTGAAGCAAGCATATTGATACATGAGATGGATGACCCGATCGCTGCCGTAGAACCCTACGAAACAGCCAAAAATCTGTACGACGAGAGATTTGCCAGCTCTGTACAACCGCCCTCAGATCGTGTGTTTAATATCTACACCGACATTGTCAGCCATTTAGCCGGCGCCTATCAGGCGGCCGGTGATATTGAAAAACTGCGCGAACTTAACCAGACCATCATGGCCTTTGGCGGTATAACTCCTGCTGTATTCGGGTTTGACCCTTGCAGGGAGGATGCGGATCCTGAATCTAAATTCTTATTTGGTGTGCAAATGAAGCCATTGTTCGTGGAAATTAAAGAAAAGTTAATTGATACCCCACCGGCAGACACCACACCTGAAGCCCAAATTGCCGGCCTGCAATCCCTAGAGAGACTAATAGACCGCGACGACTTCTTACCAGATATACCCGAAGAGCGCGAGTATCTTTTGATGATTATCTATGGTAAATACGGTGAGCTGGCCCAAGATAATTGGGAAGGTGAAAGACAAATTAAAAAAGCCCTGGCTATTGCCAGGCAACACCAACTAGTAGTTCCTGCAGTTAGTATTTACCTAGGGCTGGCCGACAATCAGGCTAAAAGAAGGTTGCCGATGACGGACTTAATTAAGACTACGCGCAAAGCTTTTGCGGCGGCTGAAGATTGCTTGGACAGGCACGTTTCTGTAGAATCTTCCAGAATTACGGTAGCAGCCAACTTAATGTTTATGTACTTAGAGACAAGAGGAGACGACGAGGGAATTATTAAACTTGAACGGCGCCTGGCAAACAGAGGCCTGAAGGCAGTAAGGGAAGCTCCAAGTGCGGCAACCCCCTGGCTTAACTAATTGAAGCGGGGCTCTATTGGCACTCTTGACTGACGAGTGCTAAAATTGTAAACTAGGACCAATATGACAGACCGCCAGCAGAAGGTATTAAGTGCCATCGTTGAACAATACGCCGAGGTAGCCAGCCCCGTAGGCAGTAACTTAATGGCCAAATTGTTCAATGTAAGTTCAGCTACCATCCGGGCCGAAATGGCCGAGTTGGAACGGCTTGGCTTCATTGCTCAGCCGCATACCAGTGCCGGCCGCGTACCAACAGACAAAGGTTACCGTTTCTATGTCAATAACTTGAGCGAGGTCGGTACCAGCGGTTTTGCTTTGCCCGAGGGCCGAAGTGAGAGGGCCCTAGCAACCCGCGTTCAACAGGCCGGAGCACCGGAGCGTACTATCCGTAACGCCGTTGATACCTTGGTAGAACTAACTCACAACCTAGGTCTGGCCACCATCAGTAACCAGCTATACATGAGCGGCCTGTCCAATTTATTCGGGCAACCCGAATTCATTAACTCAGTTCAAGTCCAACAAGTTGCCGGCCTGCTCGACAACCTTGAGCCTTGGCTTCGTGAAGCCGCGCCCAATGAACCGCTCAGTGTATACATCGGCCAGGAAAATCCCATTGGCCGTACTGCCGGCTGCACTCTTATTATCGGACGGTTCCGTAGCCCGTTTAGTGACCATAGCTACATTGGCACGCTCGGCCCGACCCGCCAAAGCTACCGCGAAGTTATGAACCTGGTAGCCCGCGCCGGACAAGAGCTGGAAGAGGCACTGTATGTCTAAGCACGAAAACAGCGATGGTTATGAAGAAAGGATGGAGCAAGGATCTGACATTGTATTTAATATGCTGGGCGGGGAATATATTGATCCCGAAACCGGCATGTTTAAGCCAGGCCATGAAGAACGCGTGGCAGTAGCCAAACACGCCCTGAATTTGCTAGGTATGCCCCAGGAAGAAATTGAGGAAGCAGTAGATTACGGGGAAGCCTGTGTTCTGGATCATATTGAGCAACTGAAACGCATAGAACGCATAGAAATTCTTGAGAGAATGGGCTTAAGGGGCAACTAGAGATGGCTCAAGCCAGAAAAGACACCAAACCCCAGTCAGTAGCGGCACTGAAGGTGGAAATAAAAGACCTAACTGAAGCCTTGCAGCGTGAACGGGCAGATGCCAGCAACATTCGCCGTAGGCACGAAGAAGAGCTTACCAATTTGCGCAATTTGCTTAAAGCAAACATTATCCAAGAGCTATTGCCAGTTATCGACAACTTTGAGCGCGCCCTCAAGCATATACCCAAAGACCTGGAAGGCAACGAGTTCGTCAAAGGCGTCGCGGGTATCGTCAAACAATTTGAAAAAACCCTGAGCAGTATTGGCGTCGAGCGTATTAAAACCGTCGGCGAACCGTTTGACCCTAAATATCATGAAGCGATAGGCATAGACGAAGGCGATGGCCAGCATGAAGTCGTCAGCGAAGAACTCCAGGCCGGCTACTGTCTTGGCAACGACGTTATCCGTCATGCCATGGTCAGAGTAAAAACAATCTGAGATGCTCCAAGAACTAAAGGCCCTAAGAGACACCGGTAAAGAAACCTGGACGAATTTAGGCGACCGCGGAATCAAAAAAACGGACAGATTAGTAGTTATGGCTCAAATTGCCCAAGCCGCTTTTAGGTTCACTAATATTATTCATGACTCCGATGAAAGCATAAATGATACATGGCAAGGCGATGGTTCTCCACCTATGAACCCTCAAAAACAAGCATTCTTAAGAAGTCAGGGAGCGAAATTAATTGCCAAAGTTGGCCAGTCACTCCGCGATAGACGCGGCCGCCTGTTTGGTGAAGAACATGAGTTTGTTAAAAGTCATCTAACAGAGGAGCCAGCCGATTTAGAGCTGGGAACCGAGCCTTATATACTCTCCGGCGACGGTCTTAACGATGACATCAATGAAGCCTTTGCGGTTCAGGCAAGAGACCAGTTTAGAGTTGTTAAATAGGCGCACAATAAAGATGCAATAATAACAACACTTGGCACTCTTGACTAACGAGTGCCAATTTACTACACTAGCAGTAGTAAAACTAGACTGCTAGATATATAACGGAAAGGTAGCAAACTACATATATGAGCAAGATTATTGGAATCGATTTAGGAACAACCAATTCGGCCATGGCTGTCATGCAAGCCGGCAAACCGGAGATTATAACTAATTCAGAGGGCAACCGCACGACGCCAAGCGTCGTAGCCATCAATAAGAATAAAGAACGTCTGGTTGGCCAAGTAGCCCGCCGCCAACAGGTAACTAATCCTAAGAACACTATTTATGAAGTCAAGCGGCTGATTGGCCGCAACTTTAGTGATAAAGAAGTACAACGCGACCTCAAGCTTATGGGTTACGAGATCATCAAAAGCGGCAACGGCGTAAAAGTTAAGATGGGCGATAAAGACTATAGCCCCGAAGAAATCAGCGCCATGATACTGTCCAAGCTCAAGGCTGACGCCGAGGCTTTCTTAGGTGATAAAGTGACCGAAGCCGTTATTACCGTGCCGGCTTACTTTGACGATTCCCAGCGCCAGGCTACCAAAGACGCCGGTAAGATTGCCGGGCTGGAAGTCAAGCGTATCATCAACGAGCCGACGGCTGCCGCCTTAGCTTACGGCTTGGACAAAGGTGATAAAAAGGACGAAAAGATTGCTGTTTATGACCTTGGTGGCGGAACCTTTGACGTATCGATTCTCGAACTTGGTGACGGCGTATTTGAAGTAAAGTCAACTAACGGCGATACTCACCTTGGTGGCGCCGATTTTGACCGGGTCATCGTTAACTACTTTGTCGATGAATTTAAAAAAGAACAGGGCGTCGACATATCCGGCGATAACGCTGCCATGCAACGACTACGTGATGAAGCCGAAAAGGCCAAGATTGAACTGTCAACTGCCCAGGAAGTCGATGTTAACCTGCCGTTTTTGACTGCCGACGCTGATGGACCTAAACACTTTGAGCACAAATTGACCCGCGCCAACCTAGAAAATTTGATAGCCGAACTGATAGATAAAACGGCCGCTCCTTGCGAAAAAGCCCTGAAAGATGCCAAACTGAAGGCCAGCGATATTGACGCCATAGTACTGGTCGGCGGCATGACGCGTATGCCGGCAGTACAGGAAAAGGTCAAGCAAATTTTTGGTAAAGACCCCATGAAGGGCGTTAACCCTGATGAAGTCGTGGCCATTGGCGCCGCTATCCAAGGCGGCGTATTGCAAGGCGACGTCAAAGACGTTCTCCTTTTGGACGTAACCCCCTTAAGTCTCGGCATAGAGACCATGGGTGGCGTCATGACCAAGCTGATTGAACGCAATACCACCATACCAACTTCAAAATCCGAGGTTTTCTCGACAGCCGCCGATAACCAGCCTCAAGTTGAAGTCCATGTCGCCCAAGGCGAACGTGACATGATTGAGGGTAACAAGAGCCTGGGCCGCTTCATCCTAGACGGCATTCCGCCTGCTCCTCGCGGAGTCCCCCAAATTGAAGTCACCTTTAACATCGACGCCAACGGTATTTTGAACGTTACCGCTAAAGATAAAGGCAGCGGTAAAGAGCAGAGCATTACCATCAGTGGCTCCGGTAACCTGGACAAGACCGAAGTTGAGAAAATGGCCAAAGAGGCTGAAGCCCACGCCGATGAGGACAAGGCTAAAAAAGAAGCTGTCGAAGCCCGAAACCTACTCGACAGTGCCGTTTACCAGGCTGAAAAACTTAAGAAAGATAACGGCGAGAAAATTAGCGATGACGACAAGAAAACACTAGACGAAGCCATCGAAGCCGCCCAGAAAGTAATCGGTGACGATAAGGCCGACAAAGAAGTCCTGGAAAATGCCGCCAAAGAACTGAACGACAAGCTTATGCCGATCGGCGCCAAGATGTACGAGCAGGCAGAGGCTGCTGAGCCTCCAGCTGAAGACGCCGAAGACAAAGACGAGAAATCCGATAAAAAGGATGAAGCCATTGAGGGCGAGGTTGTCGATGACAAAGATTCCGGCAAAGACGCCAAGAAAGAGTAAGCAGTTTACTTTAGGCGAGAGGATCGATACCATGAATCTACTAAATGAGGAGTATGCATAGTGACCGGCGAGACGGTAGGAGATTCCGGTAACGGTGAAAATGACGGCCCGGGAGATGGTACGGTCCAAGGAACTTTCCTTAAGGTGCACGAAGTACTGGAAGACAAGAGTGTTGCCTGGCAATACCCCAGTTCAGGCGAGCAGCCAGCTACTATCAGTCTTATTCACCCATCAGGCGAGCAGTACCTATTTGCAGAACTATTTGATGATAAAACTATACCCCCGAATATCTATGACGTTAAGGTAGAAGATGGGAAGGTATTGCTTAATACCAAAACGGCGCCCACCCGTGGCGAGTTTGATAAATACGGCGCAGAAACAGCAGCAAAATACATGGCTTGGCAGGACTTTTCAGGTTTTTCGATACCAACCGAAGAAACCCAGCAAAACTTTGCAAGATGCTTCGCTGACTACATTACAGCAGTTCAAGACGGAACCCTTACACCCCTCGATATTTCTGACGTGAGTCCTGACATCGCTTAAACAAAATAAAGCAAAGATTGGTAGAATATTAAGATGGCAACGACACGAGACTATTACGATATTTTGGGAGTCAAGAAGGACGCCAGCGCCGACGAGATCAAAAAAGCCTTTCGGCGCTCGGCCGTCGAGCATCATCCTGACCGCGGTGGTGAAGAGGCTAAGTTCAAAGAAATCAACGAAGCCTACGAAGTGCTAAAAGATACGGATAAGCGTAAACGCTACGACCAATTCGGGCATGCCGGGGTTGGCGGCAGCGGTGATGGCAGCCCGTTTGGCGGCGGCTTCGGCGGGCAGTCCCAAAACATCAACTTCGATTTCGGCGATCTCGGCCTGGGAGATATTTTCAGTAGTTTCTTCGGTGGTGGCGGCCAGCAGACCCAGCAACGCCAAGCCCGGGGTCGTGACGTCGAAGCAACCGTTGAAATCAGCTTTGACCAGGCCGTGTTCGGAACGGAAGTTGACCTGACTCTAAGCCTTGAAGATACCTGTGAACACTGCAAGGGTAAAACCGTCGAACCTGGTTATGAAATGAAAACCTGCGACCAATGTAAGGGTTCCGGCCAAGTAGTTAGTGTCACGCGTACCGTTTTTGGGAACATACAGCAGGCCAGCATCTGTCCTAAATGCCATGGCAGCGGTAAGATCCCTGAAAAAGTCTGCTCAGTCTGCCACGGCAAGGGCACTCAATCAAAACGGCAGACCATACAACTTAAAATCCCGGCTGGCATCGACGATGGTGCTACTATCCGCCTGCGCGAACACGGTGAAGCAATCGCCAACGGGCCAAAAGGCGATCTATACGTTAATGTCCGCGTTAAATCCCACAAGCACTTTACCCGTGAAGGCGACCTGATACTGAGCGAGGAGCATGTCGGTATGGTTGAGGCCGCCCTGGGAACCGAGATTGAGGTAGATACGGTCGACGGCCCGGTAAATATGAAAGTACCGGCTGGCACGCAGGCAGGCTCTGACTTCAAGCTGTCCAATCACGGCGTACCTCATTTGCGTGGTAATAGCCGTGGTGCTCACATCGTGACCATAATAGTTGATACGCCAACCAAGCTTACAAAACAGCAAAAAGAACTGCTACAAGCTTATGCCGACCAGAACCCTCGGCATAAGTCTTGGGGCTAAGACTGTTTAGCGGCTTCTTCTTGATCAATTTTGTTAAGCAGACGCTCGTATTTGACTACGTCACGAAGGCGCATGCCCTCGGCTTCGAGCGCAGCCTTAGAATACCGGACGGCAGCTAATTGTTTTTCACTCAAGGGCGGCAGCTGCCTGACTTTATCCTCGTAGGCATCCTCGTCGGCAGCCCGCAACAGTTCAGAGGCAGTCATGCCGGGCTTGAGTGTTGATAGACCTATTGATAAACCGATACCGAGCTCCTTAAGCGCGGCGTACTCAGGCTTTTCAATCAATCCGTCAAATTGCTTACGTAAGCGGCCAGCTATTAGACGGATGCCTTCCTCGTCGGTTTCGGCAATTTCTCCGTATTCATCTCCTCCAAGATGGCCGGCGTAGGCGTTAATCCTTTCCTCTAACGGGGATAACCTACCTGACTGTTCAGCCTTTTCAGGATCAAAATGAGTCAGAGATATCATATCACCTGGCTCCTCGGCAGTACCCGTCCGCAAAACACTGGCCAATTCACCTGCGAGCTGCTTGGTGGTGTCAATCACATCATCACCAACATCGTGACCTAGTGTGTCATTAACAAGTTTGAAGAGGTTAATATCAGCAAATAAGACAGATACGGGGGTACCATTCTGATGCGCATATGCTACTTGTGCTTCGGCATTGTCGTGCCACTCATGCCTATCCATTAATTCATTAGGTGCGGGAGGGGAAGAAGCGCGTTCGTACATATAATTATTATAGCATAACAAGTATAAAAAAACAATACCGTGACACTCTTCAGGCTTGCCAAATTATAATGTTCTGTTAATAATTATGCTTAAAGTGAAGCTCAAAACTACAAACCAATCCGGTTTTATACCCCTACTGCTCATGATATTACTGGTGGTAGCTATAATTATCTACCTCGTATACACCCGCGTACATCACGCCCAGCATTGACCGAAGTAAATATTTACAAGTAACACCTTATATGTTATTCTTAGTTTATGCCACAATATTGGGGGCTAGGTCATGCCAATCGTAGCCATTTGCGGAAATTCTTGACAAGATATCACTTATGAAAAACCTACCACAAATCGGTACCGTCGAACTCCTGTCATTGCCAGATGACAAGGTTGAAGGCATCCAGGCCAAGATTGATACCGGTGCTGACGGTTCTTCAGTGTGGGCGACTGGCATCAAGTTGAAGTCGGATGGCAAGCTGGTCTTTACATTCTTTGGCCCGGGCTCACCACATTACCGCAATAAGCAGGTGGTAACAACTGCTTTCCGAACGACAACCGTCAAAAACTCCTTTGGTCATCAAGAATCTCGCTACAAAATACGTCTGCGCCTAAAAATCGGCACCCAAACACTAAGCTCCTGGTTTTCACTGGCTAACCGCGCCCACAACAACTACCCGATTCTCCTCGGTAAGGACTTTTTGAACGACCGTTTCGTAGTTGACGTTTCAAAAAAGTACTTACTCAGCCAAAAGCCGCTTCTCTATCGAGTACTGGTCTTGGGCGGCGGGTCACTTGCTACCAAGGAGTTCTTTAAAACGGTCAGCGGGCTAAATAGTTTGCCCGTTGAGTATAGCTGCATAAGCTATGACAAATTACTCTATAATCTCGACGGGTATAATACCCAGGTGCTTAATCTCGCTGACGGTGATAAAGACCTGGCCAGCTATGATTATATATATTTCAAAACCCATGCTAAACACCCTGAATTCGCCGCCTCTGCTGCCGAGTATGTCCGCTCTAAAGGGCGGCCTTTCGGTGACCAGGAAGTTGCCCAGTATGTTTCGGCTAGCAAACTGACTGCGGCCATGCGGCTGAGCTGCGCCGGTTTATCTATACCAAGTACTATTTGCGCGGCCACACCAGTGCTCAAACAACGTCTACCAGAAATCGTTGACGCCTTTGGTTACCCATTCGTGCTTAAAGAGATCGCTAGTGAACGTGGCAGGCATAATTACCTTATACGTAACGAAAAAGATTTCGCGGGCATTCTTAAATCAGCAACTAATAACCAGGTATTTATGGCCCAGCACTATATTGCCAACGATGGCTTTTACCGTCTTAACGTACTCGGCAAACGTATCGGTCTATCGGTTTGGCGGTCTGCCGTACCGCATAAGGACCCCTTAAAAAAACACTTGAATAAACCTTCAGGCAGTGCCAATGCCCGGATTGTCCCACTAAATGAAGTACCACTTGAAGCCCGTAATTTGGCGCTTCATGCCGCCGATACGCTTAATCGCCAAGTGGCTGGAGTGGATATTTTACAAGACAAAACGACTAACAAGTGGTACATTCTGGAAGTGAATAACGCACCCCAGCTCCGAAGTGGCCCGTTTCTGCCTGAAAAAGCCAAGGCGGTAGCCGCATACTTGGATAAGGAACTCAACCGATGAGGATAGTTATTTTATCCAAAGGCTATGCCAATTACTCGACGCAGCGCCTAAGGCAAGAAGCACTGTCCCGGGGACACGAAGTGCGGGTTATTAACTACGCCAAATGTTATGTAACGCTCGAGCGTGGTAACCCGGTAGTGCACTACAAAGGCGAGGAAGTACGAGACGTCGATGTAATTATCCCGCGTATTTCCCAGAGCCTGACAAAATATGGCTCATCTATCGTCAGGCAGTTTGAGATGCAAAACGTTTTCACTACCACCAGTTCGATTGCCATTGTACGGTCCCGCGATAAACTGCGCAGCATGCAGCTTCTAGCCAAAGCCGGCGTTGGTATCCCTAAGACAGTGTTTGCCCGCGAAACCGCCGACTTTAAAGGTGTCTTGGAGCAGGTAGGCGGTGCACCCGTGATCATTAAGGTGGCCCGGGGTACCCATGGCAACGGCGTGGTACTGGCTGAAACTCCTAAAGCTGCCTTAGCCGTGATGCAAGCTTTTTACGTTGAAGGCGTGAACTTTCTCGTCCAGGAATTTATCCAAGAAAGCGCCGGCGTTGATATCCGGGCTTTTGTCGTGAACGGTAAAGTCATTGCCAGCATGGTCCGCCAGAGCCTGGACGATGACTTCCGGTCTAACTTGCACCAAGGCGGTGAAGGCGTGGAAGTCAAACTTACCACTGAAGAGCGGAGAATAGCAATAAAAGCCGCCAAGGCCATGGGGCTGAGTATCTGTGGCGTCGATATGATGCGGAGTGAGCACGGCCCCCTAGTCCTTGAGGTAAATGCCAGCCCAGGCTTTGCCATCGAAAAGGTGACTGGCGCTAACGTTGCCGAAAAGGTTATAGAATACGCCGAACAAGCCGCCAGAAACGGGCACAGCAAAGACAAAGTCGGCGCCTGAAACGACCATCCCTATAGCGCTCATGGTATTATAAAGAATATGACATCGGCTCTTATCCTAGCCCTTATTGTGATCCTGCCAATCGCCATTATTTTTGCCCTGAGAATCAACGCTACGTTCGTTTTCCTCAGTCTATGCCTTGGCAATGTGCTAACCCAGTTTGTACCCAATAACGCCACTTCGCTGTTTGGTTTCTTATCCTCGTCGCATATAAACACCACGTTCCGACCCAACGACAGTACCTGGAGGCTGGTACTGCTTTTACTGCCGGTAGTGATTACAGCCGCTCTAATGGCTCGTACGATTAAAGGTAACTCCCGGAAAATTCTCAACATACTGCCGGCTGTAGCAGTAGGTCTGGTCGGAGCGTTATTAGTTGTGCCCTTGCTGCCTTTAACTACCGCCAACAATATTGTTAATAACTCGCTTTGGACCCAACTCACCAACTACCAGGGCCTGATAGTTGCCTTAAGTGCAATCGCTTGTCTGTCTATGCTATGGTTCCAGCGCCAAAAAAGTTCTGGCAGCAAGCATGCTAAGCACAGCAGCTGATTGACTTTTAGGCTAAAAAACGGATAATGTAAGGAGTTATTTCGCTGTCCATTCATGACGTATTCATAGTGGGCCCATAGCTCAGCCGGTTAGAGCACCTGCCTTTTAAGCAGGGTGTCGTGGGTTCGAGTCCCACTGGGCCCTCCAAGCATAAGCATATTGACTGAAATCTTTCCTTCGTTGATAATTAGCATGTGAACAAAAATCAAAAAGGTTTCGTTTCGTGGTTTCTGGTTGCGGCTATTGCGGTCGTAATTGTAGCTACAGGTACATATGTCGTTTATCGACATCATCAGTCAAACAATCAAGCAGCTCAAAATATTTCAGTTTCGTGTAATCCCTGCTCATCGAACTGCCTAGACCAATATATTCCTGGTATTGTAATGACTCATGTTGCCTCTAATATTAATAAGCAACAACTAGAAACACTCATTCAACCAATACACGGTAAGCTATCCCCCTACTACAATAATGTCGAAATTAACTCCGATTACCATGAAATAAGTGTTCCCTATGGCAGCGAGACAAAAGCCATTAGCTATTTGAAGAAACAGCCAGTTGTAGTAGATGCCTGGCAAGAGTCTCCCAATTGTCCAAATTAGTCATTCATATTTCAGCGAATATAATTATCATCTATAATATCTCTCAGCGGTACGTTTCATCGAGCAAGGAGTATAAATTATTCCCGTGCTGCACCTCCAATCATTTAGATTATGAGAAACCCTACGCCCCATAAAGATATCAATGCAATAGCGGCACTGTTCACCAAAGAGCTGAAAAAGATTTTCGGTACCCAGATTATAGGATTTTACCTGACCGGTTCTTTGACCTACGGTGGTTTTGATAAGCCTAGTAGCGACCTCGATTTTATAGTGGTCTTGAAGAAATCTTTGTCTTATATCCAGAGGGAAAAGATAAAGACAATGCACGCCGAGGTCGAAAAACTCTACCCGGACTGGAAGAAACGGATAGAGGTGCCGTATTTATTGCAAAGTTTGCTCGGCAATACTAGAACGCCCAAAATACCCCAACCATGTTTCAATGCTGGCGAACTGTGGAAACCGGACCCGACCTATGACGACAACTGGCTAGTCGATATATATGCGCTTCGCGAGTACGGCATCGCACTGCTAGGTCCTGAGCCTAAGGCGTTGATTCCACCCATAAAAATGGAGGAGGTACGGAAGGTCTCAAGCAAGGACTTGCATAATAAATGGAAGAAAAAACTAGATTCCCACGAGCCGTTTGGCGACGGGAAACACTGGAACGTTGATCTAATGCAAGCTTATTCAGTGCTGACCATGTGCCGCAAACTTTATCGTTCAAAGAATGACGGCTCCGATTCTAAGCGTATTTCATCTAAATGGGCTAAAGAAAATTATCCCGAGCGGAAAGACCTAATTGAAAAAGCTGAAAACTGGCACATGGGTTTGAGCATGGATGCTCATGATGAGATTCTGGATCTCATTAGGTTCACGCTTAAGGAAGTCAGCTAAAGAGTATAAATTATTCTATTGCTGCACCTCCAAGCAATAGGACTTTATTTTTGTAGATGTTAATCTATGGATATGTATTTTGCCGCAAGCCTCATTTATCTACCAGGCGGTGTATTAGCAGGGGTCTTAGGAGTTGGAGCAATAGTAGGACTAGTAAATGCGCTTAAAAGAGTAAGATTAAATGCTAAAAATAACAGTCCAAAAGCCTTGATATGGATAGGGGCATCTCTATTATATCTTGCTGTAATTGCTTGGGCATGTGCTGCCATTTGGGTTCTACTGTTTTTCCATTTTACATTTTAAATTATTCAAAGACAAACTCAGTGATTTTAAACTATCAAAGGGAACAATACAGTTCACAATTGAAAAGCCGCTGACCGAGCAGCTTATTAAAGAAATCTTGCTAATCCGAAAAGCGAATATCAATCAAAAATAACGACTTATTTTTTTTAATCTCTAGTTTCATTAGAAACATAGTTCATACCATCTCGGGTATACTAATACTTAATGCCTGAATACCCATCTGCACATCCAGAAGCACCTCATAAATCACATCGTAGCAATTGGCTACGAGCCGCCGTACTTGGTGTTGATGATGGTTTAGTTTCAGTTTCAAGCTTAATGATCGGCGTATCAACTGCACACGCCAGTGGTACCACCATTATGACTGTGGGTATTGCTGGTCTAGTGGCTGGAGCATTATCAATGGCAGCCGGAGAATACGTTTCTGTAAGCTCACAACGCGACTCGGAACGTGCCGATATTCGTGACGAAACCCGCTCTATTGCTGACAACCCGAAGGAGGAATTAGCAGAGCTAGCTGCGATCTATGAGCAGCGAGGCCTAGAACCAAAACTAGCCATGAATGTTGCCCAACAGCTCCATGCCCATGATGCGGTTTCTGCACATTTGCGAGACGAGATCGGTATTGACAGCGGAGCTTTGGCAAACCCCATCCAGGCCGCAGCTACATCGGCTATAGCATTTTCAATAGGTGCTGCCATTCCAATTCTTGCCGCCTTAAGTGCTAGCGGTAGCGCAAGTACGTGGGCTATAGTAATAGCTTCACTTTTGGCACTAGCGATATCTGGGGCAATAGGTGCATTTCTTGGTGGCGGTAATCGGCTATGGGCTGCTGCACGAGTGTTTGTTGGCGGCGGCATAGCAATGGCCGTAACCGCCCTTATTGGCCATCTTATTGGGAAAAGTGTGTGATGAGATTATTGCAGAAAAGCTAAGTTATTAAGGATTGGCTATTAAGGCCCTCCAAAACTCTTAAGCTACCAATACATATTATTTGTTCTTCACAAATCTTTGCAGTGCTAAAATACCCCATAATAAAGCTGTCAGGCCGGTGAAAAATGTTGCGTACCAAAGCGACAGTGAAGCGTAGGTAAACACAAAAATAACCAATACCATGAAGTTCAAAATACTTGTCCATAAGGCTGGTTTGTGCTCGCTCCTGATTGATGGAATTAGTGCAACCGCAAATACAATTGAGCCTAACGCTAAAACAATATCCTGCCAACTGTGCATTGGCTTATAATATCAGAATTGGTTTCAAGAAGGGCGTATACTAATAAGCCCAAGTATATTCTGAAAGAGGAGCCATACCGTGACAACCCTATTTATCAAAGACCTTATTATTGAAGCCAAGCATGGTGTTCATGATCATGAAAAGCGTACTAAGCAGCGTTTTAAGGTCAGCGTGGAGCTGAGCGTTGACCTAGGCAGGGCTGCCAGCTCAGATAATTTGGCAGATTCGCTCGATTGGTCGGTCCTCAGAGATGAGATCGTAACTATCGTCCAGACCAACTCATTTAACTTGATGGAAAGGCTAGCCCAAGTAGTAGCCGAGGCTATGCTTAAACACCGCGGGGTAAGTGAGGTGAGTGTGACGATAGACAAACTCGATGCCTTCAAATCGGGCGTGCCGGGCATCCGCCTGACTCTGCAGGCCAACTAATGTTAAAGCAGGCCAAAAGCTGCTATAATAACAGATAGAAAACAACCTTTAAGCCCGAGGAGACAGACTTGTGAGCGGTCACAGCAAATGGTCAACCATTAAACGCCAAAAGGGTGCTAAAGATGCCGCCCGTGGCGCGGTTTTTACCAAACTTGGCAATGCCATAGCCGTAGCTGCGCGTAGTGGCACTGATCCTGACACCAATCTTTCCCTAAGACTGGCCATCGATAAAGCCAAAGCCTCCAACATGCCATCAGCCAATATCCAACGCTCCATCGACCGCATCAAAGACAAAGATGCCGCACAGTTGCAGGAGCTTATGTACGAGGGCTACGGCCCCGGCGGAGTGGCAATTTTGGTGGAATGTACGACAGATAATATTAACCGTACCTACCCGGACGTTAAGCTGGCCTTCACCAAGCACGGTGGCAGCATGGCCGAAAAGGGCGCAGTGGCTTTCCAGTTTGACCACAAAGGCATGTTAAGAGTCCAGGGCACCGGTGACGACGTGCTGCTTAAGGCCCTGGATGCCGGTGCCGAGGATGTCCAAGAAGAAGATGACGTATCGGTAATTTATACCAACGCCAAAGAACTCGCCAAAGTACGTGATGCCCTAATTGCCAGCGGACTTGAGGTTTTAGAATCCGAACTTACTTATGTGCCGAATAATACCGTAGCAGTCAGCGACGCGGCAGTCGCCGGCAAAATCATTCGCCTGATGGATGCCCTCGACGAGCTCGATGACGTCAGCAATACTCATGTCAACTTCGACATACCAGAAGAGCTTCTCAATGGCTAAAACCAAACCTATTAATGTTGCCGGTACAGTAGTGCGCGATAGCGACGGTCGCTATCTCATGATTCAAGAGAAGAGAGCCGATATTTACGGCTTGTGGAATATACCCGCGGGGCACCAGGACCCGGGAGAAACCTTGCAGCAGGCGGCAATTCGCGAAGCCTACG
This sequence comes from Candidatus Saccharimonadota bacterium, assembly GCA_003133385.1. Lineage (GTDB taxonomy): Bacteria > Patescibacteriota > Saccharimonadia > Saccharimonadales > UBA4665 > PKXF01. The sequence goes on along the minus strand of PKXF01000001.1, from coordinate 107,497 downwards.
AGGAAAGCGGTTTGCAAGTTAAGCTACTGAGCTCCAAGCCTATTTATGTTGGTCCGACAGCCAATAAAGCTCATATGTTCCACGCTTTCCCAGCTACAATTATCGGTGGCAGTGTCAATGCTCCTGAGGATGAAGTGCTGCAAATCCAGTGGTTAACGTTTGCCGAAATAAAAAAGCTGTATGAGCAGGGCAATCTGCGCGGCGATTCAACCATGGCGAGCATTCAGGAGGTTGAAAATGCGCATCCTAGGCATTGATCCCGGCACCGGTATCTTGGGTTTTGGGATCATTGAAGTCACTAGGGGCAAGTCGCAATTAGTTGACGCCGGCGTAATCAGGACACCGGTTAAGGAAGATGATGCCGTACGGCTGCAAACAATCTTTGAAGAACTGACAGGCATCATAGCCGAGACCAAACCTCAAGAAATGTCTGTTGAGAAACTGTTCTTTGCCCAGAATGTTACGACCGCCATGACCGTTGCCCAAGCCCGTGGCGTGGTACTCCTAGCAGGCCAGCAAGCCGGACTTAAGATTTTCGAGTATACTCCTCTCCAGATCAAGCAAGCCTTGACTGGCTACGGCCGGGCCGAGAAGAAACAGATCCAAGAGATGGTAAGGGTTATCTTACACCTTCAAGTTGTTCCCAAGCCTGACGATTGTGCTGATGCATTGGCTGCCGCCATTACCCATTCCATGACTTTCCGGATCTAATAGGCAAGCTGTACATAGTCGTAGGCTATGACATAATAGGAGCAATATGATTGCAACACTGTACGGCGTGGTGAGCGAAAAACTGATTGACCTGGTTGTGCTCGACATCAACGGAATCGGCTACGGCCTGTTAGTGCCGGCCGATGACTATAGCCGCTTAGAGCTTAAACAGGAAACCAAGCTGTACATCCATGAACATATCCGAGAACAGGCCCATGACCTGTTCGGCTTTTTACGCCTAGAGACCAAACATCTCTTTGAAAAACTGCTCGACGTTAACGGTGTCGGCCCAAAAATGGCCCTTAACATGTTAAGTATAGGTTCAAGCGAAGCCCTGCGCCAAGCTATAGCCGATGGGGACGTTGCCTTCATTCAGCAAGCCAGTGGCGTTGGCAAGCGGGTTGCCGAGAGGGTAGTAATTGAACTGAAGGACAAAGTTGGCCTTATCGGCGTGGACCTTCAATCGACCGGACTATTACAAGCCGAAGATAAAATGCTGGCCGATGAAGCCGTCGAAGCTTTAGTGGCTCTTGGCTACACACCCGTCGATGCTAACAAAGCTCTTAGGACTATAGACCCTAAATTACCAACTAAAACCCGGGTAACGCACGCCCTGAAGGGTACTGGTAAATGAGCATACCGGATATAATACTTGCCGATCAGCACAAGATTCCCCAAATAGGCCTGGGCCTCTGGCAAGTCAAGGATCAAAACGAATTCGACGGCGCCTTCACTGCTGGAATAAAAGCCGGCTACCGTCATTTTGACAGTGCCCAAGCCTATGGTAACGAACAGATGCTCGGAAATGCTTGGCAGGCCAGCGGTAAAAAACGCGGTGAACTCTTCTTAACAACCAAAATAGGTGTGCAGAATTTTCGATATAAAAAAGCACACGCCAGTTTTGAAGAGTCACTTGCCAAACTCCAGACGGACTACGTCGACCTGCTACTGTTGCATTTCCCAGTCACCATCTTGCGCAAGAAAGCCTGGAAAGCTCTCGAGGAGATCCAAAAGGCTGGCGGCGCCAGAACCATCGGTGTCAGTAACTACACTATTCGTCATTTGGAAGAAATGAAGAACTACGCCCGTGTCATGCCCGTCGTCAACCAAGTCGAACTCCATGTATTTTTGCAGCAGCCGGAACTGGTTAAATATTGTCGTGACCATAACATAGCCATTGAAGCCTATTCACCCCTGGCCCATGTCCGGGCTATGGATAACCAGGTTATTAACGATATTGCCAAAAAACACGGCAAAACCTACGCCCAAATAATGCTGCGCTGGTGCATCGAGCAGGGCTTTATAGTGCTGCCGAAGTCAGTAACTCCCAGCCGCATTAAGGAGAACATCGACATTTTCGACTTCAAGCTGGATGAAAAAGATATAGAACTGCTTGCTACCCAGAACAAGAACCTGCGTACCGCCTGGAGCCCAGTACATGTCCCGTAAGGTACACCACCTGGATTTTAAGTTATGAGGCGCTGTAACGGGTTGGCTGGATCATAGCTAGCACGTAACTACGACTCCGATTAGTAGTAAGCAGTTCAGTCCGAAATCCGACATTAGACAACAGTTTTGTCAGCGAAACCTCCGTGTATTTGCATGATTGCAGAATTAGAATCTCATCATCTTTCTCCATAGTAACTGACTGTCCTGCAAGATGGAGCTGCTTGTCTTCGTTGAGCTTGATGCGTCCCTCTACCCTGTGTTGCGCAGCATTCATAGTACCTTGTAATCATCCTGATCGTTGAATAGGCCAAGCTTGCGAGCGACGCGGGTATCTTCATACTTCACAGACTCTTTACCGATGTAATTACTTAGTATTTTTTGAGGATTTTGGTCGTTAACTAAACCGTTGCCAACAATAAGGTAATCTTCCAAGGTCATTGACTGGAGAAAATTAGTCAGTACTGCACCCACGTTGACATAATTGCCAAGAGTGCCGCCTAGATTAATCAGTAGATTGGGTTGCCGAGATGTTTGTTTCATACCAAGTAGCTTGCTGGTTAAGCTTTCATTCTCAAAATCCACCTGCATTTCAGTGACAGAAATGTCAGGAAATTGTTTCTTGATATTCTTTGCAGCCAGTGCCAGCATAGTCTGACTTATATCAACCGGCACATAATGAATAGAGAACCCTTTACCTGCCAGCCGTTCCATAATTTTCACTGCCGGTAAACCGTTACCACACCCAAGGTCGATTAAGTTGAATCCTGAAGCGTCGTGAAAGCTTTGCATAAAGCTATCTATATGTGATGACATCAGCCTATCTTCTTCCAAGGTATCGCGTCCACCCTGCTCGGTCTTACGGTAATAGGTGTCCCATTTGGCAGCACCTTCGTTCAGGTAGATGAACTTAACCGGAATTTCACCACGAGCTGAGATAGTTGCCAATAGCTCATACTCTTGTGTCTGAGTAAGATCCATAGCATCAGTGTAGCATTTAACGGCCGGTAATTATGCTTCAACAACTTCAAGTATATATAGGTATACTAGTAGTATTAAATAAGGTATTGCATGATTGATCGTATTGTTGACGCTGCGCAACCAGTTGAGGAACCCCAAGAGGTTGAACTTGAAGTAACCCTACGGCCGCGGGACTTTACTAATTACATAGGCCAGGAGCGCTTGAAGCAGAATATTCAGCTGGCAATTGCTGCCGCCAAGAAGCGCGGTGAACCGCTTGACCATATACTGCTGCACGGCCCGCCAGGACTGGGAAAAACCACCATGGCCAGCGTTATTGCCCACGAAATGGGAGCACAGATTCGGATTACCTCTGGCCCGGCCATAGAACGAGCCGGCGACCTGGCCAGCTTACTGACAAATCTGCAGGACGGCGACATTTTATTCATTGATGAGATACATAGTCTAAACCGGACGGTCGAGGAAGTACTTTATGCCGCCATGGAAGACTTCAAACTGGATATTATGTTAGGCAAGGGACCGTCTGCCAGGTCACTAAGGCTGGACTTGCCAAAGTTTACGATAATCGGTGCCACCACCAGGACCGGCAGCCTGGCCGCTCCGCTACGTGACCGCTTTGGCATGATTCACCGCCTTGATTTTTATAGTCCGGAAGAAATCCAAGCGATTATTATGCGGGCTGCCCAGATCTTACATGTCGGCATCGACAAACCAGCCGCTGCCGAACTGGCCAAGCGCTCCCGTCTGACACCGCGTATTGCCAACCGTTTGTTAAAACGCGTGCGCGATTACGCCGACGTTAACGGCGACGGTACTGTTGACCGCCCCCTCAGCCATAAAGCCCTGGCCCTGATGGATATAGATGAACTTGGGCTTGACGCTGCCGATCGCCAACTTTTGGTAGCCATCATGGAGAACTATAACGGTGGCCCGGTAGGCTTAGAAACCCTGGCAGCTCTTACCAGTGAAGAGCGGGGCACGATCGAAGACTTTTATGAACCTTATTTGATGCAGATAGGTCTTTTGGAACGTACCCCCCGGGGGCGCAAGGTCACACCCAAGGCCTACCGCCATCTAGGCAAACATAAAGACGAACAGAAGACTAAGCCAACTTTGTTATAGTCTGATACGTGTCTAATTAGTGCTTGGAATGGTCAGCTTGCTTGCGCCGTTGACGTTACCTTCATAGGTGGCAATCAACGTGTACTTGGCGCAGGTTGTATCCTTGTTCTCGCAGCTGCTAACTCCGTCAATCTGCGTGGGAGCGTAAGCATACGACTTAGCGGACGCTGCAGCTACAAGTTGCTCACTGTGGGTTGGGTTCGATGGGTCAATAAGTAAACTAGGGTCCAGGCTCTTCATGTTCTTAGCCAGCCAGGCCGAGTTGTCCATGTCTGTCCGGCTTGGGTAGTGACCTTGTTTTTGAAAATAGATCTCAATTTGCTGGTGCAACGCTTCAAGATTGTTCTGGCGGCTAAGGTTCCGGTTCTTTTGCTGAATACCGCCGTAAGTTGTAATAACGAGTACTGATAAGATTATCAGGACCACAATTACGATTAAAAGCTCAATAACAGTAAAACCTTGCTCATCTCTTTTTTGCGGCATTAAGCCTTGGACGGAAATCATGGATACTCCACGCTTTATTTTAAGTGTATTACCTGGCTTTGATTATAACCATAAGCGTCCATACTAGCCAACAGTCTTTTTTAAAAGTAACGACGCAGTAAGCTTTTCCTTGGCCATCAGGTGCTCACCCGTAGCACTTCACTAACCGTTGTCTGGCCACGCAGAGCCTTAACCAGACCGTCTAGCTGCAGGCTGATCATGCCTGACTCTATCGCTGCCCGGTCAATGGCATGAGTGCTAGACTCACTATTAATTGTTTTTTGAACAGCCGCGCTTAGGCTCAGCACCTCAAAAATTCCCACGCGGCCTTGGTAACCGGTATGATGACAACGTTCACAACCGCCGGCGTGCGCTCTCCAAAGCCTGTTAATGCTGCGTGACGAGGAGCTCAAATAGTGGGCAGACGTAGCAGATTTTCCCGAAACTTGTACGCCGAGGCCTTCTTCTGTTGCCAAGGTCTCCAGCTCGTGCAGCCGCCGGAACCCGCCGAAATCTTTTAGATGGAAGGACTTCTCAATTTGCGCAAGCGTAGTTTTGCTGGGCGCCACCGCTTCTTGGCAGTCAGGGCATAACTTGCGAGCCAGGCGTTGGCCAACAATAGCCCGAACGCTGTTATCAATCATGTGGGGTTTGATATCCATGTCAAGCAACCGGTGCACGCCAGCCGCCGCACTACTGGTATGCAAAGCGCTCAACACCAGGTGGCCGCGCAAAGACGCTTCAATTGCCGCTACGCATGACTTAGTGCCGTTGATCTCGCTCAACATGATAATGTCCGGGCTCTGATCTAGAACGGCGGGTAGGGCACTGGCGAGAGTTACGCCGGCGCCGGGATTTATCTGAACCTGATTAGCCCCGGCAATACGGTATTCTACCGGGTCCTCAATGGTTGCCATGGTGACATCCGGCGCGCTCAGGGCACTAAGCGCGCTGAATAGGGTGGTCGACTTACCTGATCCGGTTGGACCGACAACCAACACGATTCCATGGGGCTCGGCAAACGCTCTTTGAAGATCGTGCAACCCCTGTCCCCATAAACCCAAATCGCGTAAAGATGGTGCTTTTGTTGAGCTAGGCACTAGATGGAGCACGACTTTTTCGCCGTCAACTGTCGGTAGTATAGTTACACGCACCTCGTAGCTTTCATCACCTAACGACGTAGCCCATTGTCCATATTGGGGGGCATCATGCTCCTCGGTCTTTAGTTGGCCCACGGTCTTTATATAACCCAGTAGCGGACTCAAAGCTTGCAAGTGCAATTTGTGTGCCGGTCGGAGCAGGCCGTCAATGCGATAGCGGATAACAATATGGTCAAGTTGTGGCTCGATGTGGATGTCGCTGGCCCCGATTTCTAAGGCTTGTTCAAGAATATGGTTAAGACTGTCCACGATAACCGATCCCTCCACCATGGAGCTGCTGACAGCCGCTTGAGGGCTATCCGAGTCGTCAGGCGGGCTCATGATGTGGAGCAGCTGGCTGCGCCTACCGGTTCGATACTGGTCAAGTGCGCCTCGCAGTTGGCTTGAAGTGCTAAGGTGCAGTTTCAAATTATCGCCGAGTTGTTTTTTGAGGAAGCTTACAGCACCCTGGTCACTAGGGTCTTCCATGGCCACCAAAATGATACCTTCGTTATCGTCGGTATCGAAAACCACGGCATTGTAGCGGGTAGCCACGTGCTCCGGCAGCTGGCTAAGGGCACGGTGGCTAATACTGGCGGGCAACTCTATAAACGGTACGCTTGAGTGCTTAGCATACAGACGGGTTAGCTCGGCTTCACTTAGCAAGCCGTTTTGAATAATAAGGTCCTGCAAAGGCTTTTTTGTTTCCGCTAGCTGCGAACGTAAGTCATCAAGCTGTTCTTTGGTGAATGAACCGCTTTGCTTGAGAAGACTTTGAGCCAGACTGTCAGATATTCTCATACAATTTCCATACAAAAAAAGCCTTTGTTGAACATTTTCCTGTTAAAACAACACCCATCCTAGCATGTATTTTAGCAGCACCTCTATTAAAACGTAAGCGCTTCATTCCGGTTGAGGCGAGTCAGGTATATAGATATTGACAAACTACCCTAAAAACTATAGATTGAGGACAGGTAATCAAATAACAAAAAAAGAATAAAAACGTATGAGTGAAGGCCAACCCGAAGACGCAGCACCTCCAACAGAGCAACCCCCAGAAGGTCTTGTGCCACAAGATACCCATCATCCGAGCGGCAGCCCGGCATTAGCGGCAGCACGTGAAGCCATGGGCGAACAGCCAAGCGGCAGAGAGGCAATAGCAGGCTTAATGCATAGCTTTGAGCATCGCTTTGACGACCCAGGTAGTAAACCAAAGCCTGAGGGAGTAGTTATCCCTATTAATGATGCAGACCAAACGCAAGAACCTGGCGCAAATCGCGAGGCTGATATCCATAAAGCCGAAACCATGGCCTATGCTGAAGGCGACTTTAGAACTAAGGCCGTAGAAAACCGCAAAGCCTTCGGGCCATCATCCAAAGAGGCAGCTGAGGCTAGAGAAGTAGAAGATAAGCTATTCAATCAGAGCCAGGGTCGAATAGAAGCCTTCGACTTGCAAGCAAACTGAGCCATTACAACAGAAAGCACAGAGATAACGACGTTAATAAAACCGAGCAAGCCTGGGACAGAACACGCTACCAATTTGAAAATGACTTTCCAGACGTAGCTAAAGATCCAGGCAATCTCTATCTACTACGTGCTCCCGACTACAGAGCCGAATATTATGATAAGCAAGCTTCTAGGGTTGGCGATTGGGCAGGATTGCTGCACGACCATCCACTCAGTGTTGACTTCAAAAAAGCCCATCCTGGCGTACAATTCCAACCTAAGGGATTGGTTCGGATGGAAGACCAAGCCGCTGCGAAGGAAGAAGAGATTGAGCACCTTGAGCAGGAGGATGGCAGCAATATAGGTGATGCCCTTGTAGACATAATTGACACCAGGGGTAGTTATAGAGATGCAGTGCTACCAGAGTTCAGAGAAATTAGTAGAATGCTAGGAATAGCAGGTGAAGAAAAATTGTATGAGGAGTGGAGCGCTCTTCAAGAAGAGGTAGTTAGCACGGCAAAAAAGTTTGATGCTTTCCGCACGCGTCTTATCAAAGAAGTGAAGATACCAGACATGCGCAACCAGCTAGCTGTAACACAGAACCTACTCAATGACGTTCGTCGTGAAGTAGGACTTGACGTTGAAAGTGATGAAACTGAGTCTGAAATTCCTGATCAGCCACAGAATGACTCAATATTAAATATATCTTAAAAAGGCCAGGTTCATAGTCACCGCTTAGTTGCTATAGTGTTAAACTAATACCAAGCGGTGGGTCGATATTCTTATTTACCATAAGGAGGGTAATAATGGCGCGTAAGACAAGTGAACCAAAGCAATCTGTGCCTATTAGTGATTCTGACAGCGCTGGCAAAGTGAAGGCTCTTGGCCTGGCACTGGAGTCGATAGAGAAACAGTTCGGCAAGGGCTCAATTATGAAATTAGGCGAGGCGCCCATTGCGGCCGTTGAGACAACCTCCACTGGGGCTCTAAGCCTTGACCTGGCTCTAGGCGGCGGTATACCGCGCGGCAGGGTAATAGAAGTTTACGGGCCGGAATCCTCCGGTAAGACGACACTGACCTTGCACGCTATCGCTGAGGTCCAACGTGCCGGCGGCACGGCGGCATTCATTGATGCTGAACATGCGCTTGACCCCGGTTACGCTAAGCGTATTGGCGTCGATGTAGCCAATTTGCTACTGAGCCAGCCGGATAACGGAGAACAAGCTCTAGAAATTGTGGAAACTTTGGTACGTTCCAACGCCGTTGATCTTATTGTGATCGACTCGGTAGCTGCCCTGGTGCCCAGGGCTGAAATTGAAGGCGATATGGGCGACTCTCTGCCCGGCCTTCAGGCGCGCCTTATGAGCCAAGCTCTGCGCAAACTCACCGGTGTCATCAGCCGCAGCAAGTCCAGTGTCATATTCATCAACCAGATCCGTATGAAAATCGGTGTGATGTTCGGTAATCCCGAGACAACAACCGGCGGCAATGCCCTGAAGTTTTACTCATCGGTACGTATGGACATCCGACGCATAGGCCAGATCAAGGCCGGCGAGGAAATTATCGGTAACCGTACCCGCGTCAAAGTGGTTAAGAACAAGATGGCTCCGCCGTTCCGCCAAGCCGAGTTTGACATCATGTATAACGAAGGCATCAGCACTAGCGGTGACATACTTGACCTGGCTGCTAACGCTGACATCGTCGAGAAGTCCGGTGCCTGGTACGCCTATAAAGGTGCCAAGATTGGCCAGGGACGTGAAGCATCTAAAACCTACCTCCAGGATAACCCCAAAATTCTGCAGGAGATAGCCGATAAAGTACGAGCATACGATGCCGAAAAGAGCCAGCTATAGTAAAATAACTTCGTTAGTCCATAAGTCTAAAATTAGTAGTGATGCGGCCGTAAACTAAATCGTCATGAAAATTACCGGTATTACCCAACAGCAAAAACACTCGCATCGTTACTCTATCTTTATCGATGGAGCCTATGCCTTCTCCTTGAGCGAAGATGCCCTGTTGAGCAGCAAACTACATCACGGCCAAGAACTTGAGCCCCAGCAAGTCGGGGAACTGAAGTTACTGTCCAGCGGCGATAAACTCTACGGCCAAGTCTGCCGCTACATTGCCCTACGCCTCCGCACTGCCTGGGAGGTTTCCCGCTACCTCGAGCGTAAGCAAGCCCCCCCTGCCCTGATCAATGAATTACTTAACAAGTTAAGTAAACTTGGCTTAGTAAATGATGCTGAGTACGCCAAGGTCTATATCCATGACCGGCAGCTGCTGCGTCCTACATCCCGGCTTAAAATATCCTTTGAGCTGCGTAAAAAGCACGTATCCGTGGAAATCATAGAAAACGCACTAAATGCCAGCGAAGACATTGAGCAAACTGCCCTAAAAAACCTGATCGAACGCAAACGCCAGCAATCCCGCTACCAGGACGAAACGAAACTTATGCAATACCTAGCCCGGCAAGGCTTTCACTACTCGGACATTAAAAAAGCCTTAGGCAAATGAAGCTTACGCCGTAACCGCGGCGACGGCCGGAGACTTGTTCAGAAGTTCATTAATTACGATCCGGCGCGGCGTGATTTCATTAATCTGGCTCCGGTCGACACTTAGCGTGCCAGTCGACAAACTCTGGAGTAGCGACCTGGAGACATAAATTTTCTGTACGAACATCGTAGTCGTATCAGTAGCATAGTCACTGACCTTGCCAACTTTCTGTTTATCGACCGTAACAACTTGCTTGCCAATGAGGTCAAAGTTGAGTTCCATGATTTCCTTGAGCCGGACAAGGTCTTCGGCCTCAACCAGAGCGTCATGGTCATTCACGACAAAACCTTGGGGCAATATGTCGCGTATATCTTGGTAGAGTAGCACCACGTGCTTCTTAGAAAAACGGTCCTCGCAGTAAAAACCCTCAATCTTTAAATTGTTAGGGTTAATAATAGGGGCCTTGACGGTAGCTACCGGCGAACCGGTTCTTAGCGACAAGACTGATCGTTTCAATAAACTGGCACTCAGCTGAAGCATACTTCTAGTATACAGCCTGCGTTTGTGGCAACTTATGCTTAACGTCCATGACTTGCTCTTGAGCCCCAACTCCGGTTACTATTGCCTTTGAACCATGCAAACCTATTTTAAATCCACAGGCCCGGACGATACCGAGGTAGTCGCCGAAAAACTTGGCCATGAGCTGAACGGCGGTGAGATTATTGAACTTGTCAGTGACCTTGGGGGCGGTAAGACGACGTTCGTGCGTGGCTTGGCGCGTGGCCTTGGCAGCCACGACAAAGTACGGAGCCCAAGCTTCACCATAGCGAACGAGTACCGTACCGGGGAACTAACGCTGCACCATTTTGACTTTTATCGTCTCGATGACCCCGGCATAGTAGCCCGCGAGCTGGCTGAAATATTAACGGATAAAAAAGCCGTTGTCGTTATTGAATGGGCTAAGATTATAGGGAAGGTATTGCCCCGGGCGCATCTTGTGGTCACCCTGGCGCAGACCGGTGAACAGGCCAGGGATATAACCTTTGATTACCCCGAAGACTACAGCTACCTTTTTGATAAACAAACCTAAACCCTTATGCTGATATTAACCATACGCACCGATAAACCTGAAGCCGAAATAGGCCTGCAAACAAATGAAATAAAAACGGCTTACGTTACCTGGCAGGCTGATCGTGAACTTGCTGAAACCATACATATAAAAATCCGGGAAATGCTTGGCGAGCAAGGCCATAACTTACACGACCTGAATGGAATAGTCGTTTTCAAGGGTCCGGGCAGCTTTACGGGCTTAAGAATCGGTATCAGTGTTGCCAATGCCCTGGCTTACGGGCTAGCCATACCAATTGTTGGCAGTGTGGGCAAAGCTTGGGCTGACCGGGGAGTACGGAGCTTAGGTAAAGGCGAGCATGAAACCGTTGTACTGCCCGAGTACGGCGCGCCACCGAATATCACGTTACCAAAGAAATAACTGGTGCATAACCCTCATAAGCGGAATTGACAGGACCCCTATAGCAGCACTATAATTACTTATGAACTTTTAAAATCGGAAATACATAAAATCAAAAAACACAAAAACTGGATTTTAAGAATGCTTCAAAAAGCCCGGCGTTACCTTGCCGCGGCGATTCTTATAGTAGCGCCCCTAGTTAGCCTGGCAGCCCCAGGCGTTGCCCATGCCAGTGGTGGCGGGACGTTTACGTGGAGCGGCGGCAGCGGTGCTGGCGGTAACTGGAGTACCCCGGGCAATTGGGTGGGAGGAGTTGCCCCCCAATCGGGTGATGTTGGCGACACCGTTATAATCGACAACACCCAAAACTTTACCAGTGAATCGATTGACAATATAGCTACCTTAAGTCTCACCAGCCTTCAGTTTACAAACGACTCCGCCGGGGATGTCCCAGTCATTGTTGTTTTGAATGACCCGCTCACGGTCACCGGAAACATAACCCAGGCTTCTAGCGATACCGGCACTAACAACGTCATCACGAATAATGGTTCGGCGGAAACACTGACAATCGGTGGCAACGTACCCGTAACGTCTTCAGCCGGCGGTTTGACGCTGGGACAGACAATAGCTGACAATATAGCAATCACCAGTGGCGACACATTAAGCTTTGTCGACAACGGAACAGGTATCGTTTCAATCTTTGATAACATCACCAACGTTAGCGGTACCGGAACGGTAACCTATAACGGTTCACATACTACCTATCAGCTAAGCGGCGCTAATACTTACGCCGGCACCACCAATATACAGGCAACGGGGGCAGCTGGCGTAGAGGTGCTAAATACCGACCCGTTCGGCACCTCAACCGTTGATATTGCCAACAACGGCTTAGTAAACTTCTTTAGCGGCATATCAACGCTGACAAATACCATAAATGTTACCGGATCCTCTTCATCGACTCCAAGTGCGTCAATACAATTCAATAATACGATGTCGTCCGGTACGTTTACCTTATCCGGCGTAGTACTAGCTGAAAATTCACAATTCGTGAATAATGCCAGCCCAGGTCTGACAGTTAACCTAGCCGGCATTACCGCAAACAGCTTTTGTCTTGAATATAGCGGATCTAATGGTACAGCGACTGATCCGGCTACAAATACATTTACAAACGGTCCGACAAAATGTAGTGCTGCACCATCAAATTCAGGCGGCGGCAGTGGTGGCAGTGGCGGTGGCTCAAGTTCGTCCTCGCCGGCGGCTACTCTCAAAGCTCCGGATACCGGGCTGGCCCAAGTTGCAGCCCATCCAGCTGAGACCCTGGCTATTTCAACCGTGTCTGCCATCATGATTCTTGGTATAGCGATTAGGCTAAAACCAACCAAGCGGTAGATAGTCACGATACCAAAAAGATAGGAAGGAGCAAAATGTCAGAGAGGGGCACAATCGGTCTAGACAACCCAGCGTTTTATGGACGCCTGCGCCAATCTGATCCAAGGCAATTGTTTGCAAGTGATAAAACACGCTCCCGCGTGGCGGTTCGCCCACACGCTCGCCCAGCAAGAATTAATGATGTACGAAACAAGCCTGCCTTTCAACAGGTCGAGACAGTCTCCTCTCAACCTCTTCCGGCAGCGCCTCAGGCTGAGCCGGCCCCGGCTGCCAAGGTAGCGCAGCCCCAACCCCGGCCCCAGACTTATGCCGAACCAGCCGAAAACCGGCTGAGGCCCTCCACGGTTCTCAAACGCCCCAACGCAGTTATTCCCAGACCGAGCACTAGAAGGGTAGATAAAAAAACCCGGCGGCTCAGCAAATTGCAGGTTACACTTGCCGGTATGGCGGCCTTAGTATTTATGATTGGCATTGCGGCAAGTATCCAAACCATCAAGACTAATCATCAGGCTGCCGCCCAAGTTGCGGCTTTGGCCAAAAAGACCAATAATTCTGCCAGTGGCAGCGGTGTGGTACCAGCCACCACCAAACCGTCAGCAGCCGCCGTCAGAAATTATGCCGTCGCGCCTAATCTTCCACGCTACCTGAAAATTCCAAAACTGGGGGTTAACGCCCGGGTAATGCAGGTCGGAGTTTTAGCTTCCGGTGCGCTCGGTACGCCTTCCAATGTTTTTGACACCGCCTGGTACACCGGCAGTGCCGAACCCGGCCAGCCGGGGGCCACTCTTATTGACGGCCATGTCTCAAGCTGGTCCACCTCCGGGGTATTTTATGGTCTCAAAACAATGGCGCCTGGTGATGCCATCCAAATTGTACGAGGTGACGGCACCATAATTAATTACCAAGTCGTGAAAGCAGTAACCTATATAGGCAACACCGTTAACATGCAAGCGGCTATGACTCCGATCACTCCCGGCATATCAGGCCTTAACCTTATTAGCTGTACCGGCGATGTTATCCCTGGCACGAGCTTGTTCAATGCCCGGATTGTTGTATTTGCCCAGGAAGTTTCGATCACGCAATCACACTAAAAGGTTGACCGCCTAAAGCTGCACGGAGTATATTTATACATAGGAATTACAAACGCTCGAGAGACGACTTGTAGATCCATACTTGATAAATTTCTAATACTTAATTCGTTTGTTCAGACAGCGTACCCTTGCTATATTGCGTGCTAGAGAAGTGAAAGCGATGCACCACCATGGTAGCGGGCGCCGTCTGCAGAGATAGGAAGGATAAATTATGTTAGCAGTAGTGCTCGCAATAGTTGGGCTGTTTGCTGGTTTTGGTGCCAACACCGTTATTTCACGCCAGCGCCAAAGTACGTCAGAACAAAAAGCCCAAAAAGAACTGGAACGCGCCAAAAAGGAGGCCAGTAAGCTTATAACCCAGGCTCGGGAAGATGCCTCAAAGGCAGTCGAAGAAACCCGCAAAGAAGAGCAGACCCGCCGCCGTGAACTGAAAGATCTTGAATCCCGCATGGTAAGCCGTGAGGAAGCCCTCGACAAGAAGCTTGACGATCTGGATAAGCGCAGCGAAGCGCTTCGTAAGAACGAAGACGAAATAGAACAGTTAAAAAACGAGATTCGTGACGTCCGTTCTAAGCAGCAGGATAAGTTAGAGAAAATCGCCAAGCTGAGTAAGGATCAAGCAGCTGAAAAACTGATGCAAATGACCGAGCGCGATATTAAGAATGATCTGCTAGGGCTGGTTAATAAACTACAAAATGACGCCAAGGACAATGCCGAAGAACAAGCCGCATTGATCATTACGACTGCCATGGAACGCATGGCCAGCGAGGTCACAGCCGAGCGGACCATTACCAGCGTCAAACTGGACAACGATGAAATGAAGGGTCGGATAATCGGCAAAGAAGGCCGCAACATTCAAGCTTTGCAACGGGCCACCGGCGTTGACATCATGGTGGATGACACGCCCGGATATGCCGTTTTAAGCAGCTTTGATCCTGTTCGCCGTGAAGTTGCCCGCCAAACTATGGAAATGCTCATGAAAGATGGCCGTATCCACCCCGGCCGTATTGAAGAAGTCGTTGAAAAAGCCCAGAAAATCGTCGAAAAAGACGTTATCCGGGCCGGCGAGGACGCCGCCCGTGAGGTTGGTGTCATTGGTATACCTAAAGAAATTCTCCAACTGCTCGGTGAGTTAAAGTACCGGACCAGCTATGGCCAGAACGTACTCAAGCATTCCACGGAAATGGCACATATTGCCGGCATAATTGCCGAAGAAGTTGGAGCCGATGTTAAGATCACGAAATATGCCGCACTGGTCCATGACCTAGGTAAGGCCCTGACCCACAAAATGGAAGGCAAGCACCACCACATTAGCGGTGAGATATTGCGCAAGTACGGTGCACCCGAGGAAGTCGCCCTGGCTGCCGAACAGCATCACGACGATGTCGACGCTACAAGCGTCGAAGCCCTAATTGTCCGTACTGTGGACGCCATCAGTGCCTCAAGGCCTGGCGCCCGCAACGTCAGCGCCGAGAACTTCGGTGAACGCATGCGTGAGTTAGAAAACGTCGCCAACGGCTTTACTGGCATTGAGAAATCCTACGCCATCAGCGCCGGCCGTGAAGTCCGTGTCTTTGTCCGTCCCCAGCAAATTGATGACCTGAGCGCCATTAAGTTGGCACGGGACATCGCTACCAAGATTGAATCGACCATGCAGTATCCGGGTACCATTAAGATTAATGTTATCCGTGAAACCAGGGCTATTGAATTCGCTAAGTAGGCAAGAGTTCCATCCATGAAGATTTTATACGTCGGTGACATCATGGGCGAGCCGGGTATTGAGGTTGTGCAGAATGTCGTGCCCAAGTTACGGGTTAAACACCACATCGATTTGGTAATTGCTCAAGCTGAAAACGTTACGGACGGCCGCGGCATTACGCCAAACGACTACACCAGGCTGAAAAAAGCCGGTATAGATTTTTGTACCGGCGGCAATTGGAGCCTGCATGACCCGTCAATCATACCGATGATGAATGACCCAAACCAACCTATTATCCGGCCAGCCAACTATCCTAGCGGTACTCCGGGCCTGGGCTACAAATATATCCAAACGCCGGCCGGCCGAGTACTGGTCGTAAGCCTCCTAGGCAAGATTGTCGGTAAAGATGCCGACAAGCCACTGGATAATCCGCTGCAGCGTATAGATGAAATCCTGGAAGAGAACACAGCTGAATCCCGGACTGCCACCATTGTTAATTTTCATGGTGACTATAGCAGTGAAAAAGTCGTTATCGGGCACTACCTTGACGGCCGGGTAACGGGCGTTATTGGTGACCACTGGCACGTGCCAACGGCTGACGGCCGGATATTACCCGGCGGAACGGCCCATATCACTGACGTAGGCATGTGCGGCGCGCTTGACGCTTCGCTTGGGGTGAGCTTCGATAGTGTTATTCCTCGTTGGCGTGACGGCCGGAAAACCCGTAACATCCTGGAAATGGACGGACAACGACAATTCAATGCTGTACTAATCGGGGCCAATGAGCATGGCCTGGCCACAACCATACAAGCCATACGTTCTGTACTCTAGTGGTAATTACCTGTTTTTTTCGCTATAATCAGCCCCTGATGGTAACGGGGTGTGGCGCAGTTGGCTAGCGCGCCGCGTTTGGGACGCGGAGGTCGGAGGTTCAAGTCCTCTCACCCCGACCATAAGTAGTCTAGTTTATCTATAAAATGTATTTGCCCTATAGGCCTATTTCTGCAATAATACTATTAGTATGACTAATCCCGAGGGACCCGGAGCACACGATTTTATTGCTCCACCTCCCCAAGAAGTAACTCACCCCGAACAGGAAACCGATCTGGCCGAAAGTGCTACATCGGATCAGCCAGCTGCTGAATTGTCTCCGATAGATGACGGAGCAAATCAGAGCAGTAATATTACACGAACCCTGCCAGAGACAACACCAACTCAGCCTGACATACCGCCTCATCTACGTGAAGCGGCAGGCAAGGCTATCGACTCATTATTGGTTGATTCTTCCGGGCGGATGATATCGTTTGGGAGGCTACTGCATGTCGCGTTTGGAGATGAGCTTCTATCACCTCAGGAGTTCGCACATTTTAAGCGTGCCCTCAATCAAGATCCGCGGACACGCTATAAAGGCAAAGGCCGGTATTTAATTTAAGAATGTAGTGCTGCTTCAGGAAATATTGTTTACCTGAGTATAAACATCTAAGATATACTTGATAGGCTCAAGATACACGGTGTTCATCATAATTTCCGTAAATCGGGTGTAGCGCAGCTTGGTAGCGCGCTGCGTTCGGGACGCGGAGGTCGTGGGTTCAAATCCCGCCGTCCCGACCAGGTATTGCAAGTATTGTTAAAAATGATATAATTGACAACTAATTTATTTTTAATAACTAGGATTAGCAATAATTTATATGAGTGACCCTGAAGCAATAGAAGTGCCGCAACTTACACCAGAAACAGTCCGTGTTTTTCTGGCTAGTGGTAACACGCAGACACGGACGGAAGCAGCAGCTTCATTGAGAAAATTTGGCATTGGCTGTCACGTTAAAACAGCAGTAAATTACCAGCAAGCCCGAGATAGTGTATTTGGCCAAGTACCGGGTCAGCTTTCAGCCAATGTTTGGTTGTTTGACGGAGAGATAGATAACTCGGAGCCGGGTGGTGTGGGCCAGGGTAACAGGCTTATGGGTGTATTGTTATCAAAGTATTGCTCGCCAGTCATCGCCGAAACCCTTAGAGAAGCTAAGTTGCAAGGCGAGGAATCAGGAGGCGGTATTGATAGAGCGGCTGTTAAAGCCATAGCAGCTCAAAGACTCGGTGCTGACGCTTTACTCGTTGGAATTTCTGAGAATCCTGACGGTGCACTCGGTTACCCAGCCCAACTACCTCTTGTTTCTTACGATGAGGTTGGCGAATTTGTCTCTGAAATGGTTATACCAGCAGCTGCTTAATCAGTTTACTCAATCAAAAGCTCTAAGCTATACTTGGTACGTTCAATACATACGCCATCTGACTTCTTAAAACGCAGATGGCACAACAATTGACGGGGTGTAGCGCAGCTTGGTAGCGCGCCGCGTTCGGGACGCGGAGGTCGTGGGTTCAAATCCCGCCACCCCGACCATGTTCTCTATAGTATAAACTAGCTTTAATTACGATAATATGCTATGTTCATTATTAATATGATACCTCGACCTGGCTCAAGCCACCCAGCAGAAGAGACGCCGGCAAACGCTGAAGAAAACGGGGGCGTGCCTAAAGTTTCACTGGAAGGCCTTGAAGAAGTCCTCAACGATGCCGCCCAGAATGTCGCCCGAGACAGGAGAAGGCGCGAAAGTGAGGCTAAGCCAGACCATAACCAGCTCGCAAATGGACTAACTCCTTACGCCCTGTCAGCAAGCCGGATCCTTGATAAAATATTACTCCGCCCGGATGATAGCAACTGGGGAACAGAAATCAGTGAACGCGCCTCTGACATCGGCAACCAGCCTAGCTAAGACCTAAAACGTTAGTATAATCCACATCAATCAATACCAGCGGCTAAGATCTAGCGTACAATGTTCAAATGGCACTCGCGCTCACCATCGTTCTAGTTTTCGTATTGCTCGGCTTCAACGAACTGTGGTGGCGCAAGCATCCAATGCATAGCGAATTCAGTCGTAAATTCATTCATGTAACTGTCGGCAGCTTTGTGGCTTTCTGGCCATATTTCTTAAGCTGGCATGAGATCCAGTTCTTAAGTGTTGCTTTCTTAGTAGGCATAGCAGCGTCTAAATATCTGAATGTTTACCAGGCAATCCACAGTGTGCAGCGGCCAACGTGGGGTGAAGTTTTATTCGCCATTGCCGTGGGTGTTACCACCCTTATTACGCACGACAAAGCAATATATGCAGCCGCGTTGCTGCAGATGAGCTTGGCTGATGGCATGGCCGCGGTAATCGGCACCCATTATGGCAACCGCCAGAAATACCTAGTGTTTGGCCATACCAAGAGCATTCTAGGCACTCTGACTTTCTTCTTTATCTCTATGCTCATACTCATCGGCTTCTCACACTACAGCCATGCCCATTTAAGCCCTATAGTTATTGGAATTATTGCTGCGACGGCCAGTATGATAGAGAACTTGGCTATACATGGACTTGACAACCTATTGGTACCAATGGTGGTCGCGCTGCTACTCGTTCACAGCTAGCGGCTTAATAATGTGGGCTCTAAGCGCGTTAAAAATAACCACGATGTCAACCACTTCTTGGAGTACAGCTCCAGCCAGCGGCGGAAACTTACCAGTCGAAAAGACTACCATCAGTAACAGGCTGAGTAGTATTCCGGCCAGTATGCTCTGACGGGCAATGGCGAAAGTCTTTTTGGCAATCTCCAGTCCCGTTGCCACCCGGCTGATATCATCAAGCATGATGACGACATCGGCCGACTCGCTAGCTGCAGCTGAACCGCGGGCACCGAGGGCAATACCCACATCAGACGCCGTCAGCACCGGCGCGTCGTTAACGCCATCGCCCACAAAAATCAGGGGGCGGTCTTTCGTCTCCGTGACAACGTGTAATTTATCGGCCGGCAACGTTTCAGAGTGCACATGGTCAATGCCAAGCTGTTTGGCTACAACCTGCGCCGCGGCTTTATTATCCCCAGTAACCATAATAATTTCACTTATGCCAATACCCCGCAGTCTCTCAAGCGTCGCGGCTGCTTCCGGCCGTACCTCATCTATAAGCGTAATGATACCGGCCAGCCGGCCATCGACAGCTACGTAGGCGGCTGTTTGAGCCTTAGCGTCTTGCTTCAAATTGGCGGGCAGTTTGACGTTATTGCTAGTCAAAAGTTTCAGGCGGCCAACCAGCAGTTGCTTGCCTTTAATAGTTGCTTGCAGCCCTAAGCCGGAAATCTCCTGGACTTTCTTCGCCTTAACCAGCTTCAAGTTTTTAAGTTTGGCGTCGCTCACAATCGCCTGGGCTAAAACATGTGAGGAACTTTGCTCCAGGCTGGCAGCCAGGCTTAAAACTTCGTCACCCGTGAAACTGCCAAACGTTTTTATGGCATGGACTGACGGCTCGCCGCGGGTCAGGGTACCGGTCTTATCAAAAGCCACCGTTTTCGATTCAGCCATGCGCTCCAGCGCCAGCCCGGTCTTGACAATAATGCCGTAGCGGCTAGCCCGGGCCATGCCGCTAATAAGGGCAATCGGTGCCGCCAGCAGCAGCGGGCAGGGTGTAGCTACAATAATAACTTCCAAGAAACGGATAGGTTGGCCGCTTATTACCCACACCGAGCTAGCCAGTGCATAAGCCAAGAACGTAAAGGGAAGGCTGTAACGGTCTGCCAGGCGCACAAAAGGCGCTTTGGTTGCTGCCGCACCCCGCACCAGCTTGATTATCTGCTGGTACTGGCTGTCTTCGGCCGTAGCCGTCGCTCGCGCCGTAACTTCACCGTCAATGTCAATTGAGCCACTCAGCAGGCTGGACTTAAGTTCCTTCAGCTGAGGCAGGCTTTCACCGGTCAAAGACGATTCGTCAAAGCTAGCTTGGCCTTCAATAATTGTCGCATCGACCGGCACCAACTCGCCCGCCTTAATAACGATTTTGTCGTTTATGCGTATTTCGCTGACCTTGACCTGTACGGTTTTGCCCTTGCGAATAATCCGGGCAGTTTGCGGAGCGTGTTGCAGTAGCGCGTCAAGTTCACTCCTAGCCCGGTGCTCGGCAAAATCTTCCAGCGAGGTACCACCAGTCAGCATTAGCACGACTACCATGCCGGCCCAGTATTGGTGGAGCACAACCGAAGCTACAACAGCCGTAGCCGCCAAAATATCAATGCCATACCTGCCAGAACGTACATCCTGCCACATATCCCACAGCAGCGGGAAGACTTCGGCTATAGCGACCGTACCAACAAGCCAGTGAGCCGCCAAGTGGTAGCCAGTCAACTCCAGTGCCAGGCCAGCAAGGGATGAAACCAAGGCAAAACTGAACAGTCTATAGTCAATAGTAAAACGTACTAACCGTCTCATTTGGTCTCCAACCTCTAAGTCTTATTGTTACTAGTATAGCAACTTAATAATCAGCTGGGTTGATAAGGCTAGAAGTTAGGGCCGCCCTGGCTTAGGCGCTACGGGCCTGGAGTAAACGTACAGCCAGGTACAAAATAAACACCGAAGTGGTTATAAAGAAACTGACAGGGTAAGGCAGGTAGTAAGAAGTAAAAAGCCCGAACCACGTGGCTGCTAGGGCAATGCCGACCGAGATAGCGATACCCTGGGCCGGACGGCTTGCCAGACGCCCGGCGATTGCTGCCGGAGTTACCATAAGGGCGAATATAAGCAGCACGCCAACGACCTGTACGGCTATGGAAGTAGCTACGGCGATCAGTAGCATGAAGCATATGCCCACGCCCAGCACCGAAATGCCTTTGGCTTCGGCTACGTCCTCATCGAGTGATGTAAATACCAAACGACGGTAGAGCAGGGCTACAGTAGCTATAATCAGTACACCAGCAACTAGGGTAATGAAAACATCCCCGATGCTAATGCCTAGTATTTCACCGAACAGCAGCGAATAAGCTTCGGTCGCATAACCTTTATATAAATTTATAAACAGGACGCCCAGGCCGAGCATAAAAGCCAGTACCGTACCAATTTGTACGTCTTGGGTATTGGCCCGGCGGCCAAGTGCGGCCATCGCCAAACCACCGCCGGAAGTAAAGACCAGTAGCCCGAATACGGGGTTGACGCCAATTAATACGGCACCGGCAGCTCCGGCAAAACCTACATGCGAAAGAGCATGCGCCGCAAAAGACAAACGCCGCATCACCACAAAATATCCAACTACACCTGCCACAATCGCCACGATAGTCCCAGCCTCAAAAGCATGCTGCATAAAGGCGTACTGCCACATGTTCTGAAAGTCGGCCCACAGGTTCCAATGAAAGCCGGTATCGCTTAAGGTGGCGGCATATTTAAGCATCATGATGTACAGCCTCCTCCACACCTAGTACCGCTATCCGCCCCTTGGAGTCATGTAGTACTTCAATCGGGGCGCCGTAAAGCTCTGACAGCTGCTGACTGGTGACAATTTGCTCAGGCTTGCCGCTGGCTACCTTGCCGTTAGCTATGTAAATAATCCGGTCAACAACTGGCAGCAGCGGATTGATATCGTGGGCAATCAGCAGTACTGCGATGTTCTGGCTCTTGGCAACCGTATGGATTAAGCGAATAAGCTGCGTTCCCCTACGGATGTCAAGGTTGGCCAGAGGCTCATCAAGTAATAACAGCTCAGGCTTACCGACCAGTGCTTGGGCCAGAAACACCCGCTGCAATTCGCCGCCAGACAATTCTCGGAGTGGTCGGTAGGCGAGACTAGTAGCGTCAACGGTTGCCAAAACATCAAGGGCAGCCTGGCGTTCTCTCCGAACTTGCGAGGCTAAACTGAACCCCCAACGGTTACCAGCTATAGCCAGGCGGACATACTCAACCGACTGAATTTTCGATTCGCCGTCAACTATTCGCCGTTGAGGTACGTAACCTATACGCGAATTGCCACGCTCAGCATCACTCCCGAAAACCTTAAGTGTGCCATGACTCGGCCGGGCCAAGCCCAGTATCAAGCGGAAAAGCGTCGTTTTACCGGCACCGTTGGAGCCAAGCAAGCCAATAAACTCACCGCGGGCAATCGAAAAATCAGCGCTGCCCCAAACAGTTTTGTCCCCAAAACCAGCAGCCAATTTCTTAGCAGCCACAACGTCGGTAATACTATCGTCCAAGGGCTTGGGCATTAAGGGCATTCTCTAAGTTTATCAGCTCGGAATTCATCCAAACCTGGAACGACGTGTCGGGCGGTTGTATTGTTTCAGTTACACCTACAATTGGTATATTATGCTGGGCGGCCAGCTGCTTCATATTGCTGGTGAGCGGCGTAACTGTCTGTTCGTTATAGACCAACACTTTTACCTGGCCGCTTGTAAGCTGCTCTTGGAACTGCACGACACTGCTCGTCGGCGGATCATTACCTTCAGCGACCGCTTGGATGAAGGCTGGCGGCGAGACAAGATTCAAACCGGCAGCACTAGCTAAGTAGGCAAAAATATCCTCGGTTGCCGCCACTCTCGTCCCGCCAAACTGGTGTTTAATACTGGCAATCCGATCCTGATAACCTGACAGGGAAGACTGCAAGCTGGCATATTGCTGCTCAAAGTAACCTTTATCGCCCGGATCAAGACTAATAAGGTTCTGTTCCATTTGGGCCGCAACTTTATTGACATAGCCAGGGCTGTACCAAAAATGAGGATTATCGCCGTCTTTTTTACCAAGCAAAGTTGCTACGGTAAGGACCTTGCGGCTGCTATTCGGACTGGCGCTCAGTAGCTTATTGCCCCAACTATCGTAACCAGCGCCATTAAGAATAACGTAATTGGCGGTAGCGATGGCCCGGGCATCGGTTGTATTTGATGAGTACTCGTGCGGATCAGCGTTAGGGTCGGAAACTACACTGAGAACATGAACCTTTGAACCGCCGATTTGCGAGACCAAGCTTCCCCAAAAGTTCTCTCCCGCCACCACCTGCAGACGGCCACTGACTGAGCTCGAACTTTTATGTATATGCGTGACGCCTAGCGCTATCAGCACAAGAATTAGCAGGGTTAATAACGGGGCGAAAAATTTATTGCGTGTCTTCATAATGCTGCCATCATAACCAAGCTGTATGATAATTTGCAAATTTGTTGCAGTTTTTATATAATAATTGCTACATGGAGAAGAAATTACAGATACTGAGCGACATTTTGAGGCGCAACGGCTATAGCATCACTAGGCCTAGGAGCCTGGTCTTTGGGCTGCTAAATGATGAGGAACCGCAGTCAATGCATGATATATATATGCGAGCCAAAGGAAAAATTGACCGGGCCAGTTTATACCGGACCATAAAGATCTTTGAACAGACCGGCATTGCCCAGCGCGTCTATGTCGGCTGGAAATATAAAGTTGAACTTACCGATATATTTTTGCATCACCATCACCATATTAGCTGCCTGGGCTGCCACAAGCTTATCGCTATTAGTGAAGACGAACAGATAGAGAAACTCATCCAGGAATTAGCCGTCAAGCATCATGTGGTTGCCACCAGCCACCAGCT
Source organism: Candidatus Saccharimonadota bacterium (assembly GCA_003133385.1). Lineage (GTDB taxonomy): Bacteria > Patescibacteriota > Saccharimonadia > Saccharimonadales > UBA4665 > PKXF01. The sequence goes on along the minus strand of PKXF01000001.1, from coordinate 83,618 downwards.
TGAAGTCCAGGGCTACTGCGCTGACTGCCAATTGAGCCAAGCAGTCTTAAGCCAATAAAATATATATCAATATATATTATTAAAGAATTCAACTAGTTTCTGTTATGCTTTAAATTAAATGGGCTTAAACATAGAAAATGAGAGAAAAGTAAAAGTAGCCATCATTGGCCCCCACGGCAAAATACTTACGGGCAGAAGAAGCCAAGAAGAGCATACACGTAAGGGGGAATATGATTGGTTTGGCGGTAGCTTTAACCCAAGGGAATCAAACCTGATGCGGGTTGCCCGCCGTGAAGTAACAATTGAAGAGATACCAGGCATTGAGCTGGCCCACCCAAGGGCACTCCATGTTAAAGCCGTTGTAGTGGATGGCGGATTTAAAACCAGCTATCTTATAGCCGCGGCCGCCAAAAACCTTCCTGAAGAAGCTCTTATGCTGGAGGCACAAAACCCTCCTGATGACCAAGAACCGGATAATTTCCCTGGCATTGTCATTCCTCCTGGCATCATTAGTATGGGTGACGAGCATGATTTAATTGGCTGGGTAGCTCCTGTAAATTACAACAAAAACTTCCTGATACCTAAGAAATATAGAATGGCCGCCAACATAGGTAGGAAAGGGCCAATTTTTAGAGAACTAGTCCAGCTTTACCAAACAGACGGCAGCCTATTATCTTTACCACAAGCTATGCCGACGGCTCAACTAGCAGCACCTCAGCCAGAAGTTATCTAACTATTGGCACTAATACAACCAATGCCAATAAGACGCTGGAGGCCACTTCACCCCTGCGCACGTTTTCTTTCAAGACAAAATAACCTGCGGTGTAGCGTAAAAACGGGCCGAGTAGCATCAGTAGCATTGTTAACACCACACCAAGCTCTTTAATGGCGTATATACTGGCCACCGCCCCCAGGGAATAAGCGATGCCAGATAAGAAACTATAGCCAAGTTTCTTGGAAGACGCCTTAAGCATTTTCTTAGGAGGGAAGAATAAACTGGTTAATACCAATACAGAAACAACCCTAAACCAAGCAATATAGGTAGGCGATAGATAACCAAGTGTTTCTTTATAGATGCTCGGCAGTAGCGACTCAAAAGAAATAGCTAGTAATAAGAACGACATGCCTCTTTTCTGAAGCCGGCGCAACTTACGGCGATGAGTTCCGTAATACACGATAATTGCTCCGAGTAGGAAAGCCAGCAGAAACCCCGGCTTGCGCTCGCTTGGAAAAAGCGCATAACCAACTAATCCCGCCACGATCGGTTCAAAGTCACACAGCGGTTCTCTCAGAGAAAGATCATCGGCCTTAAGACTTAGAACATCAAAGACGTTACTGAAAAACGACACCAGGGCAATAAGCGCTATAAACCCGATAGCGATAAGAGTAAAGCGCGGTAAAGGTTGCTTAGTCAGATAAATGTATAGCGACAGCAGAGCCGTCATCGCAACAAATATCAGCAACATCAGTTGCCTGGCGGCAATCCGGTTTTTTCTGAAATTTAGTTTGTCTATTGTTTTCCCTGCGCTCTCTCCGAAAATAGAGATGAGCAGGTAGAAAAAGCCCATAGGGGTATGTTAGCAAAGATAAATATCAAAACATAATCACCTTAGAGGCTACGGTTAGTACTATTGCAGACTTTTAACGGCTTCTATAAACCCGTCAACATCTTCAGGTTTAGTACACCACGAACAGACCAAACGGACTTTTGTGGTTGTATCATCCCATTTTCCCGATATATCGAAATCAAAATCTGCCGCTAATCTATCAACATCACTATCCTTCATAATGACGAATGCATGATTGGCGTCACTCTGATCTATCAACTTGGCGCCAACTGATGTCAGCTCCTGCCGTAGGTACTCCCCCATTTCATTAGCGTGCCCAGCAAGTTGTAACCAAAGATTGTCCTCATCAAAAAAACGCGCAAATTGCAGACTTATCGGGCGCGGTTTGGCCATGGATGCACCTTGGCGTTTCATATAACTCTGAAAGTCATCCTTAAGTGCATCATTCTTAATCACAATTGCTTCACCGTACAGACCACCGTTCTTGGTGCCGCCAATGTAAAACATGTCAAGGTCAAGTTGGCCGAATTCCTTGAGACTTATCTTGGCGAACTTACTGGCAAGAGCCATAGCTAATCGGGCACCATCCAGGTAAGTGTATAGACCTTTACTCTTGGCGTAGGCAATGACGGCTGTCAATTCATCCTTACTGTAAACAGTTCCTTTCTCAGTTACCTGAGTAAGATAGACAGCACGTGGCTTTACCATCAAGTAGCCTTCATGACCATCCAGAACCTGACCAATGAGGGCTGGGGTAAGCTTGCCATCAGGGGCATCAACTGTAATGATCTTATGGCCAGTGGCTTCAATAGCTCCGGTTTCATAATTATTTATGTGACCACTAGCCGGACAGATAACCACCTCAAACGGCCTAAGCATAGAAGAGAGCGCCGTGATGTTACAACTAGTGCCATTTGGAAGATAGTGGATATCTGCATCTGGCAGTCCAAATGCTTGTTTGATATGCTCTATGCCGAGCTCGGCATATGTATCTTGTTCAGGGTCGACAAAATGATCAAGATTATGCTCAAGCAAATACTTCAGAATCTCCGGGTGTGCAGAACCGGGATAGGTGTCGAAAAAACTATACTTCATTAGAGAAATAGTAGCATATCTTTGGTCATATATGGGGTGCCTGAGGGGACTTGAACCCCCGATCTTCGGAACCACAACCCGACGCTTTAACCGACTAAGCTACAGGCACCATAAACCGCTGACTTATTCTATAATGCCTACTGCGAAGTGACAATTATTTCAAATCAGTTCTTAATGGTGCCCCGGGTAGGATTTGAACCTACGACCTTAGGCTTAGAAGTCCTCTGCTCTATCCAGCTGAGCTACCGGGGCACGCGGTAGGGAAAGACAATTTATAGTGTATACTATATCTGTAAGATAAAAATAAAAACTTTGCCATGCTACTACTTATTCTGCTCACTTTCTTAGCGATCGCTGGCGGTTTGGCATGGTTTTTAATTAGCCATGACCACGGCAAGAAGGAACCGATTTTAGCCCTGTGGTTTGCTTTTGGCATGGGTGCCCTTGGCGCACTAGCCGCCTACTTTATCGAAACTCACTTTATATCGTCCGGCAGCCTGGCCGTCGGCACGGCCAAAGGAACCTTACTGAGCGCCACTATGACAGTGGCGGCTATAGAAGAGAGCTGTAAATTCCTACCCTTAGCGCTGCTGATCTACAAACGCGACTTCTTCAATGAACACACCGACGGGGTAATTTACTTTGCTTTGGCCGGACTGGGATTCGGCCTGCCGGAAAATATCTTGTATACCATCCAAGGCGGAACCCAAACTGGCATGACAAGGTTGTTCTTAACGCCGGTATTCCATGCTGCTATTACTGGAACGGTAGGCTATTTTCTAGCCAGGCAAAAGCTGACTCACCGCACACCGTTTCTGGTAATCATACCTTTCATCTGCGCCATAGTTATTCATGGTATTTATGACTTCGGGCTGCTGTCAGGAGTTCAGATGTACACGTTGCTGTCCATAACTATTACCCTATGCCTGAGCGGCAATCTATTCTTGCTGTTTTCCCGGGCTAATGACCATGACCAGGACCTCGGTTTGAGCGTAGTCGGTCATAACAGCTTTTGCCGGTCATGCGGCTGGCCCAACCCGCACCATCACCTTTATTGCGTGCATTGCGGTAAAAATGCTTAAATAAGGTGTAGTCTCACAAAAAAAAATTATGAATTGCCAAAAATGCCATGAAATTGTTGAACCAGGTGCTGCTTTTTGTGGCAATTGCGGCTACCCGGTCCAAACCCCGCTAGTAACTTCTGATCCCGTGCCTACAAACGCTGCCCAACCCGGGCAAGTAGGGCAGCCTAACGAAGCAGCTAACCCAAACAATCAGCTGCCTGCTCCTGCACCATCGGCACCTGCTGCAGTTGGCGTACCAGGTCCGTCAACAGTACCAAATTATGCCCTGGCGACTCCTAACCAGCACGTCGGGGAAACACCGGCCTTGCTGGCGGTAATATTTGGCGTTATTGGCATTGCCGGCGCCGGTTTTCTTATACCGGTAATAGGGCTAGTTTTTGGTATAGCTGGTTTGTGTATGGGAACTGTCTCACGCCGCAAGGCGCGTCGTAAGCTGGCAATAGTCGGCCTGATTATAGCTAGCCTGGCTATTGTAGCCGGCCTGGCCGCCTTGGTCTGGAATCTCGAACATGACAAGAGCTCCAACCAAAATACCCAGACAGGACAAAACAACACCAGCTCCAAGGCTACGTCCAAGCTAGCGACTCCATGCTATTCATTTAACCTGGTCGATACGTATAACGTTAGTAACAGCTCAGGCAGTTGCGACACGACCGTATTTAACGGCCAAAGCTTTTCCACCTCAACCAATGTTTATAAAGTTGTAGCAACCAAATCCGGCACTACTGACCCCGGTACATTTACGGCTCTGGCAAAACAGGCAATTGACGCTGACGTTCACGATAACCTGCCTGGCTTTACGGTCACCACCCAGGGACCGTCAAGCTTTGCCGGCAGCCTGTCGTACACCGTCTATGCCAGTAACAAAAGCCAGAATACTGCCGTCGTAGAAACCGGTGTTTTGCATCAGACTGTCAACGGCTATAACGTCTTTGACGTATTACATGCCATTAACGGCTCAAGTATTAATCTACAAACGTTGGAAGCACAGTGGCAATGGAAGTAACAAAGCGCCCTACACCCAAAAAACTCCACCACCATGCGCTGCCGGTAGTAATTATCGCCGTAGCAGTTTTAGTAATCTCCGCTCCTTTAGTGTTGCAACAAAGTACTACGACCGGCAACGGACTAGCCCTAGTACACGATCTGTTCACCAGGCCGCTTCAGGTTACACCGAGTGCACATGGCTTAGCCCACATTACGCTCAATAACAATGATAAGAGTATCAGTCCGGAAGTGAATCAAGCCGGCCGGACGGCTGAACTTGAATTTAGCCTTGGCCACTCAGAGCAGTAGACATCTTATTGGTGCGGGTGGGGAGAGTCGAACTCCCGTTTTTTGTTTGGAAAACAAAAATAATAACCGCTATACGACACCCGCGCTGTCCCCGATTATATCAGACGGTAGGAGTAATTTAGATTTCGTGCAAGACCGTGATACGGGCACCAAGACTATTAAGCCGCTCGGCAATATCCTCGTAACCGCGGTTAATTGTATAGACGTTTCTAAGAATAGAGTTGCCATCGGCTGCCAGCATACCAATAAGCAGCAGGCTGGCCGGGCGTAAAGCTGGCGGACAAGTTACGTCAGCGGCACTAAACTTAGTCGGCCCGGTTATATAGATACGGTGCGGGTCGGCCAGCTCGACCTGGACGCCTACCTTGGTCATCTCCGTGAAGTATAAGGCACGGTTTTCATACATCCAGTCATGGATGAGTGTCCGGCCATGACAAGTAGCGGCAATCGGTACAAAATATGGTAGGTTATCTGGGTTCAAGCCTGGGTAGAGGTTAGGATGCAGTTTATCGTTAAGCGCCTTCAAGGTACCGTTATGTTTTTCGACTACGATATCGGCCAGATCGACCATACCGTTAGCGGCTTTATACGGTTCAGAAATACGAAGCTTAAGGCCCATTTTCTTTAGTTTCAAAAGTTCCAGCCCGATCCATTTATATGGAACGCGGTGAATGGTAATTTTAGAATTAGTTGTAACGGCTGCTGAGATAAAGAACATTGCTTCAATCGGATCTTCAGTCGGAGCATAAGTTATATTCTTCTTAATGCGATCAACTCCCTTGACGGTTAAGAATTGGCTGCCTATCCCGTCAATCTGAACCCCAAGCTTTCGCAGGAAATAACATAGGTCCTGGACCATATAATCGCCGCTGGCAGCCTGTATGGTCGTCGGCTGCGTGGTACGGGCCGCCGCCAGAAGAGCATTGTTGGTCACGGTATTGCCGGATTCATAAAGCACAATTTCACCGGGCGCCTTTTTGTTAACGGTAACGTTATAATGCCCGGTCTTGGCTACTATGCTTACCCCAAACTCTTCCAAGGCAAACAGGTGGGGCTCAACTGTTCTCTCGCCGAGCTTACAGCCGCCGGCATAAGGGATTTTGAACGACGGGTAGTCATGAAGCAAGGCCCCGATAAGCATGAGAACGCTGCGGGTTTTGCGGGCGGCAACAGCGTTAAGCTTGTCGAGCTGTAGCTTTTCAGGGCGCCGTATTTCCAAATCGTTATCCGACAGCCATTTTACCTGAACGCCGATACTCTCCAGTACTTCAATAATCCGGTAGACCTCTTCGATTCTAGGAAACGACTTAAACCGTGTCACGCCATAGTTAAGTAAGCTGCCGCAAAGTAAAGCCACCGCGGCATTCTTGCTGGTTTTGAGCGTAATATCGCCCTTCAGCTCGTGGCCCCCCTCAATCCGCAAATTAATAGCCCCACTGCTGAGGCTGATGAGTTGCTTATTGAGAACTTCACTGATACGGCCAAGTGTCTCCAGGCTGAGATTCTGGCGGCCGTGTTCGATACGGTTAACGGCCGATTGGGATGTTTTAAGACGCCTAGCAAAAGCGGCTTGGGTCAAACCTTTTTCTTGCCTTACTTGAGCAATTAACTGGCCAATCTGTTCATTAGACGTCGGCATAGGCTACCTATGATATCATATATGGTGTTTGTTTTGCAAGCTTGATCTATTTCTTGATGCAGTGCTTTATACTATACCATACCGAGAACGTAAAAGGAGATTTAGGTGAGCAAACCAGCCCCGATTATTAAAGACCTTTTGGAATATTTAGATCCCAATCCCACGCGCGAGGGACTCCGTGCCACGCCGCAGCGCTACGCCGATTTTATTAAAGACTTTTTTGATGCCCCGAAACTTGATCTAAGTGTTTTTCCTAATGAGGGCTATGACGAAATGATCGTCCAGAGCAACATTGCTTTCTATAGTGTCTGCGAACACCACTTGCTGCCGTTTTTTGGTTACGGGGCTGTCGCCTACATTCCCAATAAACATATAGTCGGTTTATCAGGCCTGGCTCTTACCCTGGAGAACTTTGGCCGCGGCCTGCAAACCCAAGAGCGGCTGACGACACAGGTCGCCGAATTCTTGACAGATAAACTGCAGCCAAAAGGGGTCGGTGTTATCCTTACGGCCCGCCATCTTTGTATGGAAATGCGCGGTTTAAAGAAGCCAGATACCCAAACCACAACCTCTTGCCTCAAAGGCCTGTTTAAGAACAACAGCTCAACCAGGAGTGAATTCCTACATATCGTTGGCTAGCAACCTGTTACAATAAAGTTATGATCTAGCTACCTATTCGTCGACCAACATATGGAGAGGATAACTTTAAGGGAGTTTTAAAAGTATGATTGACGAAGATATTAGAGCTTTAATTGAATTAGAAACAAAAAGACAGACCGATGGACTGGAGATGATACCGAGCGAGAATCATACTTCGCCAGAAGTACTTAACGCGCTTGGCTCTCGGCTAACGGACAAATACTCGGAAGGCTACCCCGGCATGCGTTACTACGGCGGCTGCGAGTTTGTCGATAAAGTTGAAAACCTGGCCCGCGACCGGGCCAAAGCCTTGTTCGGGGTTGACCACGCCAATGTCCAGCCGTACTCCGGTTCACCGGCTAACATGGCCGTCTACTACGCCTTGGTTGATCCGGGCGATAAAATCATGGGCATGGCGCTGTACTTTGGCGGGCACATGACGCACGGGCTCAAGGTCAACTTTTCAGGTACCTACTATAACTCCGTACAGTATCAGACGGGCAAGGACGGTTACCTAGATTATGAGGAGATGGCCAAACAAGTTGAGGCTGAGAAACCGAAGCTTATATTTGTTGGTGCCACGGCCTACCCCCGTATCTTCGACTGGCAAAAACTCCGGGAAATAGCTGATCTGTCTAACGCCTGGCTCATCGCCGACACCTCGCACATTACCGGCCTAATCGTGGCCGGCGCCCACCCGTCACCAGCTGGTATCGCCGACGTCATAACGACTACTACCCATAAGACTCTGCGCGGTCCGCGCGGTGCTATCATTCTCTGCAACGGTAACCCGTCAAACCCGCTGAAAAAAGCCGAACGGACAAAAGATAACCTGCCGACTTTAATAGACCGGGCCATTATTCCCGGCCTGCAAGGCGGACCGCATAACCACCAGACGGCCGCTATAGCCGTAGCCCTGAGAGAAGCCGCCACGCCGGAATTTAAAGAATACGGCTTACAGATTGTAAAAAACGCCAAAGCCCTGGCCGCCCACTTAAACGACAAAGGCTATCAACTAGTTACTGGCGGCACAGATAACCATTTGCTGCTCATTGATCTGACCAATAAAAAGCTAAAAGGCGCCGAAGCCGAACAAGCGCTTAGCAAGGCAGGCATAACCGTCAATAAAAACACCGTACCATTTGACCCTCGCCCGCCGTTTGACCCGAGTGGCATCAGGCTTGGTACGCCGGCCCTGACCACCCGCGGCTTAAAAGAAGCCGAAATGGACCAGGTAGCCAACTGGATTGATAGGGCCATCGCAGCTAAAAGTGACGAGGCTAAGCTGGGCGCAATTCATAGCGAAGTGACTGAATTTACCAAAGCTTTTCCGCTTCCCGGCGGAGTTAACGGATAAAAAAAGACCGTATTTTAGCTAATCGGGGCAAGCTTAAGCGGCTATAAGTTCCGGCTCTTGCACGAGCGTTATATTAAATTTCGTTTTTACGGCTTCAACAATTTTCTGCTTGAAGGCAAGTAAATCGGCCGTACTACTAGCGTGTTCGTTGACCAGCACCAAGGCTTGCTTAGGCCACGTAGCCATGCCGGTAGCCTCATCATGTACATCTTTGAAGCCGACCTGTTCAATTAACCAGGCTGCCGACAGTTTCACCTTGTGTGTGTCAACGGCCCAATGAGGTATAAGTCCCGGATTCTGTTGGCTAATTTGTGAATATTCCCAGTCGCTGACAATCGGGTTGGCAAAAAAGGAACCGACATTATGCACCATGGCCGGATCAGGCAGCTTGGCGGTTCTAATAGCCATAACCGCTTGACGTAGGGCGGCTGGGGTACGCTCAGCAATGTTATTTTGATCAAAATAGTCCTGGACAGCACCATAAAACGGGGGCAGGGGGTTCCCCTTTCTAAGGTGCAAGGTAATGCTGGTAATAAAGAAACGCCCCTTATCTATAGTCTTAAAACGGCTGCTACGGTAGCTAAAACCACACTCACTTACCGGAATAGTAACAAAGCTGCCATTCAGGGCATCATGGGCCTCTATAGTGGTTAGTGTCTGGGCAATTTCCTGGCCGTAAGCCCCAACGTTCTGGATTGGCGTCGCCCCAGTTGTACCGGGAATCAGGCTCAGAGCTTCAATACCGGTTAAACCGGCCTGAACGCTGCGCTCCACCACGCTATCCCAAGGTTCACCGGCCCCGATTGTCAGGTAAGTGTTGGTATCGTCCTCTTCATAAACCTCGTAGTTCAGAATTTTGTTTACAATAACCAGGCCGGGGAAGCCACTGTCACCCCAGATTATATTGCTGCCCATACCGATCATGACTACCTGTAAACCCTGGTCATGTGCCCAGTTCAGTGCCTGGAGCACCTCTTTACGGTCGGTAACTTCCACGAGATGCAAAGCATTGCCGCCCAACCCCATAGTTGAGAAGCCTGACAAGCTGACATTGTGCCGAATATCCATTACGCTTTATTATATAGCAACTGGTACCAGGCAAATTAAGCCCATGCAGTGCTACTTGCACAGATATATAGGAACGCAGTAATATAAAGGATATTATGAATCGACCCCAGAAACCTTTCGCCAGCCTAGGCAAACACTTAAAGAATGTCCGGGAGCAGGCTAGTAGAAGCCTGGCTGAAGTATCTGGCGCTATCGAGATAGACGAGCAGGATCTTAAGCTTATTGAAACCGGCCAGGAGCGCCCCGAAGAAGAAGTCATGCTATTGCTCATTAGTTACTTTGGCGTCCAGGACCAAGAGGCGCTTCATCTCTGGGAACTTGCCCAATATGACAGTGACTTGACCGACCACATGCAGTTCAATGAATCAGGCAATGAACCTGGACCCGGGGCATTCACCAACAAGCCGATAGTCATGATGCTGGCAATGGACATGAGGACGATGTACAGCGACGGCTTGGAGATTAACTGGAACCAGGCCGGACTTACCCTGAACTTTACCCAAACGAACCCCCAAAACAAAGGCCTCTCGCCACCGATCCCTGTCGCGCGCGTCGGGCTAAGCCACACCCATGCCGAACAGGTACTACGTTCATTGCAGCAAGCTTTGCTACACGTCAAGTACGATGGTGCTACCAAGCTGTTACCAGCGCCCAAAAGCAATCGAAAACAGTCATAACCCAAAAAATGTTCTGTAAGAAATCTTACAGACGTTCCCAGGACGCGGGCCTATTCTGCCTTCGTTACCTTTGAAATAAAAAAAGGACAATAGATCTATGACCATAGAACAAATGTTCCTGAACTTGCACAACATGGCCGCCCGAAACCCGAACGTTAAACCATCACTACGCAAAAAGTAAAAGTTTTCCCCACCGCATGGGTTGGCCGTTTTACCAAAGAGTGGTATAAACATAAGCAGTATGAAGCTAAGAGTAAGCTTTGTTAAATGTGTTTGCGTTTAGCTGTCAATGCTCATACTATAAACACTAAGGTAATAAATCTAGCTAGCTAAAAGGAAACTTATGAAACATCGTAATCCCCTGGGCGTTATCTTCTTCTCGATTATCACCTTCGGAATATATGCAATAGTCTGGAACGTAAAGACCAAAAACGAAATGAATAAACTAGGGGCGGAAATTCCAACCGCCTGGTTGCTCATTATTCCAATAGTAAACATTTATTGGATGTGGAAGTACTCTAAAGGCGTAGAGCATGTTACGGGAGGGAAAACCTCAGGGGTCCTAGCCTTCGTATTGCTTTACATACTTAGCGTCATCGGCATGGCCATCATCCAAGATATCTTTAATGGCCTGCCAGCCGCAGAGGCTGTAGCAAATCAGGGTTCTAGCCCGGTACCCGCTGCCACCACTACCCCAGAAGTCACTCCCGATCAAGCCCAGGCAATTAGCCCGACGGCTGCTCCAGAGCCGCCTGCCCAGCCACAACCTGACAATAACTTTGGCGGGCCCGACGCCAGCCCGACTCCGCCTCCACCTCCACCTAGTGTTGCTCCTGAAACACCACCCGAAACGCCATCAGAACCTGCTGAACCGCCAACCGTCCAGCCACCCGCACCGCCGCAAGTACAATAAGTTTTTATGCTCCAAGGTGTCTCCAGACGGAAGATTTTTACGTATCAGGCATTAAGCCTGGGCTTCTACTTCTTCTATTGGTGTAGCAAAAGCCGTCGGGACATTATACGGTCGGCTGGCAGACCTATCATACCTTCGACTTGGTTGCTGGCCCTGCCTATAGGCAATTACTGGTGGATGTGGCGCTATGCCAACGCCCTTGACTTTGTCTCCTACAGCCGAATCAAGTACTCTGATACGTTCTTGCTCTATATAATCGTAATAAACCTGGCACTAATCGGTGAGCCGGTTATTAGGTTTAATATACAAGTCCAGCACATAAGCCTAACACTGATACTTATCGCCTTGGCGGTAGTATGGGTAACCACCATCATCACCTTAGGTTTTTTCTGCGCCGTAATCCAAGATAAAATTACTAAACTGCCCAAAAGCACGGGAGCTTAACCGTCTGTCACACCAAAGCGTTTGTGCAGTTTCTTGAGCAATTTTGGAGCATACCAAGCCTTATCACCGAAAACATGCATAAATACTGGCACTAATACTGCCCGTACCAAAGTGGCGTCCACCAAAATAGCAAAGCCGGTGCCTATACCAAATAGTTGCAAAAAGCTGATGGAAGATACACTAAAGGCAAAGAAGCTTACTGCCAGGATAACCGCCAGAGTCGACACGATGCGCCCGGCCCGGGCCATGCCGTATGCCACAGCTTCAGTGGTTGTAACGCCGGTGTCGTAATGTTCCTTAATGCGGCTCAGCAAGAACACTTCATAATCCATGGAAAGACCGAAGGCGATGCAGAATAATAGTATCGGCATGGTGATGTTGATAGGCAGTGCCGTGAAGCCAAGTGTGGAAGCAAAGTGGCCCTCTTGGAAAATCCAAACTATCAGGCCAAAAGTAGCCGCCAAAGTCAGGCCATTTGATAACAGTGCCCTTACGGGTTGGAATACGCTGCCCGTGAACAAGAATAGAACCACAAAAGTTGAGACAATGATCAGGATTATAGCTACCGGCAAGTGTGAGGCAATAGAGTGCTCGGTGTCTACTAAAGCCGCGGCGTTGCCGCCTACATAAAGTTGGGCACCGGCCGGCACCCGCAGAGCACGAATAGTTTTAACCAGTTGCGTTCCGGCTGCTGATTGTGGATCAACATGAGTATCAAGGTTCAACAGAACGTCTGAGCCGCTAGGGTTTACCCGTGGCTTAGACGAGACTAAACGACCGTGTGCAAAGGTGCCGGCGTATGTACCGACATCATCGATCTGCTGAAGGCTAGACAGGCGCTTTGAGTAATCGGCTAGTTGAACCGGATTTAACGACTTACCGCCCAAGACTACATTGATCTGACTGTTAGCATTAGTTGAAAACTGAGTTCTTAAAATATTACCAACTTGGTAGGTAGCTGTGCTTTGAGGCAACACCCGCTCATCTGGCGTAGAAAAAGCTATATGACGCAGTGGGCTGGCGATCGCCAGCAACAGTACAATAACTGGCAAGGCAGTTATAAGCGGGTGACGCATGACAAACCTAGCAAGATGCCGCCACGCTGGCGCCTCAACCCGCCTGACCCGGTTAGCCCACGGCAGTCTGCCTTTTTCGACGCCATGGCCCAGCTTAGTTAAAATAGCCGGTAAAACGATTAGAGCCATAGCGGCCGATATAACTACTACGCCTATGCCGGCATAGGCAAATGAACGCAAGAAGTAGAGCGGAAACACTGCCATCACCGCCAGGGCTAAAGAGACAGCCGTAGCACTAAAAACGACTGTCCGGCCGGCAGTCTGGATGGTGTGGCTTACCGCATCCTCAACGCTCTTGCCCTCGGCTAGCTCTTCCCGGTAGCGGCTGACGATAAATAAGCCATAATCAATCGCCAGGCCCAGGCCCAGCGCGGTAGTCAAGTTGATAGCGTAGATTGATACGCTGGTAATACTGCCTAGTATGTATAACTCCGCGAAAGTGCCAAAGATGGCCATCACGGCGATAATTAGTGGCAGCAAGGCCGATACTACGGTGCCGAATGCGACTAGCAGAAAGAGCAGGGTCAGTGGAATGGCCAGGCCTTCGGTTTTGCCTAAACTTTTACCGACTTGGTTGTTTATATCCACTCCTGACGGAGCACTGCCGCCGAGCTGCATGCTATAGACGGGCGTGCTTATGGTGTACTTGTTAATAAGTACTTTGGCGTAGGCCGTAATCGTGGCATCGTCTCCCTTGATGTGACCAACAATAAGGCCGTAAGTACCACTACGGGACTTAAGAGCCGGGTTTGGACTTTGCCAGTAACTTGTCAGGTTTGAAATAGAATGATCTTGAGCCAGGTTTTTGGTGATAGTAAGGCCTGCCGAGCTGGCCGCCGGGCTGTCAACGGTGCCGCGTGTGCTGTGCAGCAGGAATACCACGTTAGCTTGGCCGCCAAATTTACTCTGTATAAGGTTTTGGGCAACTGTTGATTGGGCGGCAGGGTCATTAAAACCCCCGCTTTGTAGTTTTCCAAAAGATTGGACGCCCAAAACAATCGATATTATCAGTATTAAGAGGGCAGTACCTATAATTGTTTTTGGGTGTTTATTTATAATTCGGGCTAAGCTGGCAAACATGACTCTCCCTGATATTTAGAACTTGTTAATAAGATACCACGTACCTTTTATAACGCCAACAAGACCTGCTTGCCGGCCGCAACATTCAGCTTAATATTTGCTGAAAACTTAAAAAGGCGTATATTCTAGAGTATATAAATTGAGGAGTTATCAGGATGGGTACCTTATTTAGTAAAATTGAAAAGACCTTAGAACCAATTTTCGATGGCTTACCGCCTTTACCAAAAGATGCCACCAACTGGCTGGTTAAAGCCTGGCCAATCATAGCTTTAGTTGCCGGAGTACTGCAGTTGTTAGCGGCCTGGAGTTTGTGGCACGTAGGGCATCTGGTCAACAGTTTGGTCAACTATTCTAACGCGCTCGCACAAGTTTATGGCACAGGCGGTACGATAAACCACCTTGGGTTTTTCTATTGGTTGGGCCTGATTACTCTCGCTGTTGACGGATTTATTCTACTCCTAGCCTACCCAGGCTTAAAGGCCCGCAGCCAAGCCGGCTGGAATTTCCTGTTCCTAGGTGCTCTAGTTAACGTTCTTTATGGTGTATTCTCGGCCTTTGACAGTACGTACGGCGGAGTTAGCAAGCTAGTATTTACACTTATAGGCAGCGCCATAGGTTTTTACTTTTTGTTTCAGGTACGTTCATACTACACCGGTAAAAAGGCGAGTAAAAAGCAAGCACAACGGCTTTATAGGCCCAAGCTGGCCCTAACAAATATCTTCATTTTGCTCATGTTTGCTAGAGGATAGTATGGCGTTTATTATAGATCCGATTCGTGACGACGGTACCATTCGGCAAAATACTCAGCTAGCTGTGGAGTACCCGGCATAAGTAACTCCAACGTATAATATCAAGTAATATCAAGCACTTATGGCCACTTCAGGAACCTTGAACCTTGTCACCAGCGAGAGGATAGCCTTGCCCAGATGAATAGTTAAGGGCTCGTCAGGCTTAGAAGTAATAGGGCTGACTGTATATGCAGTAATTCATGTCTGTCATTATCACAGAGTTGAGAAAGATGACGAATGGCAGCAACTAGAAATTCAAAATTATGTTCCTTAACAAATGCTAGGATTACTTCCTGTGGGCTATCATAGCCAACTGCCCGTAGCAATGTCAGTAATTGCTGTGTCAGTTCTGGAGTAATAGATAACTTGTCTTTTTCAACTGTGTCATCACTGCCATCACCAGACAGTAGCTCCGCCAAATTTCTCAAAGTCTTCTGTATAACCGGAGGGCTTTCAGAATCTTGTCCAGTCTCGGTCAAGTAGAGGCTAAGCTGTACAAGGGTTTCTTCAAGTGTTTGCTCGTTTGCGCTGGTCATAATTGTATCTAAATCCGGGATGTCTTTGGGTTTAGTAATGGACGCAACAAATTCTTCAAAAATGTTGGGTTCAATAGGCTCAGGTACTTCTGGTCTTGTAAGTATAGCCTGGCCTTCTAGTAGTTTTAAGGGTTGTTCTATACCAGATGAGGGTATTGTTGCTACTTCCACGTAGACAAGTTCAATGAGCTGCTCAAAAGTATCCATGACTTCATCGTCAAAAATAGCTTCGTGTTGCGGCAAGCCACGAGCCTCTACTAGACCGGGAATATCAGTGTAAGGCTCCACTTCGTCTATCGATGATTCGAGCTCCTGAAAGTCGGATAACCTATCGGCTTCGGGCTGGTCCAGAACTATAGCTTCAAGCATTTGCGCCGGTGCTGGAGCGTCAGGCTGTAGCGTAAACACGGGCGTTGGATCATCAAAAACACTAGATATTTCCACTGTAACAGGCCGTATGTCTTCAGCTAGAGTAGGCCAGGCAGTGTCGCCCGGGGCAGCCTTAAACTTTATGGGTTCTTCGGGATCAGCATGGTCGTGAGCAGCGACAGGTTTATTGGCAGTGTTTTGTTCTTCAGCAACCACGGATTGGTTGTCCCTGTATTCCACAATATGCATTCGGTCCGCAGCGTCTGCCGTCTCTATTCGTGGAATGACTTTTTCTCTTGTCACTAATGCAGGCTCTTGGCGTTGAGCGGCGGCTTTTCCCCCAGTTTCAGCTGGCTGTTGCAGCTTATCAATCTGGTCACCTATCAATCTGTGGATTTCCGTCACATGCCACGCTTCTTCGGAAGTAGTTTGATCAACTGGCTGAATCTTATCCAGCCGGTGCATTGGAGCTGCAGCTATAATGGCAGATTCTGATATGACCGGTACGTCTGAACTTGTTGTAGCCAAGCGCTCAATCTTTGGTTCGGTTTTATTGTCAGCCTTTACGGTTTCATCTAGTTTCTGCTCCTCCGGCTTTTGTTGAGAGCTAGCCGCCGCTAACGTACTATCTTCACCGTCTGCGGCTAACTCTAAGAGCACATTAGCTTGCTCAGGGTCTTCTATCGCTAATTTTCCTAACACCGGGCAACGATCAATAGCATCTTGCGCACTACGTGCCCGTTCAACCGTTCCATCTTGTCGCTGGTAGGTATAAATTGCTGCCGCTTCTTCTGGTGTTGGTGCGGCAGATACTTGCATATCAATAACATCTACCGACGGTTGAGGCATTGTTAATGTTTCGTTATTACCCACCTATTGACTGCCTTAACTATTAGTAACTTGTTGAAGAGATGTTTCTGGCGGCAAATATCCGTTGACAACGGTCGACATAGCCTTTCGGGCAACAGGGAATTTAGGGTCCTTTTCGTCTAGTCTGACAAAACCTAGAATTGTTGGAATTGCTTGCGGGTGTTCTTCGGCTACAGACATATAGTCTACTGCCAAAAGAGGACTTCCATCCTCCGCTGTCAAGGGACTTCCATCCCCTCTATGTACCAAAACTTCCTGGCTTCTGTGGGCCAGGCCTACTTTTCCAAGTAAACGTTTCATCACCTCCCGACCGTCAATTTCTCCTTCTTTAAAGCCTTCAACCAAAGCTTTATCACTCAATTCGTCAGCACCTTTAGAGTCACCAAAATTTCTCTTACTCATTGCTCCTCACTATATCAGAAAGGAGCCACAAGGCAGAAGACACTCTGGATTAAGACAGTAGTAAAAGATTCGCTTCAGTAGCGGCGAGGTTTGCCAAAGCTTGCAGTGCAGTAACGTCTTCATGTTCCTCCAGCGTAAGCAAAGAAGGGTCTACATTGGCGTTTATAACAGCTTCTGATGCACGATGTTGAAGCGCTAAAACATCATCAAATGCGGGGCCACCTTGTTCTGGGTTCTTTTCAATATATGGCGTAGGCATAGTGGGTTCCTTATGGAAGTAATTTATACAGACTATTTACCTTACTTGCAAGAATAAGCGAGATGGTACACCTCATCAGACAAAATTGGACCACCCGTTATGTAAGTCTTATGGGGCTGGATGCTAAGTTGCAAGACTTAGACTTTATAGACCAATAACTGGAATATATTGTTCTACGATTTTGGCTAACTTTTTGTCATTTGTGAAGAAAGATTCTGCTTGTTGCTGAATAGCAGTAGCAAGGTGCACTGAATCCCCAATTTGCATTTTATGTTTTCGCTGCAAAATGGCCGCAGCCTCTGCCAAATTTTCATTAAGCTGAACAATCATTAGATTTGGCACTTGCTGCAACGTTTTCAGGCTCGATGAATCCGTTCCTGCTAAAAATTCAGTAATGGTAATGGCAGAAGTGACTAACGATTTGTTGTCTCTAGTAAATTCTTCAAGTACTCTTGCTACTTGTTTGCTAAAGTGGTCATGTGACTCAAATAAGTAAATAAGGATGTTGGTGTCTATATACAGCATGATTATGCTACAAAACCTTACACCCAGTTATCTCTAAGTTCACGAATGCGTTTAACTGGGTTCTGTTGTTTGGTTGGCAAAGTACCTATAAGTTCTTCGTAGCTTGGTTGTTTTTTAAGGACTACCTCATTATCAGAAACTCTATCTATAATAAGTTTGTCGCCACTGCTAACACCTAACGTAGCCCTAACAGAACTAGGGATAACCACCTGGTTTTTACTGGAAATAGTGATGGTTTTCATAGCTTTACTTTATCAAAAAGTAAAGCTTAAGTCAATAGTAAAGTCTCGTCAATAGTTGGAAAGCAAAATAAAAAGCTCCCGCTAGAGGAGCTTTCGGGTCTGCAAGTCGTTCGGCTGACGCTTCATGTGCTTGAGACGCTTGCGGCGGCGATTGGCTTCGGTGATGATAGCTTGTTGGCTGTACTTCACTTTGCGTCTAGCTGCCTGTATCGGACCGCAATGGCGGCGTTGGTTATGCGCCATCAGGTCAACCTGTGTTGATGTCCACTACCTAGAATTAGCTCGGTCAGGCTAACCCATACTTGGTAAATTAAAGTGCCCTATTATTATATCACATTATGGTATAGCATTATTAACGAAGTTAGAACCTTACTTCTCGTATAGTTTGAACACATCAGCTGCAGTTTTAGTGCTCAAATCAAGTATCGTTAGTTTCTGTTTTTCTAAAACCTGGTCAATAATCCATGCACCGACCTTATAAACAATCCATCGTTCTTTCAACTCGGGATGATAAAACTTCCATTGGCGATATGTGTCTTGGAATTCTTTGAGACTCAGTTCTTTCAGATTTATTAGCCACTGCTTCAAGCTATCTTCTGAAACTTCTCGGTAATCACCGTACGGTTGCCAAATTCCACAATGTTCACGTTCAAATACAGTTGCCATACCCTCGTAGATAGCATTCTCGATGGCTGTGAAAGGGCCACTCTCTCCAGTGTAATTTTGATACTGGTGAAATGCCTCGTGAAAAATTGTTGAGCGAATATCTTTAAGTTGTTTCTTTTTGTCTTGAAAATCTGGATCGATCGAAATGGTGATGATATCGTGAGAATAGGCATAGCCGCCCACGCCGCTCGCTGCAATAATGCCATAGTCACTGAAATATATTTTGACAGTTTTGGGCAGTCCTGGAAGTAATTTAAGAACTTCATCATAGTATTCGGAAATGCTTACTTCAAGTGGTTTCTCGGTGGATTCGTTCAGATAATGAATGACTTTAATCATGGCCTAACTATATCAAACAAAAATACCTCTGTTCGAGGTATTTTCATACTACATAGAAATGGTACGCCCGAAGGGATTCGAACCCCCGACCTTTGGTACCGGAAACCAACGCTCTATCCAGCTGAGCTACGGGCGCGAATCTAAGTCGTGGTACGCCCGGACGGATTCGAACCGCCGACCTATTGTTCCGAAGACAATCGCTCTAATCCGCTGAGCTACGGGCGCTAATTTAACGTATACTGATCTTATCAAAGAAGTAAGGAACAGCCTAGTGACTATACGTAACATTCAAGAGGCTAATTTAGCTTTACAGCCCTATATACCGCTCGTAGCGCAGCTTACGGGCAAGGACACTACGCTTGCGCGTATCCAGCCACTGATGAAGTTACTAGGTAACCCACAGGATGCATTAAGAGTAGTACACGTTGCCGGCACCAGCGGCAAAACGTCAACCGCCTATTATCTGTCTGCTTTGCTAAGTGCCGGCGGTAAAAAAAACGGGCTTACCGTTTCTCCCCACATCGATAGCGTTGCCGAGCGCGTTCAAGTTAATGGCAAGCCGTTATCCGAACAAGAATTTTGCCAGGAGCTGACAGAGTTTTTAACTATTGTCCAAAAAGCACCCGAGCCGCCTTCGTATTTTGAATTACTATACGCCTTCTCGCTGTGGGTTTTTGCCCGACAAAATGTCGATTACGCCGTTATTGAAACCGGCATGGGAGGTTTACACGACGCCACAAACGTTGCTTCGCGGCCGGATAAAGTCTGCGTTATTACCGATATCGGCCTGGACCATACACATATTCTCGGCAAGACGTTGAAGGAGATCGCTACGCAGAAAATTGGCATTGCGCATGAAAACAATCAAGTTTTTACTTACTCCCAAAGCCAAGAAGTCATGGCCGTGTTTAAGGACTGGACCGACAGCCATAATGCTGTGCTCCATCACACCACCCAAGACGCCGAAGCGCAGGCAAGTGGGCTAGATTTTTCAGGCGTACCAAATTACCAAGCCCGTAACTGGCTACTAGGCCATTGGGTGTATGGGTATCTGGTGAAACGCGATAACTTACCAAGCTTAACAAGTAAAGTATTATTACAAACCCTGAATATCAAGATACCGGCCCGTATGGACATACGACGCGTCAAGGGAAAGACAATTATCATGGATGGCGCCCATAACCTCCAAAAAATGTCAGCCCTAGTCAGTAGCTTCAAACAGCTCTATCCGGGCGTAAAACCGGCTATTGTTATCGGTATGAAGAACGACAAAGACTATAAGGACGTAACTGCTACATTATCGACACTGGCCGCCAAGGTTATTACTACCAGTTTTACTTCCTCCCAGGACTTACCGGTTAAGTCTATGGATCCCGAGCTGCTGGCCGAGGCGTTTAAGGGCCACGTACCAACCGAAGCAATCGCTGACTCGGCGGCTGCCACCCGCGCCTTGCTAGACTCACCAGAACCAGTTGGCCTGATTACCGGCTCGTTTTACTTGTTAAGCGAAATACGAAATAATAAGGGCTTGTTATGATCAGACTCATCGCGGCTATTGACCGCAAGCGTGGTATCGCCAAGCACGGCTACATGCCATGGAACATCCCAGAGGATGAAGCCTACTTTAGCGAACAGACTAAAACCCACGGCGGCAAAGTTCTCACTGGCGGAAAAACCTTCCGAGACACATATAAAAGCAGGCCGCTCGTGGACCGTACTAACTACCTGTTAACGAGAAACAAGCAGCCGATTAAAGGTGTCCAGCTGGTGCACGACCTTACGGCGTGGCTGGCAAGCATGGACAACCAGGATATCTGGATCGCCGGCGGCGCCGACGTTTTCCAACAAATCATCGATGCCGGTAAGGCTGACGAACTCTATATTACACATATTGATGCCGACTTTGGCTGCGACCAATTCTTTCCTGATTACCAGTCAAAGTTCCGACTTGTAAAACAAAGCGATACGCACTCCCAAAACGGCTTTAATTTCACCTACGACATATACGCCCGGGCTTAAAACCAATCTCCTTAGTTGTTAGAAAGTTCATAGACCCTTCTAATAGGCTGATCTATGCTACTAGTGCGTGAGAGGGTTAACAAATATTAACGGGAGGGTATTAACAATGCCACAAACGTTAGAGACGCAGTGCCGTATTCCTACAAATTCCTATTTCGATTTCGTGCGGACCTACAACGGCAGTTTAGCCACAACCGGCTAAGCAGTAGGAAGTGACAGCCTGAAACTGTCCTGCCTAGAGTGTAGTTGCTGATCGCTTTTCTAGTGGCCGTCCTATACAATGTATACAATGCTAAAAGCCACTAATCTCACGAAACACTATGGGAAAAAAGTGGCTGTCGATAATATTTCCTTCAACATTGAACCTGGTAAGGTAACAGGTTTCTTGGGACCGAACGGTGCCGGCAAATCGACGACCATGCGTTTAATGCTCGGGCTGGATAACGGCGGGGGCTCAACAACCTATGACGGCAAACATCTGTACGACTACGACCAACCCTCAAAAGTTGTCGGTATTCTCTTAGAGCTCAAAGCCTTTCACCCGACACGCACGTCGCGCAATCACCTAAAAGTCCTGGCTGATGCCGGTAATATACCCAACACAAGGGTTGATGAAGTCCTGGAAATTGTCGGTTTGAGCGACCAGGCCAAAAAGCGCCCCGGTAAGTTCAGTTTGGGCATGAGCCAGCGTCTTGGTATTGCCGCCGCCATTCTCGGACAGCCCAAATATTTATTGCTTGACGAACCGGCAAATGGTTTGGACCCTGAAGGAATTGTCTGGCTGCGCGAGTTCCTCAAAGCTTACGCCGACAAGGGTAACGCGGTATTTGTTTCTTCTCATCTGCTCAGTGAAATATCCCAAATGGCCGACAATGTCATAGTCATCGGCAAAGGAAAACTCATTGCTAATACCTCAGTAAAACAACTTGTATCAGGCAGTGTCCGCTCCAGTATCTTTGTCCGGTCAGCTAAGCTAGACCAGCTCGAAAAGGCGCTAAAGGAACGTAAACTGGCTTACGAAAAAGTTGACGGCGGGCTTAAACTCAGCGGTGTCAAAACCGACGAGGTCGGCAAGCTGGCTTTTAAAGCCGGCATAACGGTGCTTGAACTAGCCAACCACAGCGCCTCGCTGGAAGAAGTCTTTTTGGAACTAACAGCCGGCAGCGAAGAATTTCAAACCCGTCAGGACAAACCGTCATGATAAGTAATATAAAAGCTGAACTGCGCAAGGTCTTTACGGTACGTTCAACGTACTTCATCCTGGCCTTCGTTTTAGGCCTTGAAATACTCTTCGGCTTTTACGGCTCCGGCTGGCGGGTAAACCCTCAGGATCTGCATAACCCAATGGCTTTGAGCGATGACGTCACGGCAGCAATTAATTTCGTATCAGTCTTCGTAGCCCTTATCGCCACCCTACTGGTGGCCCATGAATACCGCTACAACACCATTATGTACAGCCTGACCCTTTCGAAAAGGCGAAGCCGGGTACTATTTGCCAAAGTTTTGGTAATCTCGGTCTTTGCAATCATCTTTACCTTGGTTGCGGGTACCTTGTCACCTCTGCTGTCAGCCTGGGGAGCCGACGCCCACCACCTTCATTTCGTACCCCAGACGTTCCACTACGGCACGCTGCTGTGGCGCAATTTGTTCTTCGGCTGGGGCTATGCCATGGCCGGCCTACTGATTGCCACACTTATACGTAACCAGATCGGGGCCATAGTAGCGCTATTTATAGCTCCAACCACCATAGAAGGTATCCTAAGCCTACTGCTTAAGCGCAACACCGTTTATCTACCGTTCAGCGCGCTGCATACGGTTATTGGCCAGGGAATGGACACTTACCGTAACGCCATTACGCCACTGCATGCTGCCATGGTATTTTCGGCCTATCTCTTAGGCGGCGGGATAATTGCTTGGATACTGTTCTTGAAGCGCGACGCCAACTAGGGTCCCGAACCGGACACTTCGAAACCCTGTCGTGGTGTTATGATTTAAGTAAGCATGCGAGTTTTAAGGCGGACACAATTCGGTAACCCCTTGCTGCGTACGCCCGCGCGGCGTCTCACTAGACAAGAAATCCTATCACGCGCTACCCAAGATCTGCTGCGTGATATGCGCTACACGCTTACCGAGAAACGCTATGGCGTCGGGCTTGCCGCCCCTCAGATTGGTGAGCCGCTGGCCATTGCCATAATCGGGCTGAAGCCGACGCCGACCCGCCCCCATACGCCAAAGTTATCCCTGACGCTTATAAACCCGGAGATTGTTAGCCACTCCGGCAAACAGACAGGTGAGTGGGAGGGCTGCATTAGCGGTCCGGATATGTACGGAAAAGCTATGCGCTATGGAAAAATCCGGGTTAGCTGGCTTGACGGCCAAGCCCGAAAGCGCGAAAAGGACTTTGAAGGCTTAGTGGCCCAGGTTATCCAGCACGAAATTGATCATTTAAACGGCATACTATTTGTCGATAGGGTGCGGGACTCTAAAACGTATGTGACCGCATCAGAATATAAAAAGATACGCGTGGCGGAAGCCAAAGACGAAAAAGTAAAATCAGCCGGCCGGCTGGCTTAGATCCTTTGATTTAATAAGTTTCCAAGCAACATAACCAATATCCAGTGATACCAAAACGTTCCAAACTCTTTCAGTGACCGCGCTAAGCACTAAGTTATCGTCAAAATTAAAAAGGGCAAGTGTAGTAATCACGCCTGCCACAATTATAATAAGCCCGATAAGCTCAAAGCGCAGCAGATTTTTCAATGGGGCCCATAAGACAATCAGAATTGATAAGACTATGGTCGCATAAGCAGTAACCCGGCTTTCATCGTTGTGTAGGATATCTACCTGGCTGATCTCATTATCATCAACTCTCGCCACGCATACCGGATTATTGTACCGGTTGCAATCTAAAGGGTGGGCAACGTCATACAAAGTTAACCCGCCAATTAAGGCTGTAGCCGCTAAGATTAAAATTAGCAGCACATTAAATTTTTGTCTAAGCGTCACGATAAGGCCTAAGGCGCCAACGAGTAGTGCAATGCCACTTAGGTTATCTAAAATATCAAAGAAACCAGAACGAGGCTGGCCGACTGCTTCAAGCTCGCTGATCGACATATGAATATAGCCTGCTAGCCCATGGTTGAAAAAGCCAAAAACCCAGCCATTCCAGAGTAAGGCCCCAGCCGCTACTGTAACAACCAGGATAAAGTTTAATCTTTTCATAACATAACTCTGCTTCAGCCTTTAATGCCGCCAACTGTATATAAAGTAAACTCGGTCACGTCTAAAATTATACCAAAAGCATCCTGTAGGTTAGCTTGAGAAGGAGCGTTTATTTAGACATGTCACGGCTAGCCGACCGGCCAATATCAATAAGTTTCTCCATACTTTCCTGTAACGGAAGCTGCGTTAAATCTATTTTGCCGGCATAAGCGCTCATAAGTCCGAATAACAAATCCTTAGCACGGTGGGCATCGGCGGTACTTAGATATGACAAAGGACTGGGCTTGTGCTCAAAGCCCCTCACATCAATCTCCAGCGTAGATAGAAAAAAAGTAGAGCTTACGCTTACATGGTTAAGACGCGATATGGGAATTGACACGGTTCGGCTGGTACGGAAAAAACTCCTGTAGATAATATCGACTTTGTTGTAGTCGATTATCAGGGTGTTGGGGAACAGGTCGAAAGGGAAGAGCGTGCGACAGGTCATCAAAACAGTCGTAGCTTTATTGTGAATCGCATTAAGCTTCTGCATCTCCTCCGGAAGACTTTCTTGGGCGTCGTCTGTACTATTACCAGTAGTCTTAGTTGAGGAGTTATACCAAACCACGTTATTTGTTAGCAGCTTCCCGGCGTAGAACAAAACTTTGTCGGTAAACTCTTTAATGCTCTGCATATTTTAGTTGCCCTCCGAAGGCAGCGATTTTACCTAAAAGTAAACTGGCCCGTGCTTAACTCCCGTACAGCTTTAGAATAAGGCACCACTCTACCGTGCATGGCTATATACGTGCCACTAGGCAATACCGATATTGCCCCAACCGCTGACCCAACATTAAAGTCGGCATCGGTGTCCTTGAACTTCTCAGGTACCATTGCGCCAGTCAGGACGATGGTCTTATCAGTAATACTACTAAGCACTTTAGCCGTTTCTATCATGGTGTCTGTGCCATGGGTGATAATAATCTTATCAAACTTGGTCTCCAGGCAAGTTTTATAGATCAGCTGCCTGTCGCTATCTGTAATATCCTGGCTGTCCTTTTTCAAAAGTTCAATAATGTCATAACTGAAACCGGCACGTATCCTGTCTGCAATCCGCGCAACAGCCGGCTTATTTATTTCAAAAGCATAGGCTTTGGTTACTTTTGGATAATCTTTATCGATTGAACCGCCGGTCTGGATGAATAAAACATGCACACCCACATCATAACAAAAATAGTTTATGGTTGGGAGAAAACGGCGCCGCTTAATTTACTATCACAAAGATGCTAAGCTAAAGCGATGGACGGCAAGTTAAGACTTATCCTGGCTATTAGTATCCTGGCTTCTTTCGTAGCTTTCCTTGACGGCTCGGTAGTTAACGTAGCCTTGCCATCGATTATTCACCACCTTGGCGGCGGTCTAGTAGCCCAGCAGTGGATAGTCGACGCTTATCTCCTGACACTTGGTTCACTGATTTTGCTAGCCGGCTCATTATCTGATCTTTTTGGCCGTAAACGGGTTCTGGTAGTCGGACTGTTAGGCTTTGGCATTACTTCCTTGC
Source organism: Candidatus Saccharimonadota bacterium (assembly GCA_003133385.1). Taxonomy (GTDB): domain Bacteria; phylum Patescibacteriota; class Saccharimonadia; order Saccharimonadales; family UBA4665; genus PKXF01. Next base: position 57,907 of record PKXF01000001.1, on the reverse strand, counting down.
TATGCGCCGGCGCACCGTCAAACACATTTTTGATTATTGCCCGCGGTTTCCAAGGCGTGGCAGGCGCCTTGCTAGTGCCAAGTTCGTTGGCAATTATTATTTCTAATTTCAAAGGCAAAGCCCAGGGTAAGGCTATTGGTACTTGGACTGCTTGGACGGGAATAGCTTTTGTAATCGGCCCGCTTTTGGGCGGTTTCTTGGTCGACGCTTTTACCTGGAGACTGATCTTTGCCATCAACGTTATTCCTATAGCGGTTTGCCTGTGGCTGCTAAGCAGGCTCAAGCTAACCGAACAGCGGTCTAAGCTAAAACTTGATGTTGCCGGCGCCGTATTATGCAGCCTGGGGTTATTCGGGACGGTATTTGCCCTTATTGAACAGCCTAATTATTCCTGGTCAAGCGGGATCATTCTCGGGCCCTTTATAGCCGGTTTGCTACTGCTGGTTATCTTTATTATGTATGAGCGCAAAATTGCCAACGCCATGCTGCCCCTATCGCTATTTAAGATAAGAAATTTCTCGGCAGGCAACATATCGACGGTAGTAATATATGGCGGTCTATCGATAGCTACGTTTTTAATAGTTATCTTCTTGCAAGAGGTTGGCGGCTTTTCAGCCTTTAGTGCCGGACTGTCCCTACTGCCGGTTACCATAATTATGTTTGTATTGTCGCCGCAATTCGGCAAACTGGCCGGTAAACACGGGCCCAGGTTATATATGAGCGCCGGCCCGGTAATATCTGGGGTCGGCTTCCTCCTAATGACAAGCGTATCGGCGCACGTGAACTATGCAACCCAGCTGCTGCCCGGTATTTTAGTGTTCGCTTTCGGCCTTTCCATGACCGTGGCTCCATTAACGTCAGCTGTCCTAGGCGATATAGAGAAAAGCCGTTCAGGCATAGCCTCGGCCGTCAACAATGCCATTGCCAGGGTTGCCGGACTGATCGCCATTGCCATAATTGGAGTTATCGTCGGGCATAACATCAACTTAAGTGGTTTCCACCACGCCATAACGTTTACAGCAGCCCTGCTTATTATTGGCGGCGTGCTTTCAGCAGCCGGCATTAGAAACCACAAACCTGCTCCTTAAAAGCAATTAGTATTTTATGCCACGAGCAAGCTAATTATTAACAACATACTTAACTGCGTCCAATAAATTAGGGGCAGTATAGTCAGCCTCAGCTGATGTAACTGGAACATTGGCCGTCTTAACCAGTATGGTTTTCATGCCTGCATTAACTCCGGCTAAGACGTCCGATTGGCGGTCACCAATCATATAACTGCCAGCCAAATCTATCTTAAAGTCCCTGGCTGCTTGAAGTAGTAAAGTTGGCTTAGGCTTGTGGCAGTCACAACCGTCATTAGGACTATGCGGACAGACATACGTCTCAAGAACCTTGACGCCGCTTGGAGCCAGCATTTCCAAAACCTTACCATGGATTCTTTGGAAACCGTCTAAGTTAAGCCTGCCTTCGGCAATCCCAGCTTGGTTAGTAATAAAGATGACGGCAAAATTATGGCCGGCAAGATAAGCTAGCGCTTTAATACTATCTGGAAAGAGCTTGATCTTAGACTCTTTGTCTACCCGCTCGTCAGGAGGATCTATAATTACAGTACCGTCCCGGTCTAGAAATACAATATTCATGGCTCAATCAACCTCTAGATTCTTAGTTCTATCAAAAGTTTCCCGGGCTTCTTCAAAAGAAGTCTTGTGATAAACAAAGTGGTCACTCATCATAAATACGCCTACCCATTTTTGGTATATCTTCGCCCTATGAAGAAATGACTCATCCTTAGGACCAGTATAGTAGCCGTAGGTTTGCTTAACAAAACCCTCGCCATACTCATATAATTCGGCGAAATCAAAGGCCGGGTCACCCCGGTACATGTCACTGAAGTCAATGATACCGAGTTGCTGCTGCTTTCCGTCCCAAAATAAGTGCCCACTATAAATATCGCCATGCAGTAAAACCGATGGCAGCTGACCGGATAGAAGAGTATCGGTAGTGTCTAAAATAGCCTCAACGTGTTGGTAATCATCCTGGCTAAGCACAGGCTTCAGGTTGTCAATGGACGATCGCCGGACCTTAGGCTGTAATTCCAGCATATACGACTCGTCGACCGCACTAAAATCATGGCCTTTGTCTATGGCAGAGTGCATCACCGACAGAAATGCAGCAAGCTTGTTAGCAATTACGTCATGTACGCCAGGCACAAGGCTATTAAAATATTTACTACTCAACTCCTGGCCTGTTACCAGCTGGTAACCAGCAAATGAATAGTCCGGTGCTACATAGGTATAATCCGGCATGGCCACAGTGCTGACCAACGGCAGAATCTCGCGAAGTACCTCAACTTCAGTTTTTAGTGACTTGGAATACTCCTGGTCGTTCGGGAAGCGAAATACTATTTGATTGTCGAGTATTATGACTTCATGGTCCCAGCCCACGTCCAGATATTGAAAACTGGACCACGTTACATCCGGGAAAGTCTGCTTGATCAGGTTTAGTAAGTCACTGGGATTGGAAGGCGGGGATTTTACAGTCTCAGGCATAGACCTATGATAGCCCAATATCGAACAAGACTGAACTGACTACTTAAGTACCAGGTGGTTTTAGCAGACAACTGTTACATCGGCAAGGCTTCGTAGACGCAAACTGCACCACCTTTGGCTGACATCAAAGGACAACCTTTAGCGATTTCAGTTGCCTCATCCATGTCCGAAGCATTGACAATCGAGTAACCGGTAGCTGGCCTATCACTAACCGCCATGACGCCCTCTTGGCTTACGGCCTGGCCGCCTTCACCGAATGGGTTGCCCGGGTCAACTAATTTGTCACCGAGCTGGCCAAACCACTTGCCCCATTCCTCGGCGTTACCTCCATCAGATTCTGACCCAGCGTAGTAGATGTATACGTATTTTCCCATATTATTTTATATCTCCCTTCGGCTCTTCTATATGGAGCCATTAATTATTAACAAACAATACTTACGTTTCCAGGATTCATTCTTGCATCTTGGAAATATAGTTATCGAGTGTAGCTTTATTGCTGCCCCAAGATGTCTGATACTGCATAATCCAACTTTGGGCTAGGCCTAAAGTGCTGCCGTTGAGGGCTACAAAGTTAGTACGGCCAGCCTTTTTACGGATAATAAGCTGGGCCTGTTCCAGGCTCCTTATGTGTTTATGAATGGCCGGCAAGGAAAGGCGGGCGCGGCTAGCTAGCTGAGTAACCGTAGCGGGCTGCAACGACAAATCATGAATAATACCCCGGCGCTTTTGATTTGCCAAAGCCTCGAGTACTGAATCTAGCTGTGGTGAATCATAAGATATGCTCATATAAAGTTAACCTACAAGTTAACTTTATATGAGCAGCTAAATTAAGTCAACTAAACAAAAAAGACCCAGGTGTTAATATAAAGTAAAGCTATGGAATTTATCTTAAGAGTAATTCTTTCGTTTGTAATCGGCGGCGGCTATGTCTCGGGCATTATTTGGTTATCAGAAAAATTAGGCTCCAGAATAGGCGGCGCTCTGGCCGGTGTTCCTAATACGATTCTTGTCAGCTTGGTCTTTATAAACATTACTGAAGGACCGCAGTCCACAAAAGTGGCTACGGCGATTGTACCGGTAATGCTGGCCGCGACACTTTTTTATGGTTGGGTATTTGTTAAGATGTCCAGCTTGTCCAAGCATAGCCGTTACTTACTTGTATCAGCTGTTGCAACCATAGCTTGGCTAGGGACGTCAGCGGCATTAAGAGAATCGCTTTCCAAAACTAACTTTGCTTATATCATTATTCTTGGCCTGGCCGGTATATTATTGTTCCAATACTTATTCCATAAATATACGGTAGTAGTGCCAAAGAAACGTATATTGCCAGGCACAGTCTACATGGCCAGGTTTTTAGTTAGCGGTGCCGTCATCGCGTCCGCCGTATTAGTAGCCCGCTACTCAGGGCCGCTTTGGGGAGGCGTGGTCAGCAGTTTCCCGGCGACCGTTGTCACGGCCTTATATTTTCTCTCTAAGTCCCAGGGCAGTGAATTCGTCAAGAGTTTTGTTAAGCGGCTGCCCCTGGCTGTCATCAGCTCTTTACTATTTGTTATTGTCCTGCATCAAACGCTCACAAGGCTGCCTACAATAACTAGCTTTTTGCTTGGCATGTCATGTTCGTTAATTTACACTTTCGTACTGCTAAGCATAAAAAGGCCCCAAAACAATTGACAAGAGTTTAAATCACTAAACCTATGTACCGGGACTGTTATCTTACAGACAACAAAGACAAATAGGCGCAGACTTGCTATGTTACGGCACATTAAGAACCGCAGGTAGTGTTTGTATGAGTCCTCGATTTACTGGAACGGGAAAAGTTACTGCTCGGCAAAGTGACGCCCCAAAGGCTGGAGCAAAGCATAATAGAGCAAATAAGAAGAAAATCATTCATCAGAGTAACCAGATTTCTGAACTTAAGAAACTGCTTGTCTATTACAAAGAGATTACTGAAACCACCCGAGAACCATTTATAATTCTAGACAAAGATCTGTACGTGGTCACGGCCAATCAAGCCTTTTACCGCAAGTTTAAGGTTCGAAAAAAAGATACTGAAGGCAAACTCATCTACGAACTTGGCGACAGCCAGTGGGATGCCCCGGAGCTTCGGGAATTGTTGGAAAATATTCTGCCGACCCACAAAGTGCTGAATAATTACGAAGTTACACATGATTTTCCCAAGATAGGCCATAAAACGATGCTTTTAAATGCTCGCCAAGTCGATAGCAAGCAGCTTATCCTACTTGCTATGGAAGACATTACTGCCAGCAGTTTGCTTAAAGTTGAATTAGATGAAACAACCGCGAACTTAATTAATCAGCGCGACCAACTACAGGCACTCAACGATGCCAAAGACGAATTTATATCACTAGCCTCTCATCAGCTGCGCACCCCGGCTACCGCAGTTAAACAATACGTTGGCATGCTAACTCACGACTACGTAGGCAAGGTCTCTACGGCCCAACTGACTATGCTTAAAGTAGTGTATGAAAGTAATGAACGCCAGCTAGAAATCATTGAAGACCTGCTCAGAGTAGCCAAAGTTGACGCCGGAAAAGTTTTCCTGGAAAAGTCACCTTACGATATGGTTAAACAAATAGAGCTAGTTATAAAAGCCCAGGCAGTTTTATTTAAAAGTCGAGACCAAAGTGTCATGTTTAACAAGCCTACCAAGAAAATCATTGCTTCTGTTGATCAAAAACTCATGCTCATGGTTTTAGAAAACGTATTGGACAACGCCGGTAAGTACTCTGGAGGGGGTAAGCAAGTCACAATTGATATTGAGCAAAACGATACATGCACCACCATTTCTATAAAAGATAACGGTGTTGGTATAAATAAACGCGACCGCCAAAAGTTATTTAAAAAGTTTTCCAGAATTGATAACGAGCTCTCAACATCTGTAAAAGGTACCGGCTTAGGCTTATATTGGGCTAAAAAAATCCTAGATTTACATGATGGCAGCATTGAAGTCACGTCTAGTCCTAACAAAGGATCTACTTTTACAGTCAAAACACCTATTACTACTGACCTCTTACCAGAACCAGCCTAAGCTCTTACTAAGTAATAAAACGTACATACTTTCCAGAACAATAGACTTAAGCTTATTAAGTGCAAGGCTAACAGAGAATAGAGAAAAGAGAAGGTGATAAACGATATGTCCTATAATTTTCAGCTAATGAAGAATAAACATCAAAAACTCTCAAAAACAAGATTCCAGCAATACATGAATAATTCAGATGAGCCACGCGACAATGTTTTTCGTGACACACACCAGTCCTTAGAAATCGAACTGCTAGAAGATAGCCCCTCAATGAGGCAACAATTTAGGCACACTGCCCAGAGGCTGAGAAGCCAAGCCTAGTAGCTTACATCAATTCGGGTTTGAGAGCCTTATGTAACGGCTGATGCCGCCACAGCCTTTGCAGAATAAAAGCATCGTTTAAACACCGGTGCTTTTATTGTATTAATGGCTATGATGCGGCCGCCGGCTCATCATATAGCGGTTAACGGGTACAGTAATAATAAATGCGATTAACAGCGAAACAGCCAAACCCCACCAGAACCTAAATGACGATGCGGTTACAGCCAAAGCATTGGGAATGATAAATTCTATGGTGTTATCTACTAACTCCATTGTGAAGATAGAAACAGTGTCAGTAGCTATTGTAATTTTCAATGCTTCACGCGGCGTTGCTACTTGTTTGCGGACACCTCTATAAGTTAGAAGATAACCGAAAGTGAAAGCTAAAACTATCGCAAGTGCCAGCCGGCCAGGCCTATGCCAACCAAGTGAAGCTGCTATTAGCATTCCTAGAATCTCACCAATGCCACATCCGATTAGACAATGAACGGTATGTTCAATCGCTTGGTGAGTTTTACCATCAACTTTCATTAGTGCATTGTAACAAAAGATTTAAAGCCTTTGTTTAACCATAAGCAGCACGTAAAGAGGCGTCGTGCATGCTTTTGCAACTAGATTACGTAACAATCCAAGCCGGAGACTATCCGATTAAAGTAAATCTTCTAACCAAGCAAGCTTAGATCAAAAACTAGTGCTTGAAGCTCTGAAATGTTAAATGGCTTGCCAAGGAAATGATATGCCCCGATGCCTTGATGCTCAGCTTTAAACAGATTGCCGAGTGTATCATCTGCCGTAAGCATAATCACTTTGGCCCTGTCTAAAAGTTTATTTTTGTACACTATGTCCATGAAGTCGAATCCGGTTTTGCCGGGCATGTGCAGGTCTAGAATGACAATGTCGGGGTCTATGTCTTTCATTTGCTGAATGCCAGATTCTACATTAGCGCTTTCTGTGACTTCAACGTTCACAAAATCTTGCTCTTCAACGCTCAGACGAACCGCTTCTCTAATGCTGGCGTCGTCGTCAATTATTAAAATCTTTTTCGTAGGTTTAGTCATAAATTTTTTATTACCCCCAGGTGAAAGCAGTATAACAGATTAGTCAGTGCTTCTTGACATACTTGGCTACAGTTGCCAGCAGGTGTTCCATCTGAAAAGGCTTGGAAACACAGTCATCAGCTCCGGAGTCTTTGGCAATTTGTTCAATATCTTTAGTGGCAGAGATCATAATGATAGGTATGTGCTTCGTTTCAGCATTGCTTTTGAGGAGTTTGCAAACATTTCTACCATCTATGCCGGACATCCAGATATCTAGCATTAAAAGATCCGGTAAAGGTGCCTTGATGTCTTGGACCGTTGCTCCATCGACTGTCGTTTCAACCTCATAACCTTCCTCTTCCAGCATAATCTTAAGAGCATCCAGAATTGCGGGATTATCATCAGCAACCAGTATTTTTTTCTTTGTATTACCCATATTTAATTTTCTCTATTTGGTCATAGGTAGCGAGAAACAAAAAGTTGAGCCTTTGGCTTTGATGCTTTCTACCCACACGCGACCCTTGTGGCGCTTGATAATATCGGATGCGATGAATAATCCTAACCCAAGTCCTGGATAAGTAGACTGGTCCGATCCGCCAACCCGGTAAAAACGTTCAAAAACTTTGGCTTGGTCTTCCTTGGATAATCCCACTCCGAAATCCTGGACGCTGAGCGTGACATTGTCTTTATCAACAGCTGTGCTCACAATGATTTTATCTGCATGAGGCGAGTATTTAATGGCGTTGGTCAAGAAATTTATGAGTACCTGACCTAAACGATCATGATCCCCGTAGACTGTTCTTGAGGGTTGCAGTTCTTGCTCAATGTGATGTTTTTCCGTCGTTCGTTGTAGCTCTTCAACGGTTTCCTCGACCAGGTCATTAAAATCAAAATGGCTTTCATGGAACTGTATACGGCCGGCTTCAATCTTGGTTACGTCCAGTAAGTCACCGATAAGATCGGTCAGTTTATCAAGCTGGGAATCCATTTTTTCGACTAACTCTACTGATTTCATATCGTTAGCCTTCCGAAATCTCCTACCTAGAATCTGGGTGTATGCCTTAACGCTGGTGATAGGAGTTTTGAGTTCATGTGACGCAATGCTAACAAACTCGTCTTTTTGCTGTTCAAGTTGTTGTCGTACGGTGATATCTTCAATAGCAAGCAGGATAAGTGACGTTTTGTCCGGTCCTTGCTGGAGGGTTCGGGCATTCAAGAGCATGGTCTTTTGGCCGATGTCCTTAAAGTCGTGTTCCACCACGAAGTCCTCAATCGTGTTCTTCTCGGGAAGTATTTCCTCAAGCAATATACGAAGTTTCGGAATGTTCCACTGCCGGTTTCCCAGGTCATAAAGTAACCTGTTTTCCGTGTCATTTGGCGCTACCTTAAAGGCGTTATAGAACGCTTCATTGGCCGATATGATTCGCAAATCCTTATTCAGGACCAACAATGGTCCCCGCACAGTCCGGATAATGGCATCGGCGTAATCACGGGTAATCGTTAACTCTTCATTGGTGACATTCAACTCGCCGATAATTTCGTTGGTATATTCTTGGGTCAACTCCACTGATTCTTTTAATTTGATTATCTTTTCTTGCCGGGGAGTGATGCTCATATCTGTTCGCGCGCTGATAGCTTGCCGCAAGCCGTCGGTCGTAGGAGCAAGCGTTTTTTTAGGATGTCCGCCTTTCATAGGCCGTATATTCTTTCTTTGATTTTCACTAAGAGATAAGCTTATGCTGCTTACGCGTTAATAAGCCTGTAGATGATGGCGACGCCAACTCAAGAACTACACAACTACTCTAAGTATAGCTCAATTAGTGGTTATGTATGCGAATTAGCCAATAGATAAGTTCTTTGGAGGGCCAGGTTGCCCATTCGTGGCACCTCCTCTATCCTGGCTGCTGATGTACGAGAAGCTGAAAGGCTTAGGGGCAGTCTCTCAGAGTAGGATTACCATGCTTGGCTAGGCTGAGGATTGCATCAATAGACAGGAACTTAGCATATCAATACATAAGTTATAAGACTGTATTGATAAGTATAAGCGGATTGGAGAGTCAACGTGTACGCAAGCTGAAATTAAAAAGAGATCACTTTTGAGAATCAAGGCTATGAAGACCAGCAACAGAAGCTTCCAATATGTGGCGGTCACTGGTCACGAGCGTCATATGCTTGGCGACTGCTTGGGCAACGATAGCAGTATCGAAGGGGTCGGCCCATGCCAATGTAGGTAGTTTAATATACCGAGCAGCTGCCCATGTGTCAAAAGGTATTAATTGGATATTTGCTTTATTCAGGAAAGTATCAATTTCGGAAAAATCCATAGTGATTTCTAACTTGCCAGCTCGAACTTTAATTGCACATTCCAACAGAGAAATATTAGAAACATAAACTTGGTTTGCACTGCTGCTAATATCACGCACAGCACGTGGCCCTAGCTTGTCAATATTTGCTAGAGACCAGATAAGGGCGTTAGTGTCTAATAGTAGAGTCATACAACTTACTTATCGGCAATAGTGTCCCACAATTCCATCATTGGCTCATCAAAGTTATCACTCATACGGAGCTTGCCTTTAAGCATGCCGAGTTTACGTGGCTCAGTTGCGGATTCTGATAATGGAACTATCTTGGCAACAGGCTTACCATGCTTACCAAGTAATACCTCGTTGCCAGCTATAACCTGCTCTAGGTACCTAGAGTAGTTCGTCTTTAAGTCATGGACATTTATTACAGTACTCATGCCATTATAGTAGCAAATAGGACTAAGTTAGTCAACTATGTTATTTAAATCGAGACATTTTGGAGGGCCATCGTGGAAGCTGTAGCAACCGTTCTTTCCGATAGCGAGCATCCATTTATCGCACTAGTAGTATAATTTAATCACTATGAAAAAGTTATTTAAGAATAAGCCATTTGTCATCACACTAACAGTGCTTATACTCATTTTCTGCGGTTTGGTGATTGCTTGGCAAAGCGCATTGTATACCTTAAACCACATGAGCTTTAAAGATGTAACGCCCACTCAGATGGCGGCAGCCATGAGGCAAGACGAGTTTTGGTCATCTAATCGGTTTAATACGCTGGTTTTTGAAGGTAAAGTACAATCTGTAAATAGTAGTAATAGTAAAACTACACTGGATTTTGTAACATCGGATAGTTATGGTGCAAGCTGCGAGGTGAGTAGCTCAAGCATTAAGTTCAAAGCTGGCCAAACGTATAAGTTCGCTGTCGAGACATACCAGGCTGAGCGTCAGCCGCATGGCGTTTTGTTACACAATTGTGAAGTTCTTAGCAATTGATCTTAAAGTTGTTCTTTGGCCTTGTTGCCGGCGAGAGTCCAGCCTACCAGAGCGTTGGCATGACCGTGTCCCATCTGGTATTCCGATTTTAGGTAATTGACAATTTGCATGTGCTTTTCAAGGCCACATTCTGCGATAATCTTCTGCCACTCTGCAATTGAGCGACCATATTTTTTCTCGATTGATGGAAAGTAAGATTCTGGGCCAAATTTTGACCAAGTTCTAGATTGTTCTGTCATCTTTAGCTACTTTTGTACGTTAAGTTAAAGTCATGTTCCCAAGTTTTGCCGCCATCAACAGATTTTTCCCATTTTGCATTGATAGTGTTTTTATCTTCACTCACTTTACCTTCAAAGCGTTGTGAGAATTTAGAATTATTTCGCCACATTTTCCAAACATTATTTTTGAAGCTCATTTGATAGACTCTTGAGACTCCCCGATTGTCTGCATATAAGACCGTATAGTTGTCATCGTCTTCATCACGCCCAATAATCCAAGTAGCGACCTGTGGTGGATTAGCTTCGGCACTTCCTTGCTGTACGGCTATCACTGCACCATCTGCTTTCCACTCGTAAGTAACTGAGAAGTTAATCTTTTGCTTAGGGTCGGGTAAGAATGAGGCATTTGATAGCTCTATTGACCAGTCGCCCACTAAAAAAGCTATATTGCCTAGTGCAGGATTATTCGCTGAACTCATGCATAAAGTATAGCTTATTTCATCAAGCCCTATATAGATGGCTTAACCCTAGTGGGGTTCGAACTTTTTAACAGGTATGAAAAATTATTTGTTACAACGACTGAATAATTAGCAACTAAATCGTATCTGTAGATGATAACTTGGAGGGCCATCGTGGAAGCTGTAGCAACTGTAATCCAAGACAGCCAGCACTTACATATTACGGCATTTGAGCCGATCTAAGTACACTAAAGGTTAACTGCCTTAAGCGTCTCGCTTCAATACCAACCAATAAGTAGCTGCAACAGCCACTGCCGCTAGTCCAAGATATATTCCTGATTCAATTTCCTGGAAGTCCCAATAGCGGTAGCTTGGCTGATACTTGGCAACCTGATGGAAGCCGGCTTTGTTCAAACAGTCGTCAATAGGGTCGCCACCACCAGGAGTTGGAACGGCCTTAAAGGTGCTAGGGTGGCCTGGAACTTGAGCCTGTTGGATTATTTTTTGGCATTCAGGTGGAGCTGAAGGAAAAATATCTCCTATTGATTTACCGTTGTTGTCGACAATACTGCGTGTCAAAACCCATGCGCCTTTAGGTATTTTACTTTGGATTGCGTCAGGTCCCATAGGCGAAGTAACGGTAATGGGCGACATGTAGTGTGGCCGTATTGCAAGTGGAGTGAGAACAAACGCAAATGCAATGTATAGACCCAATATCACACCGAGAGCTACCATAGTCTTTCTGAACCAAGCTCCGAGCATAATGCCAAAAGACACTGCGAACAGACCGTAAGCCACGGGTACTATGCCCTGCTCGAAAAAGACACCACTATCGAATCGGCTCATTTCTAAAACATTGGATGTCTTTGACCACCAGGTAGCCAACGCTGTAAATGCTCCAATAAATATAGCTGTGCCTGCTAACATCCAGATCAACTTGACGGTCAGCCACTTGCGCCGGGATACGCTTTGAGACCAAACCAGTTTATTTGTGCCTTCCGCATATTCTTTCGATAGGAGCGGCACGCCCCAGAATAAGCCAAGAATTAAAGGCAGGAACAAAATTGCAATCGGCACTAAATGAAGTACTGCTTGATCTATGGTTGACTGGAACAGGCTGCCGGACAGATCACTGCAGCTAGGATTCGCAGGGTTTTGGGCGCAACTGCTTAATGCTGACTGGTAGGTATGCCAGAAGTGCAAGCCAGTTGGCACCAGCAATGCCGCATATAGAGCTAGGATTACGCCAAGTATCAAAAATTGTTTGCGATGCTGTCGCCAAGCTAGCCAATTCATTGTGTGCCCCCTTTCGCTGCCATTGTATCTGCCAGGTCACGCTTTTGGCCCATGTAGGCCAAGACGATTTCTTCAAGATCTACATCACGTATATGCCAGCGCTCATCGTGATACTTAATATCCTCCAAGCGAACAAGCATAGTAGATTCACGAGCCGTATGTGATTGCTGAATAACCGTGTATTTATCATCATTTACTGCATTTTGGCGTTTACCGACTAAGAGCTTGTGGGTTTTGAGGACATGTTCAACGTCATCACAGAGTTGGGTTTCTCCAGAAGCAAGAATAATAAGGTGGTCGCTAACTCTTTCGAGGTCCGCTAATAAGTGCGAAGACATGACAACGGTTAATTCACCTTCAGCGTCAGTAACAGCGTGGGCCAATGATTTTAGAAAGTCTACTCTTGCTAAGGGGTCTAGGGCTGCAACAGGCTCGTCAAGTAGTAATAGTTTTGGTTTCTTTGCTAATGCAAGACCGAGAGCTACTTGCGCTCGTTGTCCACCAGATAATTTACCAACAGGGCGATCTAGAGGTATAGATAACTCTTTCAGACGCTTCGTAGCTAACTCAGAGTCCCAATTATCATTAAGATGCTGCCCCATAGCTATATGTTCTTTTGCATTAAGTCGAGCATACATAGGTATTTCCTGAGCTAAATAACCGATTCCTGAGATATATTCAGGTTTTTGAGATGGAGATTGGTTTAAAACGGTTGCACTGCCGTCGCTTGGATTACTCAAACTGACTAGTAGTTTCAGTAGAGTGGTTTTACCAGCTCCGTTTGGTCCTACGAGAGCCGATACACTGCCTTTTGGCACGTTGATACTACAATCTTTTAACGCCCAAAACGACCTATACCGCTTGCCAAGACCTTTTGTCTCAATGGCATTTTTAGTTAGTGTTTGTTGACTCATTTCTTCTCCCTCCTGGTGTTATGTAGCGCTGAATTTATTAGTGCTTCGATTGATTCTTCATCAAGTCCAGCTTTCTTAGCTTCGTTAATCCAGTTGACCAGACTATTGGCTACCGCTTTTTGTATTTCTGGTGGTGGTCCTGCCGGTCTACCCGATACGAAAGTACCGCTACCAGTTCTTCCTTCGACAAGCCCTAGCATTTCTAGCTCTCTATAGGCTTTAAACACGGTGTTAGGGTTAATTGCTATCATTGAGACTACTTCTTTTACGGTGGGTAGTTGGTCTCCTTCTAGGAGGATTCCTAAACGAATAGCTTGCTTAACTTGCTGTACGATTTGAAGGTACGGTGGCACACCGGAATGTGTGCTAAGGCGAAACGTAATCATAATAATTCTATTATACTAGTTTCATAGTGAAATTATAAGCCTGATTTAATATGTGTCAAACAAAAAGAGCCGACAAAACGGCTCTTTGGTTGCAGTGTCCCACTAAGTCTAAGAAGTTGTTGTGGTTGTATGTTACCAAATTGGAGGGCCATCTGGGACTCGAACCCAGGACACCCTGCTTAAGAGGCAGGTGCTCTAACCAGCTGAGCTAATGGCCCTTGATCGTCAACTAATGACGGTGTTCAGCTCAAGAAACTTTAGCAAATTACCTCTGTTTTGACAAGCGCACAGCCCAAGCAGCAACGAAACCTTTTACAAAGGCAGCACTCTGTTACAATAGAGTTAATGCGACTACTTAATGGTAAAGACCTGGCCGACTATATTAAAGAACGGCAAGCTAAGCAAGTGCGTACTCTTCGGCAGGAGCACGGAATTACACCCAAACTGGCTATAGTAGTAACAATTGACCATCCAGTAACCAATGTATACATGCGGATGAAAGCCCGCTACGGCGCCGATATTGATGTTGCGGTTGACGTGCATCGTGTATCCCAGTCAGAAGTTAGTGAGTTACTAAACAAGCTTAGCCTTGATGATAACGTTCATGCAATTATTGTTCAGCTGCCACTAGAAGACCTCTCGGAAACAGACAGGATAGTTAACTTGGTAGCTCCTGAAAAAGACGTTGACGGCTTGGGCAGTAATCCTCCTTTTGAGCCGGCCACGGCTATGGCTATACTTTGGCTGTTAAGCGGCTACAATATCGACCTTGTCGGCAAAGATGTACTGCTAGTGGGCCGTGGCAAGTTAGTCGGGGCACCACTGGAAAAATTGCTTATTGCTTCTGGTATAACCCCAAATGTTGCCGATAAAGAGACACTTGACCTAAAAGCCGAAACTCTGAAGGCCGATGTTATTATCACGGCTACGGGAGTGCACGGTGTCATCCAGCCGGATATGCTCAAACCCGGCGCCGTGGTAGTTGATGCCGGGGTAGCCAGTGAAGGCGGCAAGACTGTCGGTGACATAGCGCCCGAGGTTTACACAGAGCGTGACGATCTCACCATTACGCCCGTAAAGGGCGGGGTTGGCCCACTTACAGTTTGCGCGCTATTTGATAATGTTATCCGAGCGGCTGAGCGCCAATCGGAACTTCGTAGCACAAAATCATGAAAATTGGCGTCTTTGACTCAGGCGTCGGCGGTTTATCCGTTGCCAATGCTATACGCCAGGCACTGCCTAATGACGAAGTTATACTGCGTGAAGATCGGAAACACGTCCCCTATGGTACGCGCAAACCAGCGGAAATCTTTAAATTTGTCGTACCAATCTTTCAGGAGCTAATCGACAGCGGTTGCCAGGTTATAGTAGTCGCTTGCAACACAGTTACGACAACCCTTATCACTGATCTGAGGCAGAAGTTCAACGTACCGCTTATTGCTATTGAACCTATGGTTAAACCAGCCGCCGAGCTGAGCAAAACGCATATTATTGCCGTTTGCGCTACGCTAACGACACTTGCCAGCCCCCGCTACGCCCAGCTTAAGCAGGACTACGCCGGGAGTACTACAGTTATAGAACCTGATTGTAGTGATTGGGCTGCAATGATTGAAGAAGAGCGCATCAACCGTGAAGCGATTAAACGGATGGTGGAACAAGTTTTAGTGGCCGGGGCTGACGTCATTGTGTTGGCCTGTACACACTACCACTGGATTGAAGCCGAGATAAACAGGTTGGCAAAGGGCCGGGCGGTTATATTACAGCCGGAACAGGCAACAATAACCCAGCTTAAACGAGAGCTTGCACGGCTTGGTTAAATAATTCCCCGCGCTGCTTATAATTCTTGAACATATCAAAACTGGCAGAAGCCGTCGATAACAGCACGACATCACCCGGAGCTGCCAGCTTTTGGGCCTGCTGAGTAATCTCGGTAATGCCCTGGCCGCCGCGTACCACATTGGTGTAACCTACAGCCGCAAGCTTCTCGGTAATCTCTTCAGTGCTCTCACCGATAGCAATAACTTTTTTGACGTTATGCTTGGCGATGGCCTTAACCAGTTCGTCATAAGACGCGCCCTTACTCCTACCACCCAGAATAATAATCTCAGGTTCAGTGAAGGCCTCAATTGCCACTATGGCAGTTTCAGGTGTTGTACCGAAGCTGTCGTCGTAGTAACGTACGCCATTAAACTCCCGTACTAATTCCAATCGGTGAGGTAAGCCGCTGAAACTCGATAGAACTGTTCGCATAGCGGCCAGGTCGTGGGTGACTTGCCAAACAGCCGTGACGGCCGCACAGGCATTTTGCCAATTATGTGCCCCCAACAATTTTAATTCCTCTACCGGACAAACGTGCTGGCTGTCTATAGTTATAACGCCGTTGTCTACGATGGCGCCTGGCGGAGCAAAGTAGGGAAGCTTGTTTCCTGGCCCTGCAGCTGCTATCTGCTTGGACAGAGGATTGTTAGCATAATATATGGCGATATCTTCAGACGACTGATGAGCAAATAACTGAGATTTTGCTTCGGTGTATTCTTTGACATCGCTGTGCCAGTTCAGATGTTCAGGAGCTACCATCAAACAGACGCCGATGCGGGGTGATTGCTGTAAGTCGATAAGTTGAAAACTTGATAATTCCATGACAACCCAGGAGTTGGCGTTGAGTTTTGGCAGGAATGACAGCAGTGGTACCCCTATATTTCCCCCCATGTGCACGTCCTTGCCTGCGGCTTCTAACATGCCCGCTATAAGACTACACGTGGTCCCTTTGCCTTTAGTGCCGGTAACCCCGATGATGTTTTTGGTAGGGCTGGCCCGGAAAAATTCATTAACCTGCGTCGTAATCTTGTCATCTATCCCAGGGTTTTTATCCAAGATGTCGCTTGGTGATAAACCCGGGGTCCTCACTACCAGATCAAATTGGTCAAGGCCGTCAAGGTATTTATCGCCAACCACCTTTGGTACGCCGTCCGGTGTTACAAGCTCGGCGTTCTGGTCCCTAATAGCCAGCTCGTGGCCACCAGCCTTAAAGTATTCAAAGGAGGACCGGCCTTCAACGTCGTAGCCAACTATGGCAATCTTCATGACATCTATTATGACACGTAGGGCCGTGCGTCTCTAACCGGCCAATTGCTGCTTAACGATGTTGGCTACCTGCCGGGGGGTCATATCGGCCTTTAGGATGACGCCACTGACGCCAAGCTTTTGAACTGAGGCTGGAATCTCTTGTTCGCCCACATTGGTCAGAATAATAACTTTGACGTCTTTGCCCCAAGTGGTTTTCCGTAATAAGTCTAGCATTTCGTCACCGTTCATTTCCGGCATCATAAGATCAAGCAGGATTATATCCGGCCGCATTTTCTCGGCTAGCTCCAGGCCGAGCTTGCCATTTCCAGCAATTTCGACGTTGTAGCCCTCTGCTTCGAACTTGAAGCGGTACATCTGGCAGATAGCCTGGTCATCTTCTACAATCGCTATTTTTGGCATGGCAGTTTAACCTTTCCTTGATATTCTATACTGCATCTGCCACATTGAGAAGTTAGGTTATCTAAGTACTTACCCTGGCTAAACAGGCAGGCTACTAGCGTTATTACAATAAATGCTTGCAAAAAAGACAAAAATGGTGTATCATATAAACACTAGGATCATGAACATGCTAAGCACATACGCCAATAACACAAAACAAACACAGTCCTTAACAGCCGGTGCAAGCTGTAAGTTTTTTTGTATCAACAAAATAAAAGCATAAGTAGAATAAACAATAATGTCAGATCAAAAACACCCTATACAAATGATTAACCACTGCCGAACGGCCCAAAATTGCCCGGTGATGCTGTTTACTTATCAACGGATTAGGGTTTAGGGGTAAGCAAAGATGGCCTCACAAGACATTGCTAATAATCCGCCGGCACTACTCATGAGTGGCGAAGCTGTAGGACTGCTAGATGCCGGCACGCAGATGCAAGCTAACGGTGCCGCCGAGGCCGCCGAACCGCTATCCGTCGAACCGGTCTGTTTTGCAACTGATGACCCGGAGTTAATTCACCGGGCCAGGCAAATGACGGCCGCCCATTATCTGAAGCGGGGTTATGTCACCCAGGAAGAAATTACCGACGACGGCGTAATCAGCCCGGAAGCCGACCCGTACGTCGACCACTCCACATATTACGTGCTGATGCAACCCGGAACAGACGAGATCATCGCCACTTCCCGTAAGATTCACTTTGACCCTGATAAAGGCGAAAAATCTTTCCCGCTTTTTGATCATAAAGACGAGCTGGACCCCGGCTACATCAAGCAGTTGGATGAAATTGGCCTGGAAAACACCGTAGAAATATCAGCCCTTATTAAGAACCCGGACCTTGACAGGGACGGCCTAGCCACCCTATATCTCTACCGAAAACTGTTCCAGGACGCCTGGAGCACCGATACCAAGCAAAAAGAAGAAGCTTTTATCATGGCCTGCAGCCCCACCTTGTATGAAAAGTTCACACTGTTTTTTAACGGCTCAATGCACAAAATGGGACCTGACCTAGACTACCCCGGCCAGAAGGCCATACCCACGGTGTTCTTTACCCGTGACGGCTCAGTGGAGCTTATAGATAAGGCCGCCGAACCAGGCAATGAAAATGCCGATGTTCACAAAATGGTAGTCGACCTTATGCTGAAAGGTGCCGACCCTAATACCCTGGACGCCTCACTGATGAAGGCCCTGAAGCGCAACGGGCTGAGTGATACTTTGGATAATCTCCTAGATCAAAAAGAAAACGCCACTCTGTTAGAAAAACTAAAAGGCCGTAAACCAGAGCTGTTATTTGGCTTAGGCTTACTAGCTTATACCGCTGGACGTACCATTGTAGTCGGTGAAACTATTAGCCCCCACTCCGCCGTGGACTGGCGGGTATTTCTAGGGCTAGAGGTTGCTACTACGCCTCAGTACGTCTATGGCATGGGTGACTTGGCCCGCTCAGCCTTAAACCCCGACAGGTACTCACGCTCCCAAAGGATACGCGCCGCTATGTTTGCCGGTAGCGCCTTATTGGCCCCGTATGCCTACATCGGTGCTGAAAGCCACGATATGCCCGCCCAATCCTGGGAAGGCTTCGGCGCTATTGCTACAGTCGGCCTGTTTAGCGTCCTAGCTAAAGTCAGGAATAACTTTAGAAACCGCCGCCAAGACGAAGCCAAAGAACAAGACGCTACCGACACAGTTTCCTAAGCGCTTACGCAAAACTGTATAATACAGCCTGATGGAACTTGTTATTCTTGTTATTGGGCTGGTCTTTAATCTATTCATCTGTTCTTTAGTACTAATTAAGAATCCCAAACAGCTAACCAACCGTACTATTGCGGCCACGGCCATCGCCTTAGTGGCCTGGGAAGGGCCTAATTACCTGGCCGATAAGGCTACTACTCACACGCTTTTTTGGAACCGGGCAACTTTCCTGGCCCCGATGTTTATCTTCATATTCAGCAGCCTGTTCATCGCTGCCTTAAAAGGTGATAAATTCCCTAAAAAAACCTTGGCTTTACTCCTGTCGGTTACCGCCTTATTCTCGGCACTGGCCTTCACTGGGACGGTAGCCGTGTCAGTCTACCCCCGTTATAGCGGTAGCGTCCAGACTGGCTATAACATCCGCCACGGCTCGTTATATTTACTGATCATAGCCTGGACCCTTATCTTGATTGCCCAATTTGTGCTAACGCTGCTTATAGCGTGGCGAAAAGCCCGAGGACAACTTAAAAAGCAGCTTAATATAGTGGTTTACGGCTCAGTCTGCGCCACTGCGTTAGCTATCGTTACCAATCTGGTATTACCGAACCTGACCAATAGCTCTTCCTCGGCCCAGTTTGCGCCGATTGCCAGCGTTATTTTTATGGGGTCACTAGCCTTTGCCATCTTCAGGCACGGGCTTTTTGACATCAAGCTTATCGTTGCTCGCTCCCTGGCATATGTATTGTCCCTGTTATCCCTGGCCTCAGTATTCGTTTTAGGCACGTTTGCCATTACTAACCTATTCTTTGACAGCTCAAGCCTAAAAACCTCTACAACACGCTGGATTTACACCCTGACGGCCGTTATATTGGCCTTTCTATTCACACCTTTAAGGCAATTTTTCGACCGTATAACAAACAGATTCTTCTACAGAGACGCCTATGACACACAGACTTTTCTGAACCTCTTCAATAAAGGCCTGGTTTCTACCTATAAACTTGACCAGCTGCTGGCTAAATGCGCCCAAATTACAGAGGAAAACCTCAAACCATCATACTGCCTGTTTAGCATACCCGGCCCCAAGAGCTTACCTGACCGGTTAGTCGGTTCTAGTGAAGAAACACATCTTAAAGACGAACCGGCGCTTGTCTTAAAAAGCCTTAAGGAGTACATGGCAGGGCGGAACCTTCTTATAACCGATCTGTTAGATGAAGAGGAACACGCTATGCATCATTTCCTAGGCCGTAATGATATATCGATTGTAGCCCAGCTGACCTCTAGCTCATCAGATAAACAGGCTGAAACGGGCTATTTAATACTTGGCCCCAAGCGGAGCGGCAACCTATACAGCTCCCAGGACCTGAAAGTCATTGAGATCATCGCTAACGAGTTGGTCATAGCTGTCCAGAATGCTCTGAGATTTGAGGAAATCGAGAATTTCAACATTACGCTGCAGCAGAGGGTAGATGATGCCACCAGGAAAATGAGGCGGGCCAATGAGAAGCTGAAAACCCTTGACGAGACCAAGGACGACTTTATCTCTATGGCCTCCCACCAGCTGAGAACGCCCCTCACCAGCGTAAAAGGCTATATCAGCCTGATACTGGAGGGTGATGCCGGTAAGATTACCCCTGTTCAGCACAAGATGTTGCAACAGGCTTTCTTCAGTTCCCAACAGATGGTCTATCTGATAGCCGACCTGCTTAACGTCTCACGTTTGCGCACCGGCAAATTCATTATCCAACCGACACCGGTCCATCTGGCCCGGGTCATAAGCGAAGAGCTAAGCCAACTGAAGGAAACTGCCAAGCTGCACTCGATTAACCTTGAATATAAACCGCCTAAGGACTTTCCCGAGTTAATGCTCGACGAAACCAAAACCAGGCAGGTTATTATGAATTTTATAGATAACGCTATCTATTACACGCCCCAAGGCGGCACTATTGACGTTGAGCTAGAGGATAAAGGCCACAGTATTGAACTGCGTGTTATAGATAGCGGTATAGGGGTGCCAAAAAGCGAGCAGCCCCACCTGTTCACCAAGTTCTACAGGGCTGCCAATGCCCGTAAAGCTCGTCCAGATGGCACCGGACTAGGCCTGTATATGGCCAGGAAGGTTATTGTGGCCCAGGGCGGCTCCATCATATTTGACAGTAAAGAGGGCAACGGCAGTACGTTTGGCTTTACTTTTAAGAAAACCAAGACTACCAAGACAACTTAGTTTAATTGCCAGGCCAGGGCATAATAGCTAGTTAAGTCAACAATAATAGTTGACAAATGCTTAAAACATTGCTAAGATGTCTTTATTACTTTTAATGTGAAGTAGGGAAGGGCCCAGCCCATAATGAATCAGCAATTTGAACAATTGATACTACCGCTAGATGCCGGCCACGTCGGTGAGAATCACGCTGTATTAACTGATCCATTTGTAGAAGACCTAAACATGGGTGTTCATGAGATCCATAATGTAGAGTCTGGTGTTGCACCTTCGCCCCGCCAGAGTTTCATGAGACGCGTAGCAAACCGCGCCGTAGAGGCGAGCTATAGCGCTGGAGCGAAATGGACTACCCTTACTTCTAAACAAAAAAGAGTCATGGGCCTAGCAACGCTTGCAGGTGTGGCTGCCGGTGTGGGAATTGGTGCCCTGGATCACGGCAGTGTTACGCAAGGCCCCCATTTCTTCGATGCGGCGTATCATCCAGGTCAGCTACACCCGACACTTATGTCTAATGTACATGACCATGTACAAGCGGGTTTTAGCGCCGAAGTAAACGGCCACGCTGTAGCGGCCACGCACAGTAGCGGCTTACACATTACCGCCGAAGTAAACGGCAAGCCGGTACATCCGCATATAACCCAGCAGCCGTTAACTGCTCCCAAACCTGCACTCAAACCTGCCCCTTCTCTTAACCTGAAGGAGCATTTTGTTGCTGAGGTCAATCACCAGCCTGTCACTGCCCGCGAGCTTCACCAATCGGCCCACTCTGTAGCTAACACTGCGGCCCACCATGTCCATGTCGCACACCACAACACCCATACCGGCAAACTAGTTGAACACCACCATCAAGGCCGGCATCATCACACGCATCTTACTCATGACCATAAAACGCACATTGGACACCAGCCAACCCCCGGCACTAAATACACAATGAAAAGCGGCGATAACCCGTGGACTATATCCCAGCGTGCGCTCGGTATATCAGGGCATGGCCACACAACCCAACACCAGCTTCACCAGATTTGGTTATACAACCAGCACCTATTGCACCTGAACAATATCACATCCGAAGAGCAGGCTGAACATCTTCAAATAGGCAGGAAGCTCCTATTGCCTAAGGCCTAAACGGCTGATCGGTATAAGAGGTGGTACAACATGGAATCTGAATTACAAATAAGACCAAAACATATACTTTTAGCTGGTTTGGCTGCAGCCGCCGGCGTTGGTCTAGCGGTTAAAGTAAGTCAGATACCCGAATCTAATGCCCAAGGCGTCAATGTCGGTTATGTAGAAGCCTGCCTAAATCAGGATGCCCGCCTGCCTAACCGTCATGGTTTGTCGGCCCACGTATTAAACCCCCGGGCGTTTGAAGTCGGCGCAAAGGTATTAGATGTCTATACCACCGATCCCGCCTGCGACAATGCTGAAATAGTCCGGTCAACCGATGTAATCATTACGCAGGACGGTAGACTGATTGGACGTTTAAATAATCTCGTCAACCCCCATAACGATAATGGCCAAAGCCTAACCGGCGAAGTGCATGCTGTCGCCCCTATAGGCTGTGGCGACACTGAAAAAGTTACTTTCGTCACCGAAGCCCAATCCTATGAGCTTCCAGGGACGGTAACTACAGCCAGCCAGTCGTTCAGCTTTTATACGCACTGTAGCTAACACCTTAAAACAAAATAAACACTCTCTATCTTAATCTTGACATTTTAAAAAGTTTATGCTAATATACTATACAGTAAAGGTTGTAATATGACAGGTACAGTAGCACTACAAGCAGCAGAGTTGATCCCCAGTGGCTTCAACGTCCCCGAATACCTAGCACTTGCTGGTGCAATTGCTGTTGGCGGCATATATTTTGATAGGCGCAAAGAACAGCTTGACAATGAGCTGGAACAGAGCCTGGGCGAAGATGAGGCCAGATTAGGCCTTGCCGACCCGTTTATTGCCGAAAAAACCGGACTCGACAACCGTCGGACCCGCCTAGCCGAGCGCGTCGGTTATTATGCAGCTGTAGCCGGTGCAACGTTTGCCGTCGTGCAATTTGGCGCGCAACCCTTCAATAGCCACTCCCGCGCAAAAGCTGACGGTACCGTAGTTATTGACGCCGCCGACGCTGCTAACGTTACGGATATGCAAGGTGGAGTAAGCCGTTTGCAGGCCAGCGTAGACGGTAGTACCGCCGCCGCCGCGCAGGATAAAGTACCGTTTACGTTTATTTTAGCTGGCTCATACCCTAAAACCGTAGGTCCTACAAAACAAAAAATTAACGCAGCCATAACACCGAGTTTACNNAGTTTTCAAAACGGTGACTCTCTGTCAAACAGCATGGGTGGAAATAGTGTGGCCGACGCCTTGAGCGGCCCCCAGCCGAATGACATAATTATTGTTGGCTCAGCCGTTAATCCGGAGGACGTAGCTGGCATACAAGCTGTTGAAAAGCAGGTGAAAAGCAGCACTTCCAAGGATACCTTGAGCGCAGTCGTTGTCGGCAGTACAAACAGTACCAATCAAATAGGTATTGCCACCGTTGACGCCCCTGTTAACGTACAGTCGTTCCGCAATCTGCTTGGTGCGAGTAACGTTAAGACTGCCACCACTACCGCCGGTGTCCAGGATGCCATAACAGGCATATTAAATCATGCCGAGGCCAGTGAGAGTAAGCAACCGAACCATGATGCTGAAGACTTGGCTATACTTGCCGCCGCCCTCGGACTTGTTCTAGCGGCCGGCCGTCGTCTGTCAGGAATTACAAAGCTATCTAAGAGGAGGAAATAAGTAATGAGTGAACGAAGTTTACAAGATCAATGGCACGCAACAGGAGATTTACAGGAGCATATGGACCACGCCCAAGACGCGTTGGCAGTCATGCAGAATGAAGTAGTTTTGCCTGACGACCACCGTTGGCAGCTTGCTTACGGCTTAATGGCTACCGGTAGGGGCCAGGACAGTGGTGTTATGGCACTGGGTACTTTTGGCACCGTTAAAACCACTATGGGAAACCTGATGATCGGACCCGACCAGCGCATTAGTATAAACAGTACCGACACCGAATCGACCTTATTTGGTCACGCCCACCCAAACCCTAGCGCCGACGGCCCCAAATTCGTTAAAGGTAAGTTCCAAGTTGTTGACGCCGAAAATCCGGCCTTCTTCCTGAACGAGCTGTCGCACATGCGCAACCAAAAAGCCGTCCAACAGTTATGGGACGGTGAAGAGTTGGTAGTTCCTACCAATAACAGCCATGTAGACCGCATCAACCTCCAAGACGCTGCTTACTACATAACCACAAACTATCCGAACGGCCGAGACGTACACCGCCTCAGCCCTTCAATTCAGAGTAGGGTAGGCGCCGAGGTATTGACCGGAGATGTAGACGATGCAACGGCCCGCTTAATTCAAAGCTCCCCAGAAGTTGACTTTGCCCAGGCTCCGATATTACCATCGGCCTTAGTTCGCCGTGAACTAGCTAGCCTCGTAGCTGAAGCCTATCCTGACCCAGAAAGTAGTGACGGTGGTTCAGTGACAGGTAACTTTACCGTTGATCTGATTAAACGGCTCAACGACAGTGGCCTTGTCGCTCCCATAAGTCCAGCTGACGCCCGGATCGGTAAGGCTTTCACAGCCGCCAGCCGTGCCTACATGTTTGTCCATAGAAATGAAGAAGGTACCGAGATCACGCCGCTTGTAGCCGCCCGGGTAGCCGCCCTGGTTATGCCAACTGTCGCTAAATTAAGCGGTGTTGCCGAAGGTAACATGAGCGATTACTTAGAACGGAACGTTGGCGATTTGGATAAGGCTATTGCCGCCCGGCGCATCATTGCCCGCGAAGCCTTCAGAGTTGCCTATAGCCGTTTAGCTGAAGATGACGCTACGACAGAAGAAGGCGGAAGAGTCCTTTCCTTGCAATCCCCAGAAGCTATCGAGCGTTTGGTAGATGATCGCGTAGCGAAGTTTTCATACGGCAATCACGCTATTTTGGGATACAACGTTGACCAGGCTATAGCCGGTCCTAACCAAGAAGAGCCAGCCCCACCGGTAGCCAAAAGGAGCGTTTTACGTGGCCTACGAATCCCTCGCAACCGATAGATTCGCCGATCTTAAGCCCGGCGCCTTGCTTGATGAGCTGGATGCCAGCATCAAAGCCCTTGTCGGTGTCGATAGTACCGGCGGCTATGGCGGCATACCGACACTGGATAATGCCCCGCAACCGCTCGATATTGATGATATTGGGGAATACAGCCCAGGCATTGACGAAATAGAAAACCTGGCCGTGGCCGAAACTTTGGCTAGCGACCGGGCCATGGCGTACAAAGGCCGGGGCGAAGACCAGCCTCGTACCTATCACACCGTTGTGGAGTATGGCGACCGCTACTTAAACTCCACCGGACAACACAGCTTGCACGCCCTGGCACGCGTGGCACTTGCTACCGTCACCCTAGCTGCCCAGAGCGAGGGTGCCGAACTTGATATACATGCTGCCCGCGAAGGACAGCGACCCCTTGAAATTCACGATGAGATAGTTAAAGGCGTCTGGACACTGAAGCAGTATGACGACTATACACGTTCAGCCGATGAGCCGCATACCCCTGAAAATAGTGGTGAAGCCCTGGCCGCCGGACTGAACGGGGTCCTGGCGAGTGAAGACCTGGAGGAGAACAGCGACGTTTGCGTAGTCATTTCCGATTTCTTGGGTGGCGCACAGTACTCTCCAAGCGGCGCGCTTCGTGGTTTTAATTGGCAGAGCCCCTTGAGGCAGCTGCACAACGCACTTGGTGACAGATTACTTATAGCCCGTTTAACTACCCAGGCCCAGCGGGAACTGCCCTTTGCCCGGACACTGACGCATGAGGGCAAAGCGACACGGCTTGACGTAGGCGACTATCTCCGGATAAACGATCGCTACCGGCAAATGGCCGCTCAAAAGGCCCAAAGCACCCAGGCTATTTTGCGGGGTATGCGGCTGCTGGAGCTTGATGCCGGCGATAAATCACCCCTTGTTACCGTGCCAAAGTTTGTATTTGCCCGCCAAGAAGCCGCTATTTAAGACGCTTACGTATATAATATTATTGCATAAGTCATAGAAAAGCGCTATAATGCTTGACAAATATCAACACGCGTGCTATTATAGTAAACAGTAAAAGAGCAGACGTAAGGGATAACGCTATCGACCCACAGGAGTGAGTCTAGTAAGAAGGAGAATATATTATGGAGATGAACAAAGTAGTTCCAGCAGCCTTAGTAGGTGTAGCCGCTCTTGGTGCTGGCGCATACGCCCTAGAAAGCGGCGGAGGCAACGCCCACGGCGCTAATCCAAAAGCGGTTCCCAGTGCAGAGGTAACGCAGTTAGCCGCCGCCGACTGCGCAGAAACTCCTCTCGGACTTAATGACTACGCCTCAACCGTTGGCTCAAACATGATGCAGCCGATATCGGCGCAGCTTATTGACGGCCAATGGAAATTTGACCAGGCTAGCAATGTCGAGACAGTTTCCAACGAAGTAGCAAAACAGATTGGTAGCAATACAGCTGCCCTAGCTATTGTCTACACTATTATAGACGCTGCTAAAACGAACGTTATCCCTGCCGACGTTGTCACCGAAGCTGCTCAGACCTTAGATCTAATACAAACCAACACCGCCGACCGTAACCAGATTTGTAATATCGTTGTGAGCGGAATACTTGGAGCTCCTGAAGAGTTCAGCTACCAGTCATCTACCGGTAGTATCCTGACTTTCTCTCCTGTATATGACGGCAACAAAGATCTGTCAGGAATTGACGGTAACGTAACCAGCAACACTGGTCCTACTGACGTATTTAACATCGCACCGGTAGCCGGCAGCGAAAACTACGCGCTTCAAAAGGCAATTGCCGCCAGCTGGGGAATCACACCAGAAGGTCAGATAATTGAAACAGCCCATCAGAATGGTAATTCCCGTCCTTCCAACACCGGCCATCCGACGAAGACTGCTCCTAAAGGCACTGTTCAGTCCCAGGCTCCTAAGTCTAACTCGAACACTTCCGGCTCAAGCTCTAACACTATCGTACATATAAGCGGCGGTTCAACCGGCGGTGGCGGTGGCGCAGGCCCACATCCCCAGAGCCTTCCAGGCCGGTCACCTCATGGCCCTGGCCCGACTGGCGCACCAGAAGGTCGTCCTCACGCTAAGCACAATACGCCAAGCGGCGGTGGATCCAGCGGCGGTGGCGAAAGTACCACACCTACAACTACTACACCAGTAGGGACTACACCAGGCACCACACCGAATACCACACCGACTACACCCCCTACTACCCCGAATACCACACCGACTACACCGACTACACCGAACACCACTCCGACTACACCTACTACCCCTACAACTCCTACCACCCCGACTACACCAACCACCCCACAAAAACCTGGAGACCCAGGTCAACCAGGCGCTTAATAAGGAACTTTAAAGGAGAAATATCATGACCAACTACTTCAATAAAGCAATTAGCGCCGGACTTAGCCTTATGGTTGCCAGCGCGACTGTACTAATCGTAGGTTTTACAGGTAACGCCAGCGCGCTTGCTTGTTACCAATATAATCCAAATGGATTCACGACATCCACAACACCGGTTTTTAACAACATCTGTGGAATAAGTGGATCAGGTGGCACGCTATCCTCAAACCAAGGATCTTACCCGCTTGGTGACGAGTCTAACTTTGTCCGTATCCGCCAAAACACCAGTGGCAGCCCGCTAGGTGCAAACAACCCACCACTATCTGACAGCCTTACTTCGGCTTGTACCGCCGGTGAAAAGTTTGATATCTGGACTTACATCCACAACGACGCCGAGTCCCAATTCAATGACAACGGTAGTGGTAGTGCAGTAGCGCATGATGTCAAACTAGCTACCACAGCTCCCGTAAATACTACTGGCAACAATTTTACTTTCGGCAGCACAGTGAGTGCTTCCAACGCCGCCAGTGCTAGTGACACTACAAGTCTAAACTGTGACGGCCAGCCAGTCGAACTTACCCTGGTACCTCAGTCGGTTACCTATAACAACGACCTGAGTCAGACAACCTTCGGCAGCTTACCTGACAGTGTCGTCAATGGGGCTACACCTATCGGCAGCCCGAATGCTATGAGTACCGGTACTCAATGGGGCTGTTGGAACTACCGGGTAGTTGTTGTCTACCAGGTAACCGTACAACCTCAACCAGTAGTCCAAACTCCTACTTACATGTGTACTGACCTTGGCCTTACAGCCGAAGACAACCGTACTGTAAAGATCAGTAACTTCACGACCACTCAGACTAATGGCGCCAGCTTCACGAACGCTGTTATAGACTGGGGTGATCACACCACAGTAACGAGTGCAAGTCCTGTTGGCCAAACTCACCAATACAGTGCAAACGGTACCTACACAGTGACTGCTACCGCTCACTTCAATGTGAACGGCCAGGATAAAACTGCCGGTGGCCTAGCTTGTGCTCAAAACGTAACGTTCACTTCTACAGGACCGCCAGTTGTTACCCCCCCAACTACTACTACGACGACTCCTCCAGCCGCCACACCAACCGCTTTGGTTAACACCGGTCCTGGTAGCATCGTCGGCCTATTCGCAGCCACAGCTGTAGGCGGTACGGCCTTCTACCGACGCCTGTTGGCCCGACGCCTGAACCGTCAATAAACAGGTAACAGCTACTTAACAAAACTGTGGATAAGCGCTAGCATAAAACCCCGTTATATGCTACGCTAGCGGCAGTTGAACGAGCAAAGACTGACCGCTCTGACGAACAAAACAAAGATCTCCAGATTACCCCCTCATTTAAAGAGAGGGGGTTTTCATTTTCAATCTGTTATAATAGCCCCCATTGCGGCCTCATCGTCTAACGGCTAGGACACCAGGTTTTCATCCTGGCAATCGGAGTTCGATTCTCCGTGAGGTCACCATCAAGCTTATGCTTAAAAAAGCCACAGTATTTTCTTGTCTTAACTTACATATATAAAGTTCGAGCAACAAACACTACAGTTCCAATTTATTGGAATAAGTGATTTATATGAACGTAAAACGTGAAGCATGGTTGGAATACATTATATTTTCACGATTTACTTGTGTAAAACGTTAAATTTGTGTATACTTAGACTATGCCAAAGAATTACAGTTACCTTGCGAACATTCAAAAACTTCGTATTAGATACTATAAGAGTGCCTCGGGTAAAGAATCATTACTAAAAATAATTTCAGAAACTGAGGTCGCTGAACAGGTCTATAACTCAAATGCTATCGAGAATTCAACCTTAACACTCGAAGAAACAGAGAAAATACTCTTACAGATTGAGCTCGATAGATTCATTTCAGAGAGGGAGTTATTCGAAGCAAAGAATCTTGCTCGCGTGGTTGAATACACGGATAAAACGGCTAAATCTAAAGAGCTCACTCTAGATGTGATGCTAACGCTTCACAAGATGCTGATTAGCAATATCCGAGATGATATTGCTGGCAGATTTAGGCAGACTGGAGAGTTTGTAAGAGTTGCTAACCATATCGCTCCTGGTCCTGATCAGATTGAAACTTTGTTAGAGGAAGCGCTCGCTGATTATCATGCAAGTTTGGGAGACAATATTGCTCGACGTATTGCCAGATTACACTTACAGTTTGAGAATATACATCCATTCATAGATGGCAATGGCCGAATCGGACGTGTAATTAATAATTACCTGCTGATAAGAGAGGGATTCGTCCCGATCAATATTAAATTTATTGACCGCGCCTCTTACTACCAAGCTTTTAAAGAATATGATAAGACGGAAGATAGCTCCATTATGGAAGAAATTGTTGCTAAGGCTATAACGAATAGCTATCACAAACGTCTGGCATATTTGGAGGGAAAGAACATAATTAGTCTTGCTGACTACGCAAAACTTAATAATACCTCGCACTCCAATCTTATTAATAAAGCTCAGCGACAAACCATAGAAGCATTTCTTGAAAAAGGAGTTTGGAAAATCGGCAAATAAACTTAAGCAGTTTTAACCTCTTCAAACTTTTCGGAGAGTTCAACGAGTCTGGGGTATAGGGTGTTCCATGTAGCACCCACCGAGCTCACCATAGGAAAGTCACAGATGAGATTTGGTTATAAATTATACATCTTGAGGATGTATAGCCAGCTCTTATCTGTTAAATAGTTCGGTTCTTTTATCAATAATAGATTGCTAAAGGATTCTGTCTAGGTCTCTGCGCCCATACAGCATGCGTCTAATTATCATGACGCTATCTATGACAACATAGAATATGAGGTAGTTGCCTACCAGAATTCTGCGATACGGGTGTGGTCTGTTACCGAGTGACCGATAAGGCGCTGCGCTCAGTGGATTACTGAGACGTTTTTTAATGGCGGCCTCAGTATTATTTACTAGTGTTTTTGCTGCTAACTCGTTTTTAAGCTCAAATAATAGATAATCCGTAATCTTATCTAAATCTTCATAGAAAAGTGGGGAGTAACGAAGTTCAAATCTAGCCATTTACTTTTGCATTAATTTTAGAGAACACATCTTTATGTGTTAGGTTTTCTGCATGACTTTTTGCGTAAGCATCAGCCTCATCAAGAGCACGCTCAATATAATCCAGATGCGCCATTTTGCTAAATTTATCAAAACTCATAGTTACCATAGAAGCTCTTCCGTTCATAGTAAAGATAATAGGCTTATTTTTACCGCTAACTTCTTTCTCCACTTCTGAAAAGTGATTTCTTAAATCAGATATGGGTCTAATGCTTAGCATAAGGCGTATCCTTTCATGATTATCATAATTATGATAACACATAATTCAAGACTTGTTCATTCCTTAATGTCGTGTTCCACCTAATAATTTCGGCAGCGACGACCTTATAGACCGAGTGGTCTAGGGTCACCAAACGTAAGCACTTTTTCCAATAAACACCTATTGATTCAGCTTCATAGCCTAAATGACAGCACTTGGAAGCGGCCGAGATGCTAGACGACGTAACTCACTTTCAAAGCTCACACTGATAGCTAAGTCACCATGATAGTTTGTAAGGTGTTCGACAATATCGTTTACCCATTCCTCCCAGGCTGACCGGCAAGCTGCATCAAGACGGCCAGCACTAACAGCCAAGTTCAAGATTGCATTAGAAACCTCTATTCCCATGAGCGGCTTGTATAGGAAACGTCCTTCATAGGTTCCGAGCGAACAGATACTTATGCTTGCACTAGCCAGTCCAAGTGTAATATTAAGATGAGCTTCAACGCCAAAATCATCAGGAATCTGTCCCAAATCCTGCCCTTTCCGAATAATACGAAAGCCCGATAATGGTTTGCTGCCGTAGTGATCAGCAGCTTCAGGAAACAGATTGGCAACCAATGGCTTATAAATGCCTATAGTGACACCTAAAAGACTGCCATCTTCAAAGTCTCCGACTACCATGTCTGAAGGATTGGTGCGGACAGCTTCTGCTAAAACCAATGCGAAATTACGAGGTGCTTCGAGAAGATCTGCGTCTATAAAACAAATGAACTCGGTTTCAAATCGCTCAATTGCATAACGCATTGCCCGACCTTTCCCAATGGGTGCTTGGATGCGCTTAATATTTTTGCGCTTCGCAATTGTTTTTGATTGATCCGTTGAGGCGCTGTCTACAAACCACACGACATCTCCAGTCATTGCAGCTTCAGAGACTTGGTCAAGCGCATACTCAAGAGTCGGCGCCTCATTGTGACCAATAACAGCAAAAGTAATCACTTTGCAAGTATACAGCGGATGTGTGCAGTTGAAGACACAAGCTAAACAGGTTTTGCTTGATAAATTGGTGCTGGTTTTTTGGGAATTGACTCGGTAAAAACCCAAAACTTGTTGATGAAGAAATTCCATAAGAGAGCAGCTGAGGTGGCTAATACCAAAGCCGTTATCCGATTAGTGTGGGCGGCGTTTATCGCCAGATATAGCGCACCAGTATTCAATCCAAGTCCAATCGTTGCTGTAATTAGATAGGGCATGTACAGTTTACGAAACTGCCCGTTGTGCTTAAAGGTAAAACGACGATTTAATATAAAACTATTTGTCGCCGCAATACAAAATGAAAGTGCTTTAGCGATAATAATGTGAGAGGCAAAAATGCTAACATAAAAAGTTAGGCTCAGAAACAACCCTATATCTAAGAAAGTATTAATTAAACCGATAATGCTAAAACTAAGAAATTGTTTCACCCAAGTTCGTTGAGCTAAGTTAGAAAGTGGCTCGAGGCTTCTTCTTGCCTTAGCTTCTATTACATGATAGATGATCTCACCACCAACAAGTAACGGGTTAACTTTTGACTTACCTGCTTGGCGTTCAGTAAACAAAATATCAACTGAATCAATGACATAGTCTTTTTGCAGTGCCTGATGAAGTAGTTCGAAGTCTAAAGTCCACCTAGTGACTCTACTTAAATCAACCCGCTCAAGGATTTCTTTTTTAAACACTTTCAGACCTGACTGGGTATCATAAGCCATCTTAAATAACAGGCGGTAAATGTTAATAATGATTTTAGTGCCGATTAATCGTGTTTTTTTTGCACCGTACTGTTTTCTTGATCCAATTACTATGTCGGCGTCTGACTCGGACACTTTTTTAATCATTTCTGGCAAAGCCTCGGGCGGATATTGCAAATCACCGTCAATCATGCCGACGCTTTCATAACGACACCTGCCAAAACCTTCTAGCAGCGAATAACTCTTGCCAACCTTGCCAACCTTGGGAAATACTTTGATTGGCAAATTTTTCGAGTAGCGTTTAATCTCCTCAACTGTTTGATCGCTAGACGAATCGTCAATAAATATTATCTCAAAGTTATCAGTGACCTTTGGAATTACTGCACTCAAGCGTTCAATCAGGGCTTTTATATTACCCTGTTCATTCAAAACCGGTACTACTAATGAAAAACCTATTTTTCTCAATGTTGACTCCTTTGTATCGGTCTACTTCTAGATACATTAACGAATGTAATATAAGTTATGTATTTGAAGGTCGTCCCATCGTCAGGAGCCTGGAAATTCCAAAAGCAATAAGAGCGTATACCGCCATAGCAACAAGCGTTGAAAGTTCTACTCGTGACACTCCGTACTTAATGCTATAGCCGAATATCCCAAAGAAGGGTGCTACAAACGGATGACTTGCGGTGTAGATAAAGTTAGCGAAGCCATTTGCCGGGTTAGCGCCCAATAGTACAAATATAAACCTAAAAGCGAGAAGCACTAACAATACTCCGGCGATAAACCACACTATTCGTGTGACTATTAACGAATGTTGACCCCGTGCAGGCGCGTCAGCCTCGTCATCAACCACCCGCGTCGTCTTTGTGGCAACCTCGCCGTTTGTTACATTCCTAACCTCTTGTACATGTTCACTCATAATTATCCTCCTTTAAGCTAACGCCTTATTTCCCGCTAACCAGGTAGTTGGCGTAATAACTCTACGCTCAAGGGCAGTAACCCCGATTGCTATAGACGCTCCAAGGAATGCAAGACTGTCAAGCGGAAGCATTTGGCCAGTGTACGTCGCATCGATAGTCCAGATAACGGCCGCCAGGGCTATAGAGCCAGATAAGACACGGATCCACGCATGACGTGGTGGTCGTGTGACAAGTTGCATTATCAACACAAAAGCTAAAACCTCTCTAACATTTTGGTAAGTTGAGCTTGTAGACGCAAACAAAAACATTAGATTTTGAGGAAATAAAGCAGCGCTAACAGATACAAACAATAAGATTCCGAAAGACAGAAATAACAACAATTTTCCCATACAAGCCTCCAACTAGCTTACATTGCAAGTACATTGTAATAGTTTCTATCCTGTTAGTCTGTACGAATAGTTACGCATATGACGAAAGAATACCAATAGCTGGTCAATAGGACTATGCTAGATAAATGAAGATCTTGGCGACTACTTCAGTGACTCTCGGTAACTACGTCCATAAAACTCTCAGGAAACTCGTTAATTATCCTACCGAGATATTTATAGGCTTAGCCCTTGTCTTTGGTGTTTTATTCGTATTTCAATTAGCCCCGCTTAATGGCACGGATGAATTTACCCATTTCCCGCGCGCTTATCAGATAAGCCAGGGAACTTTTTGGGAACAGAGACTGCCAGATAACCAGTATGGCGGCTACTTACCCAGCAACATCAATAATATGGTAAATGGCTACCGTAATCTCTCGCGGAGCAGTGATGAGCAAACATATAAAAGTCAAGCAAAAGAACTCGATCGTACTTATAGCTCAACTAACCAAGTAGGGGCTCATCGCACACAAGCAATATTTACGTCCGTTGTGACGTACCCGCCGTGGGCTTATATCCCAAGCGTCATTGGTGTATTTATAGTTAAGACGCTGGCCCTGCCGCTAATTTGGTATGTATATATTGGACGAATTTTTACGCTGTTATTTTATATAGCCTTAGCTGCGTGGGCCATAAAATTACTACCGAGAGGTAAATGGTTCTTGGTTGTAGTGGCGCTACTGCCGACTTCTCTATCACAAGCTTCTATCATTGGGGCAGATGGTTTGGTCAACGGGTTGAGCTGGTTGATAATTGCTTATACCTTGGCCATTTTCGCAAAGAGGGTGCCCCTAGACTGGCGAAGACTTATCATTATTTCCATAGCAAGTTTATGGCTGTGTGTCATTAAAGACGGTTATTGGTTAATCGCAGCACTACCCTTAGTAATACCAATCAAGTTTTTTGGGAAGAAAATACATGGTTGGATGTGGCGTATAGCAGATGCTGCCATACTTGGTATAGCCAGTATCTTCTTCGCTATCCGTACAAGCCACATAACAGCAAGTACCGTACTTACCCCGCGCTTAAATACATATATAAATAGTAAGGCTCAGTTTCACTTTGTAGTGCACCACTTACTACTTTTCACGGGTCGTGCACTAGCTCAGCCTTTTACCAAAAATTATGACACTGTTTATGAAGGGCTTGTGGGCATTGTAACCAGTAGGCTTATTTATCTATCGTTACCAATTATGGGCCTACTCTATTTGGTGCTTTTTTTATCTATATCCGAGATACCTGTAATGCCAGAGCTAGTTAGATATAAGAAAAGATTATGGAGCTCGGCTTTTGTTATTCTAGTGGGAACTTATCTTTTACTCAGCCTGGCGTTTTACGTTGGCAATACCCAGGTTGGTGCCTCTGATGTATTTGGAGTCTATGGCAGATACTTCTTGCCACTTCTTCCCCTAATAATCGTGTTTCCTATGGTGAGTGCTCTTAGGCTGAAGCTAAAGCCAACGACTGTCGCGGGCGGTATCATCGTGGTAATTTTCCTAAGCCTTACTAGCACGCTATTGAGCATAGGATAGCGAACGGGGCAGATCAATTATTAAAAAGTTCAAAACTAAGTCGACCTGTAACCAAACTGGTTTATGTATAAAAAAGACCTCCAGTTACGAAGACCTTTATTGAACAAAGCCTAGCAGTTTCCCTAACACCATCTCCTAGCTTAAAAGCATTCAGATAGCCACATTAGAAAAAACTATTGACAAACTTAGTCTAGTTAGCTAATATATAGATATGAAAACAATATCAATTCATGATGCTAAAACTAATCTCAGTAAATATATAACTGCCGCCAAAAACGGCGAGAAGATATATATTGGTGGTTTCGGGAAGGCTGAAGTCCTGCTTATCAAAATACCAGATCATGTAGGCAGTAAAGCCAAACGGAACTTCAGCGTCAGTAAAGGTAAGGTTACCGTCAGCGAAGACGCATTTTCACCGTCATCTGAGCGCTCTGTTAGTGAGCTGTTGTTAGGTAAATAAATAAGTCTAAGATGAAAATCTTAATAGATACCCAGGTATTTGTTTGGCTAGTTGGGCAAGATCCGAGACTTGGCCAAGATGCTCTAGAGATGTTGAGTAATACTTCAAACAGAGTTTTCATCAGTTACTTTTCGTTTTTTGAGATGAAAATAAAAGAGAGTATTGGTAAAATGACTATCGATATTTCAGTAGTCGATGATTTGCCAACGATGGGTATTGAACTCGTGGACGCCGACATAAATGCCTTAAGAAGTTACAGCGTTTTTAACCCCGACAATAAAGACCCCTTTGACAATATGTTAATCAATATTGCACTAAGCGAAAGATGCTCATTTATGACGAGCGACAGCAAGATACTTGCTACGCAGCACAATGATTTAAAACTGATTAATGCTTTAAAGTGAGAATAAGGTATTTCTAAAATTACTGATCTGAACCTGATTTAATCGTTACCTAGCCGATTACTGACACTCCATTGGGTTACAATTGATGTAACATTATGGGCGATGAACCGTTAGACAATAAGGAGATGATAAATTCAACCGATAATTTTGAAGTTGTTTATGAATCCCACGCCAAGTCAATATATAAGTTCTTGTTCTGGCGGACTAAAGACGCTCAACTTGCCGAAGATTTAACAAGTACTACTTTTGAAAAGGCCTGGGCCTCCAGGGCAAGTTTTCATGGCGGTTCCGTGAAGTCGTGGTTGTACCGAATCGCCCGCAACGTGTTAATTGACCACTGGCGTAAAAAGAAAGAGCTACTAGTTGAGGTCACCGATGCCTTATACGAAGATACCAGGCCGAGTGCCGGTGAACTGCTAGACACAAAGCTGCAAGTTCAAGACTTAAAAAAAGCCTTAGATAAATTGCCGGAGGACATGCACTCAGTTGTAACGATGCGCTTTATTGAGGGCTTATCGTGCAGGCAAGTAGCCAAGAACCTAAGTCTTAGCGAGAGTAATGTGCGCGTACTGCAATACCGTGCCCTAAAGAAGCTGAAAGAATATTTGAAATGAAGAGCCAAACTCGTAACAATCTAAAAAAAGAACTAATCTCAGCCGGCGCCCCGGATTCTGAAGTCAACGGGCTGCTGTCTGTAGCTCGCGATCTTAGACAGCTGAAAAGCGCCGAGGCCGCGTTCTTAGCGCCCATACTAACGGATAAGCCTGAGAGCAGCTGGAGAAAACTTATCCCGATCGGGCTGACATCTATAACAGGACTTGCTCTTGGAATGGCCTTAGTTATATTAGCCCAAACAGTGTCACCAGGTAGTTGGCTGTACCCGGTTCAAAAATTATCGGACAATGTTGCAATGTCGGTAGACCCAAGCTATAGAGGAACCGTCATGATGAAACGGGCCCAAGAAGTAAAGCAACTCATAGCTGGTCATGCAAATTCGAATTTAGTTCTTGCTACTCTCGCCGATTATCAGACGGAAGCCGCCACCTATAAGTCGGTCTCCGCAAACTATGCGGTTTATGAATATTGTAAAAACAATTTACGGCAAGCCGCCGCCAATGCTCCAAATCCTGAGCGCCAAGCTATCAATAATGCGCTACTGTCCCTAAAAGACGTTTAATACAACACGCTTTTGTAACAAAACTTGTTCTGTCACGTTATACATAATCGAAGAGGGAAACAACTTAGGTACGGCCTGCTTGATTCGCTTCAGCTCAGCAACTATAAATAGGAGAAGATCGCATGAAAAAGAACTCAGCTATGATAATAGGACTGATTATAGTGATAGTAGCGGTGGCCGGCGGCTATGCTATTTTCCATAAGTCGAATAAAACTACTGGAACCAGCTCGACCAAAAGCAGTGTGGCTCCAGTTAATAACGCCGTATTCACGACTAAAAACAATTCCTCTATTGGCCAATATTTGGTAGCCGCAAACGGCATGGCATTATACACATACGGCGGGGACAGCTCTGGTGTTAGTAATGTATCCGGGTCGCTACTGTCAAGCTGGCCCGCATACCAAGACACTGGTTCAACAACTAATCT
Organism: Candidatus Saccharimonadota bacterium; assembly: GCA_003133385.1. GTDB lineage: Bacteria > Patescibacteriota > Saccharimonadia > Saccharimonadales > UBA4665 > PKXF01. Next base: position 20,136 of record PKXF01000001.1, on the reverse strand, counting down.
GCCCTCGGGTGTCAGTACCATTAAGCGAACTGATAACGGCCAGACCCAGTACACCTACAATGGAATGCCACTATACTTCTTCACGTCTGACAGCGCCGGACAAGTAACCGGGGATGGTGTCAGTAATTTCAGCGTGGCTAAACCGGTCGCAACTTCTTCGACCAAAGCAACTACCACTGCGCCTTCAAGTTCTTCGACCCAGCCGGCCACTAGCTCTTCAGGTAACGGTTACTAACAAATTGCAACAACTTTGCATCTGTAATACATGGGCAAATCCAATGTTCATAATAATGCCAGGGTATTGCCAGAATTACATGGCCTCAATAAAGTCTTAATTAAGTCCGGACTACTCGGTCTATATATAGCAGCGTTGTGTTTGCCCATATATATATTTGTTCATGACCGGGGGTTCTCAAGCTTCATGCACCTGGCGAGTTTACAGGCGGTCTTGAAGCTGATGTTCCCGCTACTCGGTCTGTATGCCTTCACTTTCGTGACCTGGCAGGTGTTGATTGCCACGAACTTACGCTGGTTACGCAAACTGTTTCCACGCGTCATCTATTTCCATCGTTTTGAGGGGGGCTTTGCCCTGCTATTTGCGGTATTGCACCCAACCTTCATTTTAATAGGGTTTGGCCTGGTTAGTTACTTGCACCTGCGTTTTGTTGCATCAAACCTGCGTTGGTGGCTAATCCCATCCTACACGGCATTAACTATTTTGCTCGGCACGGTCATTACCGCCTCTTTGGCATGGCGGGGCATGAATATCCCGTGGTGGCGTAAACTACATAGATTAAACTATCTGGTGTTCGCTCTTGTCTGGCTCCACTCCTGGTTCATCGGCACCGATACGCACACCCGATTGCTGCGCACGGTATGGGTCGTGTATCTTCTAGCGGTAACCATTTCTGTAATTGGCAAATACCAATCACTCTTGCCTAGAACGGTTAAAAATTTCATTTGGAATTCGCCTCATTTACCGTAATATAAAAAGCATAGTTAAAAAGGAGGGTTGCGTATGCCGGCATTAGAACGATTAATGAACGAAGTAGGGCCATTCCCACCGGCCATGGACCCCGCATCGATTGATCATGAAGCCGACAGGGAGTCTCTTCACGAGCTCACCCCAGTAATAGACAACGCCTTCGCCATGCACATGAAAACCGACAAGCCTTGGTATCCCCATCTCATGGTGCCGGATGTCGATTGGTTACAGCACCATATTGATATCCAGGCCATGGGCGAGATACGAAGAGGCAATAAGCGCGATTGGGCTCCCGAAGAGTCGCCGTTGCCACTGGCAGCCCGCGTTGCTTTGGAAGTCGGGCTTTTAACAGAAGATAACCTGCCCGGATACTTCCGCCAAGTCGAGACGATGTTTGGCGCTAACGACTCATTGAGCCAATGGAACAGGCGCTGGGCGGCTGAAGAAAGCCGCCACTCGATAGTTATGCGTAATCTTTTGGAACGGTTGGATTTAGTAGATCCTTTCCAATTGCAGGATGATCATATGGAGCAGATGTCGACTATGGACGTGCCGGACCCACCTTCCATCGCTGACGCTATTATTTATGTGACGCTCCAAGAAAAAGCCACGATGCTTTCCCATCAGCGGACCGGGATGCTACTGGAGGAAACGGCCAAATACGACAATGATGTTTACCCACTGGACACCGAAGGGACCGGACTAGCCGAGCCTGACCCTGACATATGGCGACAGATGAAAGAGCGGGGCATAGGCGGACGCAGCGAACTGGTCAGACAGGTTAGTCGCGCCGTGATGACCCGAGTGGCCAGGGATGAAGGCCGTCACTACGGACTCTACGGCAAGCTCGGTGATGCGCTTTTTGAGACCTACCCTTCGCTGGCCATGAAGGCTGCTATGCGCCAGGGTATTCTATTCCAAATGCCGGGTAAAGGTATTCGGGACTTCCAAAGACGCGCCAGGATTATCGCCGACAGCCGTATTTACGATCTCCGGGGCCACCGCGAAGAAATTGTCTTGCCGGTATATGACGAGCGCTGGGACATAGCCAACCTGCAAGGTTTGGATGACGAAGGCAAGAGAGCCCAAGAGTATACGGTTGAGTTCCTTGATTTCCTAGGAAGGGAAGTTGTTAGGTTTGAAGCGGGGCGCGACGAGCGGTGGGCCCAAGACCCTGATGCCGTATGGGTTGGCAAGGAATCTTCAGAACCTTCCAGGGAACCTGCCTTAAGTTAAAGCGTTTGCCCGGCTAAAGAGCCATAATTCGATTCCCTAACTGTCTTTTGCTATAATTTTAAATATATGGGCAAACTTACACCCAACGAACACGTCGTTAACCCGAAATCATTACTTCAACAAGAAGAAGAGGGTGTAACAAGGTTTAACACCGCCCTGGCCTTAAAGATTACCAATACCGTAGGCTCAATGTGGACGGCCTATATTTTTGGCCTGTTATCTCTTTGCTCGCTGCCGGCTATATTAGTACTGGTTTCGCCGCACCTGAAGAGTTTTTTCCCGCATTGGATTGTGGCAGCCAGTCTCATTTCCCTGATTGCCTGGGTTTCGCAAAACTTCCTGCAATTGGTTCTACTGCCGATAATCATGGTTGGGCAGAATGTCATCCAGGGGCAACAGAACGCTAAAGCCGAGACCGACCATAGGACGCTTACCTATCTCGCCAATCTACAGGAAGAACAGATGAAAGAATTAAAAAACCAAGGCGACATCTTAGAATACCTGAAGAAGACAATAAAACGCTAAGCGGTTACCCCGGAACCATTTAACAAAAACCAGCTCTTAAATGCAGGTTGTAGCACTTGACAGGTACGGCCGGGCTCAAGTACTGTTTCGGTGTAGAGTCACACTATGACAATGACAAAAATCACGGCTGAAGATATAAGTTTTTTACGGGCAGTTCTGGCCCCGTCGTGGCTGAGCGGCCTAGTGGTTGTACTGGCCGGCTTAATTATTACCGTGGGAGCGCTTATTACCTTCAGCCTGAACAACAGCGCCTTAAAACAGGACTTAATAGGCTGGGAACAGAGCCATACCAATACCGGTCTGAGCCTAACCGGCCAATCCTTGCAAGCTGTTAGCCCCACGCTCGCCAATAGCTGGCCGCTTATCTTAGTTTGGGCCGTGGTCGGCCTGGTAACTTACGTAATTGCCGCGGCTATTATCCGCTTTATCCTGGAGACCGTACAGTTGAGCCGGCAGTTGGATTATGTCCATGCCAACCGGCGCTTAATGGTTGAGAACATCATCGAGCACCTGGTCATGCGGCTAGTAGCGGCACTGCTGCTTCTAACGCTGGTACTGCTGTTTGTCTACCACACCTTGCCATACGTTATTAGCGCTTGCCGCACGAGCGTGAGCTACTCCTGGAGCTTAAATGGTGCCCGCTACGCTGCCATATCGTTTATTCTTACCGCGCTATGCACCTATGCCGGCAGCATCCTACTCCGTCTGACCATCGGCAAAAAACGAGTATTTGAGCGCTCCTAGCCTCCGTCTACCAGCCTAGCCTAAGCAGTTTGCCTAAATGTAAAGATTAGTATATTATGTCCCATAGGTAATCGGAGTAAAAGTGCGTTATGGACTTTCGGGACAAAAGAAATATTCTCTATCTGTTATACGTCGTTATTGTCGTAGTCGTTATTATTGGCATCCTCCTAATTTTCCGGCCCACGTCCGTCAAAGCGCCAACAGCCAACCACCACCCCGCCGGCTCGTCTACTAGCAAGGCTGACACCAACAAAATGGTAATTACGGGCGTTACCAGCACCCCTGGTGACACTTCAGCCTCAACCCCAACCTCAACCTCGGCCCCGGCGTCGCTCAACAACACCGGCCCCGGCGACGTCATCGGTTTATTCGTAGCCGTGAGCGGTCTTGGCGCCTGGCTCTGGCGGCGCAAACAGTTGCGCGATGTGATAAGATAAAAACAACTATAAGACTAGCAAAGCGTAGGTGGGGCGGGACAGTCATGCAGAGCTTAAACGGCGCGCCAAATATCGCGCCAAAAGATTTTAAACGTACAAAAATTATCGCTACGATCGGTCCGTCGGTCGATAACTACGAAGCTATAGCCAGTCTAATAAAAGCCGGCGTAAACGGCTTGAGGCTTAACTTCTCCCACGGCACCAATAAAGAACGCACCCAGCAGATTGCCTGGGTCCGCAAAGCAGCCAAAGCAGCCAGCAAACCCGTGGCCATTATCCAGGACTTGCAAGGACCCAAAATCCGGCTGGGCGACTTCGACGGCGTGGCGACTATTGCAAAAGGCCAGTCCTTCAGTTTCTGTTTCGGGGCCGACTATGCCGGGAGCGGCCATCTGCCTACCCAATACGATCTATCAAAAAAAGTGAAGCGCGGCGAACGTATCTATCTAAACGACGGCAAGCTCCACACCACTGTCAGCAGCGTCCGCAGCGGAGTAGTACATGTCACGGCTGCCAATAGCGGCATACTTGTCCAGCGTAAGGGTATCAACCTGCCAGATACCGATTTTGGCGGCGATATAATAACCGCCAAAGACCGGACTGATCTAGTTTACGGTTCGGCCCAGGATATTGATTACGTAGCTTTGAGTTTTGTCCAGACCGCCGACGATATAACCCGACTGCGCAAACTGCTGAAGTCGCTGAACTACAACGTCAAGATTATTGCCAAGATTGAAACCAAAGCCGCCGTCGACAACCTTGAGGACATTGTGCGAGCTAGTGACGCCGTCATGATCGCCCGCGGCGACCTGGCCGTGGAAACGCCGCCCGAGAGCGTACCGATTGTCCAGCGCAGGATCATCGGCCTGGGCCGCCAGTATGCCAAACCGACCATTGTGGCCACCCAGATGTTAGCCGGTATGAACGAAGGCCCCGAACCGACGCGCGCCGAAGTGTCCGACGTCGCCAGCGCGGTCATCGTAGGCAGCGACTGCGTCATGCTGAGCGATGAGACAGCCACCGGCCAATACCCCATTGAGGCCGTGCAGACCATGAAGCGCATCATTGTATACACCGAGCATCACATGCCTCTAAAAGTCAGCTTTGAGTCCACCGATGATGACCATACCCGGCAAGCCGCCATTAGCAAAGCGGTTATTAGCCTGGCCGAAGACGTCCAAGCCGTAGCCATTGTGGCTGAAACCAAATCAGGCGCTACCGCCCTCCAGATAGCCTCGTATAGAACAACCATCCCCCTGATTTCAGTTACCAATGACGTCCGGACGCTTCAGCAGCTGGCGATTGTCTACGGCAACAAAAGCTATATGCAGCCTGTCGATCCCTTGGCCGCCAACAAACTAACAGATTGGCTGCGCCAGGCTAAGCTCTTCCATAAAGGCGACATTGTAGTAACCGCCTCCGGCCGCTATCCGGGGGTAGTCGGTACGACCGATACCATTAAGGTTCGCGTGCTAGAATAAAAGCATATGATTGCTTATGCTAAAGGGTGGTATGTTCACAAAACAAACAATCCGTAACATTAACATCAAAGGCAAAACCGTCCTGCTACGGGCCGAACTTGACGCCCCCTTAAGCGCTGATGGCAAAAAGGTCATGAGCGACTTCCGCTTGAGAAACAACCTGCCAACCATCAATGCCCTTATAAAAGCTGACTGCCGGATCGTTATTATTGGCAAACTGGGCCGCCCTGACGGCGTGCCAAACCCCAAAATGAGCCTGGCGCCGGTCGCCAAGCGGCTAGAGGAACTGCTCGGGCACCCCATAACATTTGTTAGTGATTGCATTGGCGACAAGGTCATTAGGGCTACCGATCAAATGAAACCCAAGCAAATTGTCATGCTTGAAAACATCCGTTTTTATCCGGGCGAAGACGCTAACGATCAAACTTTCGCCAAGTCCCTAGCTGAAGATTCCGGCGCCGAAGTCTTCGTACAGGATTGTTTTGCCTCGGTCCACCACATCGGTGCCAGTATGGACGCTGTTACCCATTTTCTGCCCAGCGTGGCCGGCTTATCGCTAGAAAAAGAAGTCGATACCATAACCTCGACTATGCAGGAGCCCAAACGGCCGCTGATGGCCATAATTGGCGGCGCCAAAGTGGCCGACAAGATCGAACTGTTAAGACGCTTTATTGAAATTGCCGACTACGTAGCGATTGGCGGCGCCCTGGCCAACCCGTTCCTCGTAGCCCAGGGCATCGATATTGGTGACAGTATCTATGACCGGACCGAACTGCAAGTTGCCAAGGACATCCTAAAGCGGGCGGCCGCCGAATCCAAGAAGCGGCCCTTCGTGCTCAGTATGCCTCACGATGTGGTGGTAGCCGAGTGGATCGACAAGACGGCACCCACCAGGATTGTCGATTGGGGCAGCAACAGCGTGGCCGACATTACCAACTACCCTAAACGGGTACCCACGTCCTCCATGCGGGTCCGTAAACGTGAGAGGATCCTGGACATAGGGCCGTTCAGCGCATCATTTATCGCCGGAGGCGTGCAGCTGGCTAAAACTGTCGTCTGGAACGGCACGATGGGGGTGACCGAAACTCCTAGCTTACAGGGACCGATTGGGCCGACAGCCCACGGCACGGAAACGGTTATTGAAGCCTTACTAGGTGATCTGGGCCACAAGCCGTTTGTAGTCGTAGGCGGCGGCGACACCGTAGGTTACGTAGAATCACGGGGCTTACTAGGGGCTTTTGATCACGTTTCAACCGGCGGCGGCGCCAGCTTGGAACTGATGGCCGGCCACAAATTACCCGGCGTAGAAGCGCTACTAGACAAAAAATGAGTGTACAATAAAGACATAACCACTATGAAACGCATTTTAATCGTCGGTAACTGGAAAATGAACCTCACCATCCATGAGGCCAGCCTACTAGTCAAAAGGCTAAGCGACCATATACCGGTGCACCGCGACATTGAGGTTGTGCTGGCGCCGAGCATGCTCGCCCTGCAGCCGATCTCGCGCGAAATCGACCAACGCAAATTCCACCTGGCGGCCCAGAACGCCTATTACAAGGACGAGGGCGCCTACACCGGTGAAGTCAGCTTCACCATGCTCCGCGGCATCGCCGACTACGTACTGGTCGGCCATTCGGAGCGGCGGATTTACTTTAACGAGAGCCTCGATACGATCTGCAACAAAGTCCAAGCGGCCATACGCAACGACATTACGCCTATACTGTGCATCGGTGAGAACAAGCACGAGAGGGAAAGCGGCGAGACCAAGCGGGTGTTGCACGACCAGCTGACGACGGCTATCGCCAATTTGACGGAAGACGAAGTCGAGCGGGTAGTAATAGCCTACGAACCGGTCTGGGCCATCAGCACCTTTGGCAACGGTATTCCTGCCAAACCTGATGAGATCCACGCCGCCATTAAGTGGATCCGGTCAATATTAGGCGATCTGTACGGCGAACAAATGGCGACTGACATGCGGGTTATTTACGGCGCCAGCGTTGATACCGAATTTGTTCCTAGCATACTCGGCCTGGAAGGCATTGACGGCTTACTGCCCGGTGCCGCCAGCCTGAACTACGCCAAGTTTGCCGGGATTGTCGAAGCGGCCTATAAGATGCTCCACAGCGGCCAAAAGTCTTAGAAAAACAATAATATCTACGGGACCTATAATAACCCCCCTGCACAGATTATTGGTATTGACTAAGTCTAGGCAGACGTTTATACTGTAGCCATGAGTAAAGTCGTTACAATTTATGATGCAAAGACGAATTTGTCGAAGTATATTAAAGAGGCAAAGTCGGGATCACCTGTCTACATCGGCAGTTATGGTGAGCAAGAAGTTGTACTCATGGCTGCAAAACCCAAAAAAATTAAGATAAAGTTTGGTACAGCCTCTGGCAAGCTCATGTACAAAAAGAAAGGTTCTGAGGGCGCAGATCCGGATATACAAGAAATGTTTTACGGCAAGAATTGGGACAAAACTTGAAGATTCTTCTAGATACCAACGCGCTAATTTGGCTGACCACACAAGCCGACGGCCGCTCATTAGGTCCAAAAGCTAAGCAGTATATAGAAAATGCCGATGAAGTCTATGTATCTTCAGTCAGTATATTGGAGATTCGGATTAAGACCATGCTTGGTAAGCTTGTATCTTCAGATGATTTACTTGAAGACGTAGCTGCGGCCGGCCTTAAAAATCTTTCGTTTGATGTAGTCCACGCCGATGCCCTGGCGAATTTTCCTGCTCTAAGTAAGCACGATCCATTTGATCGCATGCTTATTGCCCAAGCTCAAGTAGAAGGGATGACGCTTCTAACTTCTGATGCAGCCCTTTTGAGTCTTGGCCTTTCACTGACTGCTAATTCCCGCGAGTAAGCAGCTCTTCTGCTAAAATACATACAGTGTTAGACCAGCTACTTACGGGACTTAATCCGGAACAACGGCGGGCCGTCGAAACGACTGAAGGGCCACTTCTGATTCAGGCCGGTGCCGGATCCGGTAAAACCAAAACGCTGACCCACCGCATTGCTTACCTTATTGCTACCAACAAGGCTACGCCTTTTAATATTTTGGCGGTAACGTTTACAAATAAAGCCGCCAAAGAGATGCGTCAGCGCGTGGCCGTTTTGCTGGGCGAGAAGGCCGACAACCGCGGCTTCATGCCGTATATGGGTACCTTTCACGGTATCTGCGTGCGGCTGCTAAGAATCGACGGGGAAGCCATCGGTGTGCCCAGGAGCTTTGTTATCTTTGACGAGTCCGACCGCCAAGCCGCCGTTAAGCAAGTCAGCAAACTACTAAGAATAGATGAAAAGGCCTTTCCCCCGCGTCTTTTAAGCACGTTGCTCAGCAGTGCCAAAAACGACATGCTTACGCCTGCCGAATATGCCAATCTGGCTAGTAGCCCGGCCCAAAAAGCCGCCGCGCAAATTTATCCATCGTATGAGAAAGCCTTAAAAGAAGCTTCAGCCCTGGACTTTGACGATCTAATCAACCGGACGGTGCACATGTTAAAAACCAAACCGGACATTCGCAAAAAATGGAGCAATCAGTTCCGCTACATCATGATAGATGAATACCAGGACACCAACACCGCCCAATACCAATTAGTTAACTTGTTAACTAATGAACATAAGAATATCGCCGTGGTCGGTGACGACTGGCAAAGCGTCTACAGCTTTAGAAATGCCGATTTCCGGAATATCCTCAAGTTTGAAAAGGATTTTAAAAACTGCACTGTTATCAAGCTGGAGCAAAACTACCGCAGCACTAAAAACATCTTGAGCGCTGCCCAGGCCGTCATTACCAAAAATATCCAGCGCTCTGACAAAAAGCTCTGGACCGACGCCGGAGATGGTTTACCGGTCCAGCTGCTGAGCGTCGCTAACGAGCGGGCCGAAGGCGAAGCTATAATCCGCCGGGTCCGCCTCGGTGTTGATAGCGGACGCTACCGCCTTAAAGATTTTGCCGTGCTGTACCGTACCAATGCCCAAAGCCGTTCGATTGAAGAAAACTTCGTCCACTACGGCCTGCCGTACCGGGTTGTCGGCGGGGTACGTTTTTATGACCGCAAAGAAATTAAAGACATCGTAGCTTACCTGAGAATTATCTTCCAGCCGGAAGACCGGGTCAGCTTTGAGAGGATTGTCAATATTCCGACCAGAGGTATTGGCGGTACCAGCTTGCAACACTTTTTCTCCTGGCAAACAAATAAAAGCCTGTCGCTAAACAGCGCTTTAGCGCAGGTGAGTAGCTGCGAAGCACTGACCCCTAAAGCCCGGGCCGCCTTCAGTGAGCTCAGCGATATCCTGGAATCCCTACGCGAAGTCAGCCAAACCTCAACTGTATCCGGCCTGATCGACTCGCTGCTGAGACGCATTGACTACCTGAACTTCTTAAGCGACGGCACGCTCCAAGGCGAGACCCGCCAGGAAAACGTCAAAGAACTGCTCAGCGTCGCCCAGGAATACCAAGATGCCGGCCTTGAGGGCTTTTTAGAAGAGGTAGCTTTAATAAGCGATCTAGACGGCACCGATTTTAACGGTGATGCCGTAACCCTGATGACCTTGCACGCCGCCAAAGGCTTGGAATTCCCGGTCGTTTTCATGAGCGGACTGGAGGAATCGATCTTCCCACATTCCCGGGCGTTGTATGACCAAAACGAAATGGAAGAAGAACGCCGGCTGTGCTACGTCGGCATGACTCGCGCCAGGAGCGAACTATACATGATTTTTGCCGCCAGCCGCCTGCTGTACGGTGGCATGCAGCACAACCCGCCCAGCCGTTTCCTGTCGGAGATAGACAGTAATTTCCAAACTACGGCAGGCAACACCGGTTTTGAAGATGTCAGGACGCCTGACCCCGCCCCAACGAGCGAGCCGTACGTCATACCTGAGCTTTACGAAGGCAACAGCGTGCAGCACCAGGTTTTTGGTGTCGGCACGGTTATGGAAATAGAGGGCGAAACCGCTGTTGTGTACTTTAAAGGCCGCGGAACCCGGAAACTGAACGTCAGTTTTGCCGGCCTGAAAAAACTGTAAAAAACATTATTCCCACCCCTGTTAATGCTGTCAGGCTAAGGCCTATTTTGCTACAATAGTATATCTATATATATGCGCCACCGACTTCAAAAATTACAGTTACGGTTCATGCGCTATCGCCGGCTGCGTTGGCCCAAACACGTACGCAAAATGAAAATCATGAGCCGGCACCCCTATGCGACGATAGCTGCAACCTTTAGTGTCCTGCTGGTTATCAGCATCGTGGTTTTCCTGTTTATCAACCGGGTTGACCACCCGGCGTCCAACGCCTACATCGTTATAGTGACCCGTGACGGGGTCCAGCAAACCGTTCCCAGCAACGAACCGAGCGTCGGCGCCCTGCTAAGTAGCCTGCATATTACCTTGGCCCAGGGCGATATAGTTGAACCGAGCATTACGACCCATATTAACTCCAATGATTTTAGAATTAACATTTTAAGGGCGTCGCCGGTGGAAATTGTCCAGGGAAGCACCAGAACGTACACCTTTAGCGCGGCCGCTACCCCAAGAGCCATTGCCCAGCAAGCCGGAATCAGCCTCTATCCGGAGGATGAAGTTACGGCTACGCCCAGCCCAGCCTTTATAAGCGGTGGCGCCATCGGCAAAACGGTTAATATTAAGCCATCGGTACCAATTAGCTTGATCCTGTACGGCACCCCGATTGTGACCCGCACCGCCGCTGATACTATCGGCGGAATGCTCATCGAAAAGCACCTGATACTTAAAAACGGCGATACCGTGCAACCGGCCCTCAGCACGCCCATAAGCGCCAGCCAGCAAATCTTTATCCTGCACAAAGGTACGGAAGTTGTAACCGCTACCCAGCCCATCCCCGAACCGGTCCAAAACGTCGACGATGCCAGCTTATCTGTCGGTACCAGTGCCGTGCAGCAGCAAGGTTCTCCGGGCACCCTGCTCATAACCTATGAGGTCAACGTGTTAACCGGTGTCAAAATCCAGTTGCAATCGGTCGAACTACAACCGCCGGTAACCCAAATTGTGGCAATCGGTACGGCTCCGGTCAGCGGTACGCTGGGTACCTGGCTGTCGGCCTTGCGCGACTGCGAATCAGGCGGCAATTACCAGGATGACACCGGCAACGGCTACTACGGTGCTTACCAATTCTCACTTGGGACATGGGAAAGGCTGGGCCTCAGCGGCCTGCCAAGCAGCGCCGCACCTTCAGTCCAGGACCAGGCTATAGTTAGGAACACCAACCTATCCGGCGGTGGTCTGGCTTCGCAGAACCCCGGTTGCTACTACAGGACAGGCATATCGGCGTTCCCGCCGTCGAATTAGGCAACCCCAATATGCCTGACCAGCCTTTAACCAAGAAATCCCTCGGGCAACACTGGCTGAATGACCCGGCCAGCCTGGAGGCTATGTGCCACGGTGCAGACGTCGGCCCTAGTGATACGGTCTTGGAGATCGGCCCGGGACCAGGTACGCTCACCACGCTATTGACCAGCCGGGCCAAGCACGTCATTGCCGTTGAACTAGATAAGATCCTGGCGGCCAACCTGCCCGGTAAGCTAAAAGCCCCAAACCTGGAAGTTGTTAACGGCGACATCCTGGCCTACGATTTCACCAGCCTGCCACCAGGCTATAAGGTAGTTGCTAACATACCGTACTATTTAACCGGCCATCTGCTAAGGACTTTAAGCGAAACCGCCAACCCGCCACACTCTGCCACCTTGCTCATCCAAAAAGAAGTCGCCAGGCGCCTATCGGCTGTTCCCGGAGACATGTCACTGCTTAGCGTCACTGTGCAGTTTTACTGGCAGGTAGACCTGGGCCGTGAAGTGCCGGCAAAATTATTCACGCCGCCGCCTAAAGTTGACTCACAAATAGTGGTCCTAACGTGGCGGCAAAAGCCGCTGTTCCCGGGACTGGATGAAGCTAAATTCTTCCGGATTATTAAAGCCGGCTTTTCACAGCGCAGGAAAACCTTGCTCAATACGCTCAGCAGCGGTTTACAGCTTGACCGCGCACTAACTGCGGACATCTGCCAAACGGCCGGAATTGACCCGCAGCGGCGAGCCCAAACCCTAAGCCTGGATGAGTGGTATAAACTCTACAACAACCTTACTCTTGACGCGTTAAGTGTGTGAGCCTAGAATTACAAATATATGGGACCGACTACAAACCTCAGTTATCTGTTGCAGCACATCTCTGAAGTCTTGGCCAAACAGTATGACCAAGTGCTCCAAGAGCAACTCGGCATTGGCCTAAGCCAGTACAAGCTGCTGATGGTCTTAGAATGGAATCCCCGCGTCCAGCAACTTACTATTGCCAACTCGCTCGGTCAGACCGAAGCCAGCATCAGCCGGCAAATTAAACTGTTAAAAGGCAAGGGCCTGCTCATGAGTAAAAAGGACCCGACTAACCGCCGCCGGCATATCACGGCGCCGACGCCGCTTGGTATGCAAGTAACTGAAGCGGCCACCGCTATCATGAGGCGCAGTTTCGGACCGGAATTCGCCCGGCTAGGTGAAGACCAGCTGTTTCAGCTAATTGCTACCCTACAAAGCCTGCACCAGATAGTCTGCCGCCCAGGCAAACTTGGTGCCTGTGACCACCAACTAGGTATCTAGCTCGCTAGTCGCCTGACCTGGATGCCCTAAAAGCTAGAAATATAACCTCAAACGTGATACAATAATGGGCCGTCGTAACTACGGCGGCACATACGAGGGGCTGAATGTTAAGCTCGACGTTGGACTTTATCGGTTAGATCAGCAGGTCGCTTGTCAGCGTATAGGCAAATTTTTTAGATGCAACTTCTAAAATTAGCGAAGCTGTAGCATTTGTACGTAACGGGGCCCAAAACCTCGCTGCGCTATTTACACTACAGCCCGCACCAGCTTTAGCTTAATCACTAAAGCCGCGCTGAACACGACGCCAGATAGTGCGAAAGCGCGTCATATATTCTGGACGCTCAAGTAGAAATGTCCTAGCTACTTGCTAAGACTTTGGACTGCTGCAGTGGAATGTTTGTTTGTTTTGATACCCACTGCCTAAGATCCTAAAACAAACTATGCCTGTAGAAGACTAACCATGTTAAACCGACGGACCCGGATGCAATCTCCGGCAGCTCCACCATAAGAGACTTTCGATTAATTCGAAGGTCTTTTTTGTTTAGAGATCTTGCAGTGTTTGTGATATGATACATACCATGTTCAAATTAGTAATTCCAGAAGAAGTAAAGAAGCGCCAGAAGCTGTTGCCGTAGCGCTTTCCTTGACCTGCCAAACAAAAAACCCCGCGCTACGGCCCGGGGCTTTTTTAATAACCAGGTTAATTTTAGGAGAATACAATGAGTGAAAGAATGAATTTTGAACAAGCGGCGACACCGGAGAATACGATAGGACCGCGGGTACTGACCGCTATGATTACGCCCTTCGGGCAAAGTGGAAGGCTAAACCATGATGCTGCCCAGGAACTGGCTACCTATTTAGTGGCTAACGGCTCGGACGGGCTAGTACTGGCCGGCACGACCGGCGAAAGCCCTACGCTGCTGGTTGAAGACCAGCTTGATCTGTTCGATGTGGTGCGCGAGGCAGTTGGACCGGACGTGCCGTTACTCGGCGGTACAGGGTCCAATAATACCGAAGAGGCGGTAAGCCTGACTAAAGAAGCCGACCGGCGTGGCTCGCTTAATGGCATCCTGGCTGTCTCACCCTACTACAACCGGCCAACGCAGTTCGGCATCAGTCATTACTACCAGCAGCTGCGTGGCGTGAGCGATTTGCCGATTACGCTCTATAATATCCCGGTGCGTACCGGCAAGCTAGTCGAGCTTGAGACTATTAGTGGACTGGTAGACAAGGGCGTAGTGAACGCTGTCAAAGATGCCACCGGCACAATTGCCATGGCTGAGGCTTTGCATGAACGATTCGGCAGCGACCTGGCGCTATACAGCGGTGACGACAACCTGAACCTGGCCTTTGCCCGAGCTGGGGCGGTCGGCGCCATATCGGTGGCTAGCCACTGGGCTGGCCGGACCATCGGCCGGATGCTTGAATCACACTTTTCAGGTGATGTAGAACAAGCCGAATCGTTAGAGGCAAGGCTAATTCCATCGTGTGAATTTGAGTCGGTTCACACCGATGAAATCGGACAGCTACACGATACGCCGAATCCGATTCCAACTAAAGTCATGATGGCTCACATCCTTGGTGCCAGCGTCGTTGGTGACTGTTTGCCCCCGATGATAGCAACGCCCGCAGAAATGGACTATCTGCGGCAAAAAGCGCCTAGAGTACTAGCCGACCTTGAACAAACCTAAAAAGTCGTTAAAAGTCCCCTGATATTAGATGACGAGCAGGTAAGCTTTCTGCTATTCTAGGGAGTAATGATAAGAGCCATCTTCTTTGACTTTTACAGCGTCTGGGTGCCAGATGTATTTTCAGACTATCTTGCCATTGCCCAACAGAGCGGGCCGGCCGTGGCCGGAGAGCTCCAAGCCGTAGTCGACCAATATTTCCGAGGCGAAATTACACCAGACAAAGTTGCCGACTCTTTCAGGTATAAGCTGAGCCGTCCGGACATTGATTCCAATATTTTTACGCTCCGGCAGGAGTCTATCTCGCCAGCCGTAACCAATTTTATGCGTAATCTCCACGGCCACTTCGTCAAACTGGGAGTGTTGGCCAATCTCGGCCCCCAGGAATATGCCATCTTAAGTGAGTATAATAAACAGAACCAATTGTTTGAGGTCATTACCGGGCCCTTGCCGCTGAACCTTAAAGCCCCACTGTTAAGCCAGGATGTGTTTGCCCAGGCCTTGCAAGCCATCGGCGAACCGCCGCGCTCAACCATGGTCGTTAGCGGCAACGCCGCATACCTGCAGTTTGCCCAGAGTTTGGGCATTGGCGCCCTGTCTTTTGCCGGCCTGCCTAACTTGCAACAGACACTTGAGCAAATACTAAGCAGCGAAGTGCCTTAGTCAACCTTAAACTATTTCTTCTCGTCTATCTTCAGCGGATCAGTAGAAGTATGATTATCAACCTCAAATACGTTCTTAGCTATATCGGAAATTGCCCCGCCGCTGCTATCTGCCCAGCCTTGGGCTGCGGCTTTCTCGCCAAGTGTGATGTCACCGGCTTTGGCCGTTTCGCTGCCGATATTGCTGTAGCTGGACTTGTCCGGGAAACCGATAGCTCCACCGCCTGAGCTAGTAGAGCTTCCAGTAATGCCGCTATTGGCTGAGCCACTTGTGTCAGTCGACGTCGACGGGCCTACCACCACCGCGGCTGGTTGGCTTGAGTCCGGTGTAGCCGTGCTACCGCTACCCAAATTAACACTTTGTCCTGGGAAAATAAGGTCGGGGTCTTTAATCTGCGGATTCAAGGCTTCAATCTGGCTGGTACTCATTCCATTAGCCTCCGCAATACCACTAAGCGTATCACCATGGACCACCGTATAGGTGGCACCGCTGCTGGCAGTACTGGTATTAGTATCTACACCGCCACTACCGATGTTAATACTTTCGCCTGGGAGTATAAGCTCAGGATGCTGGATTTGCGGATTCAGGGCTTCAAGTTGGGAAAGCGGAATATTATTACTCTGAGCAATGCCCCACATGGTATCGCCGGATACGACAGTGTACGTAGCGCCGCTGGCCACCGGAGTAGCGGGCGTACTACTGGTACTGTCACCACTTGGTGCTGTAGGGGCTGCCGCAACACTACTGAGCGGAGCATTGGTGCCACCGCCATCACTGGCAATCGCTCCGCCACCCGATGAAGATGAGCTTGAACTAGAACTAGAACCGCTGTTGTTATTGTTATCACTGCTACCTGACGACGATCCGGTTTGTCCACCTAGAGTTGTCGGTGGCTGATTTGGCGTAGGAGTGGAACCAGAAGGTACCGCAAATGTATTGATTTCTTTTTCCAGAACCTGCATTGTCTGTGATAGCTCGCCGGTTGATTGTTTTGGTAAGGCACCGCGCTGTTCCATTTCCCTTATTTCGGCTGAGAGATTATCGTATTGGGCTTTCAAGTCAGTCTGGTCGATAGGAGAGGCTGATCCCAGCTTCTTCAATGTCTCCATTTCCTGCCTGATGCCTGTCATGCCTAGCTGAACGGTCGTGCTTTCCATATCTTGCATTTGTTGCTGGCTGAGAGCACCTGATTCGTAAGCTCCGTATATTTGATTCTGCAATTGCCTGACAGACATCTGAATCTGGTTGTCCTCTACGTAAGCTTGTTTCGGAAGCTGAGCGCCAGCCATTCTGCCTATTTCAGATTTAATCTCTTCCTCTTGTTTATCTATGCCCTCAATAGCCGAGCCGCTATTTGGCGGTGGTGCTGGATTGGACGGAGGAGGAGCCGGCGCAGCTGGCGGCGGAGCAGCCGGGGGAGGGGCGGCAGGGGGAGCGGCAACCGGAACTGGCGCAGGAGTACCGCCAGTAGAACCGTAAGTCGGCGTACCTGGAGGGGACCACCCAGCAGCCGGGATGTTATTATAACTGTCTGGAACATAGTCTTTGCGACCATCCTGATACACATGAGCTTCTTCCCCATGAGGGGCCGTTTCTACGTAGTAATCCTTTCCGTAGTACGTGCTACCTGGGTCTGTATTGACGTATGGGTACATTACCTGCTACCTCTTCTTTTTATATACATTTTTGTCTCTTTTGTTATACGACATAAAAATATTTTTTGCTAAGGGTGTTTATTGTTTTTCATGAGTTCGCTCGAACAAGGATTTCAAGCAGGCTATTCCCTAGAAACATATCATAAGCATAACCAGACTGTCAACCTGGACGCCAGCCTATGTTAAACAAGCGTGGCTATAGCTGGCCGTTAACCTGCAACTGGTAAGTGTACTGCTCAATACCGCCATACTCGGCCACATCAACCAGGTGGCCATCTTGCAGCACGTAGACCTTGTCCATCAGGCTGAGCAGCGGCAGCCGGTGGGTGACCAAAAGCACCGTTTTGTTCTGTATAAGCGAGCCTATAGAATTAAGAATTAGCTTCTCGGATTTATCATCTAACGCGCTGGTCGGCTCGTCCATGCAGATAATTGGGGCGTTTTTAAGCAGCGCCCGGGCAATTGAGATGCGTTGTCGCTGCCCGCCGCTCAGGCTGGAGCCGCCCTCGCCGGCAATAGAGTTCATGCCCATCGGCAGTTTATTAACGAACTCGTTAATATTGGCCGCCTGCGCCGCCCAGTAAATTTCCTCAGGAGTAATTACCCGGGCAATGTCGCCGTCTTGCATATTTTCGGCAATCGAGGTGGCAAACAACTGGGGCGATTGGCTAATCCAAGCTATAGACCGCCGCAAATCCTGAAGACTGACGGTTTGGATATCAAGCCCGTCAATTAAAATCCTACCGGCCGTCGGCTCAATATACAGGTCCAATAACTTTAAAAAAGTACTCTTACCGGTACCGCTGGGCCCGATAATACCGACCTTTTGACCCGGCTCAACGGTTAAACTTACTTGGTCCAGTACTATGTTGTCCCTATAACCATAGGACACGTTCTGGAACTGGATACGGCCCTGCACCTGGGGCAAACGCCGGTCTTCACGCAAGTGCTCGACGCCTTCATGGTCACTCAGTACCTCATAGACCCGCCGCACGTTAACCAGCTTCTGGCGGCGGATAGTGATCTGCGAAGTAATATCGCTGATCGGGCTGATAAGGTAGCCCAAATAGGTCATGAAAATAAGCAGGTCACCAAGTGAAAACTGTTGGTGCAGCGCCTCGGTGCCGCCGAAATATATAACGATGGAAGTGCCTAGCATGACCACTAAGCCGTTGCTGAATTGGAAAGCTTTGCCCCACAGTAGCCCTTTGCGGGATATTACGTAAGTCTGCTGCCATAAGTCCTTCAGTTTCTGAACCTGGCGCTCCTGGAGGTTAAAGGCCTGGACCATCTCGGAGTTGTCGATCGATTCGGCAATAAGAGTCGATGTGGCGCTGAACAGCTTGGTCAGCATCATACCCAAGCGGGACATAACCGGGCCGAACAGCCAGACCGAGAATATCAGGAAGGGAATGACCACGATGGTCGTAATTGTCAGCTTGGCGTTAAGGGCCAGCATAATGCCAGTCACGCCGATAATCATGATGACGTCGCCGATCATGGCGCTGGTTGAGTTTAAAATAAGATCGGATAGGCTGTTCGTAACTTCATTTTGCCTATAAATATAGTCGCCTTTGGGCAGCCGGCCCTCATGGTACAGCGGCAGATGCAGGATGTGCCTGAAGGCCTCTTCTTTTATGGAACGGTTCAGCCAAAAGCCGATTTTAAGCAGCGTATAGTCTTTAATGACCCCAAAAGCCTGGCTTAATAGGAAGATCAAAAGCGTCAAAAAAGCCACGATCAGAATCAGCTTCGGGGTATGGGTATAAGGCTTCAATATCCAAGGCGCCGGCACCGCCCCAAAAACCGAGTCGGCCAGCAGTTTAAGCGGCCACGGCTGCAATAGGGCAATGGCGCTGGCAATGGTGTTAAGTACGACCATCAAGGCTATAGCCGGCTTGGCCTGAGCGTAATATTTCTTAAGCCAATCCTTGAACGCCGTGGTCTTATGCGAGCGGCCGTTTTCCTGCAGCCACTTATCAATTGCCTCGGTGACCATTTGCTTGGGCCAGCCGGCGCGTATCAGGCTGTATTCAATAAAATCAACCGGGGCGCCTTTACTTACCCCTTCTTCGATAGCTTTTGTTAGCCTTTGGTCGTCCATACTGCTTAAGTATAAGCATAACAGAGTCCAGCCCGTCTATTTATAACTTCTTGCAAAATATAACAAAGTATTGTAATATAAGCTAAGGTAAACCGAGGATTAGCTATGCCAAAGCGTCCAGAAGCTCCCAGGGTGAAGCCGAAAGATGTTTACGCCCTATCTAATAGACGTCTAGCCGCCGCCAGATTGGCCGGCCGCCAGATTCTTAAAAGCTCCCTGAGCGACAAAGCCCCAGGCTCGTCTGTGCTTGAATTTATGCCACCGGAACCGGCCGCCTTCGATTTCTTCTTCAATTCCATAGTGTGGCAGCATATCGACAATTACTTTAATTCCAAAGGCTTTGGCCACGAGTACGCTAAAAAATACCGCCGCATGGAAATGGGCCGGGAAAAGCGTAACGCCGAAGCCGCTGCCTTAAGTTTCGTAAACCGCCATGTTGAAACACTGGAACAACAAAGGGATACTACCGGCGTCCTTCGAGGACGACGTATCGCCGCGGAAGCACTTGACACGCGAATTGAAGCCAGAGCCGTTATGAGCGAAAAAGCCCCTGCAAAAACCTATTGGGCGGTACAAATTACAAACCGGCAGGATGTAGATAGCGCTTTTAGCCTTCTAACTACTAATACCGAATCGGTAAGCGTGGGCGATGTTGACCTTGAACGGCACCAGAGGCGAGTATTACAAATGGCTATGATAGATCCTGCCACTATAGCCTCTTGGACCTTAGAACCTTATGCGCCGCCTCAGAACGTTATTCACCGGACAGCTCTCTATCAAACCGTTGAAACCGCCTTCGCCATGTTGGGTATTGCTGCCTCGACAGGCCAGTTTAATAGCTACCCGGATGTTCCAATCGTACCCCCGAATTCACAAAAGTTTCAGTAAGTCCTGGTTAATCTTTATATAATCTGGAATTTGGTTCGTGTCCAGGTTCAGATAGATAAGCGCCACTTCGTTCGTGTCCAGGTTCAGATAGATA
>PKXF01000004.1:38359-79029 GCA_003133385.1 Candidatus Saccharimonadota bacterium | reverse complement strand
GCTCATGTAGTGAACCTCCACACGGGGTTGCGTGATAGATATCACACCTGTTATACTTTATAGAGATGAAGAAGACGACGACGCCTATCAAGACGCCCTCGCCGCATACGGGACAGTCTCAAGAGACTGCCGAGGTGGGTAACCTAAACAGTTCCCTAATTGCAGAGTTTTTTTCCACCACGCTAAACATGAGTTGGCAGTTGGCCATCATTGTGCTTGTACCTATCTTGGGCGGTTTTGAACTTGATAGAAAACTCCGTACCCAGCCATTGCTAACAATAGTCGGGTTTGTTGTGGCAATAGCCGGCGGAGTGGTGGTCGTGTGGCGACAATTTCAGCGTTTTATGCCAGCTGGACCGGCCCATACTAAGGGGTCCCGTTCATGATACCCCGCCTTATTAACCTATTTGCCGCCAGCGGACCTACCGTACACATTGCGCCTGGTACCGTTTGGCAAATTGGTGGTATCAGCATTACCAACTCCATCCTCTACGGCTGGATCTGCATCATAGGAATTAGTGCTTTTCTGATCTGGGTAGCCCGCCACATTACCGTTAAACCTAAACGGGGCGTAATTCAATATGTTGAAGTTGCCGTCAGCTTTATTACGGACCTGGTTGAGAGTGCTTTTGATGACGATAAGATAGGCCGTAAGTATGTTCCATATTTTGTAACTTTATTCTTTTTTATTCTGCTCAACAATTGGCTTGGCCTATTGCCAATAGTCGGCGAAGGTTTTAAATCCGGCAGTTTGCCCTTGCTACGTCCCTTTACTGGTGATTTGGATGGCACGCTGGCGCTCGGCTTGGTCACCATGCTACTTGTCTATGCCGCCTCTATCCGTGAATCGGGTGGCCCGGTGCGCTATTTTAAGCATTTCTTTGTCGGCAATCCGCTAAATCCTATTTATCTTCTCGTAGGCATACTGGAAATATTTACCGACCTTACTCGAGTGATTAGCCTGTCGCTTCGGCTTTTCTTGAATGTTGCCATTGGTGAAATTCTCATTGCCGTATTTTCCTACTTAGGCCACATTGCCGCACCGCTCACCGCCCTGCCTTTTACTCTGCTCGAGATTGCAGTCGGTGCTTTGCAAGCGTACATTTTCACTATTCTGGCCGTCATGTACCTTGCAATTGCAGTTAACGGCGCCAACGCGCACAGTGATGACTTGACCGAAGATGACCTTCCTGAAACAATAGAGGTAACACCCGGGGAGGCTGTCAGTGGGTAGTTTTTGCACGTGTAATAACATAATGGTAAGGAGATAACGTAACAGTATGGTAGTAGCAGACACAGTTAATACAGTAGTCATCGCCAAGGGCCTGATGATTGGTGGCGGTTTTATTGGACCAGCAATTGGCATTGGTTTGGTAGGCAGTGGCTACGTGCAAGCCGCTGGACGTAATCCTAGCGCAGCAGGTTCACTTTTGGGACAGGCCCTGATCTTTGTAGCTCTCGCTGAGCTATTCGGACTGCTCGCTTTCGCATCAGTATTTATCTTTGCGAAGTAGAGGATTTTAGGGTATATGGCAGATTTAACGAAAAAGCTTGGAGCTAGACACATAGCACTATGAACATAGTACTGTTGACACATTTTGGAGCAAGTTCGAGCGGAATTGGAGCACTTGGTTTTAGTGGCCAAGCTTTCCTCATCCAGCTGATTACTTTTATATTGGCATATTTGGTGTTGCGCCATTATGCTTTTGGGCCAATCTTAAAGGTGATGCAACGGCGCCGCGAAACTATCGAAGAAAGCGTCAAGCTGGCTGAACAGCTCCGCAAAGAACAAGTTGAGCTGGAAGAAAAAGTGGAGAAGACGCTGCACGAAACCCGCCAAAAAGCTGACGGTATCATTGCTGAGGCCCAGGACACAGCCCGTCAAACCATTCGTGATGGCGAAGAAAAAGCTCGCGCTAAATCTGCGGGGATTCTGGCAGAGGCCGATTCGCGTATTATCCAAGATACGGCTCGAGCTCGTAAGAAGCTGGAAAAAGAATTAGTTGGTCTGATTGCTGATACTACCGAAGCCATTATTGAAGAGAAAGTGGACGTCAAAAAAGATGCCCAGCTCATTGAACGGCTCCTAAAGGAACGGCAGGCTGCGTAGTAAAGCATGAAAACTTCCCGTACACGTATTGCCCATACTATCGCTGACCGTACCTTGAAGGATGGCTTAAAGAAAAAGCTTAGCCAGGAAATTGCTGCTTATTTACTCAGTGAACGGCGCGTCGGTGATCTCGATTCGTTACTTCGGGATGTCCAGGCTGACTGGGCCGAGGCAGGTTTTGTAGAAGTGCTGGCGGCGAGTGCCCACCCGCTCACTGCGGCCACTCGGGCAGATATTGAGAAGCGGATTAAGTCACTGTACCCGAATGCTAAACGGATTATTGTAACTGAAGCTCATGACCCTGAAGTAATTGGCGGTGTGTGCTTAAGCCTGGCGAATCAGCAGCTTGATCTTACCGTCGAGGCCAAATTAAACAAGTTTAAACAGTTAACGACTGCCGGAAAGGAATAACCAGAGTGCCAGAATTATCGATCACAGAATTATCAGAAGACATTCGCTCGGCAATTGCCGAACTGAAGCAACGTCCGGACATTGAAAACGTCGGAGTCGTAACCCGGGTTGGCGACGGTGTCGCCTGGGTATATGGTCTTGCCAAAGCTGGCTTCAATGAAATGCTTGAAATTGAGGGAGTAGACGGCAGCAAAGTCACCGCCTTTGCCCTGAATCTCGGCGAAGACGAAATCGGTGCAGTGCTCATCGGCGAAGATGCATCCGTCAAAGCCGGAGCAAAAGTCCGCTTGAGCGGTCACGTCCTGGAAGTACCGGTTGGGCCGGAGCTTGTCGGCCGTGTTGTTGATCCGCTTGGTAACCCGCTCGATGGTGGCGATCCAATTAAAACCAAGCAGACCTATCGGGTAGAACGCCATGCTCCGGGTGTTCTCGATCGTAAGCATGTCCATGAGCCTATGATGACGGGCATCATGGCTGTCGACGCGACGGTACCAATTGGTCGCGGACAGCGGGAGTTGATCATTGGTGACCGACAAACGGGTAAAACTGCTGTTGCCGTTGATACTATGGTTAACCAGGCTAAGCAAAAAACCGGTGTTATTAACGTATATGTAGCGATTGGTCAGAAGTTATCGAAGATTGCTGCCTTGAAAGAGCGATTAACGCGTGAAGGCGTTATGAAGCAAACGATAATTGTGGCAACTGGTCCGTCTGATCCGGCGGCCCTATTATACCTGGCACCATACTCCGGTTCATCAATGGGTGAATACTTCCGCGACAACGGCAAGCATGCGCTCATTATTTACGATGACTTGACCAAACATGCTGCTGCTTACCGTCAAATGTCCCTGCTGCTTCGTCGCCCGCCAGGCCGTGAAGCCTATCCAGGTGATGTCTTCTATCTGCACTCTCGCCTACTGGAACGATCTGCCAAGCTGAGCGACAAGCTCGGAGCCGGTAGCTTAACGGCCTTGCCGATCATCGAAACTCAAGCTGGTGATATTAGTGCCTATATTCCGACTAATGTCATCTCTATTACTGACGGCCAGATCTTCTTGGAGACGAACTTGTTCTACCAAGGTATCCGTCCGGCTATTTCCGTCGGCCTCAGTGTCTCACGGGTCGGTGGTGACGCTCAAAGTAAAGCAATTAAGTCTGTAGGTGGTGGCTTGAAACTGGACCTGGCTCAATTCCGTGAGCTAGCGGCTTTCAGCCAATTCTCGACCGACCTTGACGCTGAAACGCGCCAGACTATTGAACGCGGTCAACGGTTGACGGAGCTACTCAAACAAGCTCAGTATAGCCCCTACTCCATCTGGGAAATGTACGCCAGTTTGTATGCTGCCAATAATGGTTGTTTTGATGAGGTACCACTTGAAAAAGTGAAGTTAGCAGAAGAAGCCATTCACCGTGAACTGAAAGCCAAGCATGCCAAGCTGACCGAAGAGTTGAATTCAGGTGATAAACCGACAGATGCCCAAAATGCCAGTGTCTTAAAGGTTGCCAAAGCGATTACTGCCAGCTATAAGGTTGAGACTAAAAAAACCGACAAGGCCGGCAAGGAGTAATTGAGGCTACATGGCAAGTACCATAATCCTAAAACGACGCATTAAGTCTATTCGTGGTACCCGGCAGATTACCAAGGCCATGCAGCTTGTCTCGGCCAGTAAGCTTCGCCGGGCTCAAGAGTATGCTACTGCCAGCCGGGATTACCGGGATCTAGCCTATGACCTACTCCGCAAGCTCAATGCTATGGAAGAAGTCGAGCGGACCCCCCTGTTTACCAAGCGCTCGATTAAAAACAGGCTCTATGTAGTCATCACCAGTAATACTGGTCTGGCCGGTGCTTATAATGCCAACGTCTTAAAGATGCTATTACACGACATTCAGCAGGACGAAGCTGATCACGTCAAAAGCCACGTCATCGTAATTGGTAGTAAGGGTGCACACTTTGTCCGCCGTTTAAACAGTGTAGAATTATTGGCCGCTTACCCGCCGTTTGGTGATCACCCTACCGCTAATGACGTTCGGCCAATATTGAATACGGTCATAGAGCAATACAAGTCTGAAGCCGTCGACGATATTCGCTTGATTTACACGCAGTTTAACTCGACAGTCAGCCAGCAGGCTCAAGACATGCATCTGTTGCCTGCTCCAGTACTTGATCCCGCTGAAGCCAAACGCGTCGCGGTCAGTAATTTTGAGCCGGATGTTGAGACCGTCGTTGATCAAGCGACCACCCGTCTTATCGAAGCTCAGCTTTGGCAGGCTCTTTTAGAGAGCTTAGCCAGCGAGCATGCCATGCGTATGATTGCTACGAAGAACGCTACCGATAATGCCAATGACCTTATTGAGGACTATACCCTGGAACTGAACACCGCCCGCCAAGCTGCGATTACTCAAGAGCTGGCTGAAATAACCGGTGGTGCGGAGGCACTCAATGGTTGATCAATATCCGGATACGCGTTTAATTGACGGTCTCACGCTTTTTGCCCAGGTTCAATCTGCAACAAGGAGCCGTAAGTTAGAATGATTAAGATGAGGAGAATATAATGGCAACAGCGACTAAGCAAAAAAATAAGACCGGAAAGATTACCCAGATTGTTGGTGTCGTTATAGACGTGGAATTCTCTGTCGATACCTTGCCGGCAATCTATAACGCCCTAACCGTACGTTTAGACGGTAAAGACGTAACCCTAGAAGTTGCTCAGCATTTGAGTGAGTCTCGCGTAAAGGCTATTGCCTTAAGTTCAACTGACGGATTACAGCGCGGCGCTGAAGTTATTGATACTGGTGCTGCGATCAGTGTCCCGGTTGGTGATGCAACCTTGGGCCGTATGTTTAATGTCACTGGACAACCGATTGATGGTAAAAAAGGCGACTTTAAGCAGCTGGCCCCGATCCACCGCGCACCACCACCGCTGGTTGACCAGTCCGGTAGTGTTGAAATCCTGGAAACCGGTATTAAGGTTATCGACCTGATCTGCCCTGTCGTGAAAGGTGGAAAAGTTGGCTTGTTCGGTGGTGCCGGTGTCGGTAAAACAGTGCTTATCCAAGAGCTTATTAACAATATTGCTAAGTTCCATTCCGGCTACTCGGTCTTTGCCGGGGTCGGTGAACGTACCCGTGAAGGTAATGACCTGTACTTCGAAATGGAAGAGTCCGGAGTATTAAAAAATACGGCACTAGTCTTTGGGCAGATGAACGAACCACCCGGTGCCCGTCTGCGGGTAGCTCTGAGCAGCCTGGCTATTGCCGAGAGTTTCCGTGATAAAGGTAACGACGTGCTGCTATTTATTGATAATATTTTCCGCTTTACCCAAGCTGGTGCCGAAGTCTCCGCGCTGCTTGGCCGCTTGCCCTCCGCTGTCGGTTACCAGCCAAACTTGGCACAGGAGATGGGCCAGCTGCAGGAGCGTATTACTTCGACTAAACAAGGTTCGATTACTTCTATCCAGGCAGTCTATGTGCCAGCCGATGACTTTACTGACCCTGCCCCAGCTACCACATTTGCTCACCTAGACTCCACCATTGCCCTCAATCGTGGCTTAACGGAGATAGGTATCTATCCAGCCGTTGACCCCTTAGATTCAAGTTCCACCATTTTAGATCCGGAAATTGTTGGCGAAGACCATTACACGGTGGCTCGCGAAGTACAGCGCGTCTTGCAGCGTTACAAGGATCTGCAAGACATTATTGCTATTCTTGGAATGGAAGAGCTGTCTGACGAAGATCGCCAGACTGTTGCGCGAGCTCGACGCATCCAGCGTTTCTTAAGCCAACCGTTCTTTGTTGCCGAACAGTTTACCAACAACCCCGGTCAGTATGTAAAACTTGCTGATACTATCCAGGGCTTCAAGGAGATTCTTGAGGGCAAGCACGATGACAAGCCGGAGAGTGCATTCTATTTGAAGGGCGCCATCAAGGACGTTAAAGCCGGAGCTAAGTAAGTCTAAGTGTTTAACTTCCAACTCGTTAGTATCAGCGGTAAAAAGTTCGATGACGATGTCTACGAAGTCATCCTACCGACACTGGACGGCGAGATCGGCATACTGCAAGACCATATGCCGCTGGTGAGCGTTGCCACCACCGGAGCGATAGCTATTCGCCGACAGCCAAGAGACTCCGATGCACAACGCGAATACTTTGCTACGAACGGCGGGGTGATTGAGATTGACCACAATACTGTCCGCGTATTAGTTGATGAAGCCGATCATGCTGATAACATTAACGAAGCCGAGGCTCAAAAGGCGCTGGATCGTGCGCACAAGATGAAAGCTGAAGCCAAGGACCAGGTTAGCTTAGAGCATGCCCAGACGCTTGTTGACCGCCAGTCTATCCGTCTCCAAGTCGCTGGTCTCAAGCGGCGTCACCAAAAGCACTGAACCAGTTAGTTTCTAAACGGGTTCAGGCGCTACCCGGATTATTGTTTGAGGATCAAAATCTACCATCTCTTGAATCAGTTGCTGTCTGGACTGAGCGGCGTGAAAATCGGCGATACCCTGCAAATAAGCATTGCCAGGGTCCGTTCCCTCAGCCCGGATCTCTTCAGCCCGGGCCAGCGCAGCACGGGCAAAAGGCGCATCAGCAGCGTCTAATTCGGCCCATTTCTGATCATGAGTCGGCCGGTGCTCTGCTGTATATATACTTATAAGAACTTCAGGCTCAATACCTGCCACTGATTCTTTAGGAGATTTTTGCCTGTCTCTCACTGTTGCAAATGCCCTTAATTTATAGATTTATAATATAATGATTACCTAAAGTCTAGTGTGATAATTCCCACAACTTTTTTGTAACTTGCATCACATGCCAAAGAAGTGTAGTATAGCCCTTAAGATTTTAATACCTAAAGGTTTAAGACGAGCAAAGTATGGTTCACAGGTCTTACGGAGAATTTGATATGCACGTAGAACAAGCCAGCGTCGCAAAGTTAGCCGAGCTGGATTTTGCTTTTGGCAAAGTTGGCCAACGACATCCTCTAGGTAGTCCCGAGGCAGAACAGGAGCACGCTTATCAATTGTCCGTTCATACGTTGCCACTTACCCAAGCTAATACTGCGGGGTGCGGCGACGATCGTCCGGCGATTGGGTTGGCTGATGGCACAAATGATCCGCTGGTTTTACGTGAACGCATAGTGTCACAACTATTTGGAGGTCTGGGTTTGGCGACTGCAAAGGCGTTAGTTTCGGCCGATGCCGCTATAGTCAAAGATGCCAAAAGTATGTGGGAGGCCTACGAAATAGTTTCTCCCTTCCTATATAAAGAGTTTGGCGAAGAGGACGCTGGCCATGCTGTCTGTGGCGCGAGCGGCAGCGTAGAAAAATCGGTAGCGCATGAGATTCCTCACGAGAGTCTTGTGGCGGGCATAGGACTCTTTGTTCCCTTTTCGGCAGATTATGATCACAATGCATATATACAACGCAACACTAATACCAAACGGGCTCGCCTAGAGTCAGGATTTTATGGCGGCTGGGATCCTGCCAAGCACCAGGATTATCTTATAAGTCGCTTCCCCCAAAATTTTTCGTTCCTAGCCGATGACCCTGACGACCACGAAACCCGTGGTCATAACGGTTCAAGTATTTACGTTGTTACAAGTGAAAACCGCGGCTTTGCCACCAATGCCTTTAATGAAAATACTGGCCAGCAGGCTTTCTCGGTCACTCAAGCTAAAATGCATCAGTTGGCTTACAAACTAGGCGGCAGCCCCGAAGAAAGACTGCGGATTCTCATTGGTTTTGCTGACGATGCCTTGCACGTCGGGGCTGGTATTGTGACAAAGGGCATGCCTGTTTTCAAAGAAGAAACGTAGGCGGGCATGATCTTTAATACTTTACAAATCACACAAGTACGGGTAATCTTATGACATTAACTAAGTGGAGGTTCCAATAATGTTTGGAAGACGTAAAGTAGCTGCTTTAGTAGCAGAGTTTATTGGTGCGGGTTTGTTAACGGTAATGATATTAAGTGTCCAGCACTCCGGAATTGGCTACCCGCTTTTCGTGGCTGCCGCTGTAGGACTGGCATTCATGCTCATATCGTTTACGGTTGGTGAAGCCTCAGGCGGTTATTTTAACCCAGCTATTACCATCGGCCAATGGTTTGTTGGTAAGGTGTCAACAGTAACAGCCATCGCATACGTTGGCGCTGAATTACTTGGCGGTTGGGGAGCTTACTATGTGTACACCTATCTAGTTAACAATCACCTCGGACCTATCGGGGGGCACTTCACGGCCCGGATACTTGCCGCTGAAGCAGTGGGTGCCGGAATATTTGCCTTTGTCTTTGCCGCAACGGTCTACAAAGGCTTGAGCCGGGCAGTCACTGCCAGCTTTGCCGGTTTAGGATTGATGATTGGTAGCGTCGCCGCATCCTCAGGCGCTCTTGGCCTTTTGAACCCGGCTGTTGCGCTTGGCGCACGTGCCTGGGTATGGGGCACCTACGTGCTTGGTCCAGTACTTGGCGCGGTTGTAGGAACCTTGCTTTACCGGGTAATATTTGTCGAGTCAGACGACAGCGGCATGCTAGGCGGTTTGAGCATGGCCTCATTCTCAACTACCCGCGAGGTAGTAACTATCCAGTCTAGCCCTAAGCCAAAGGCTGCCAAAAAGTCCACTAAAAAGAAGAAGTAACTTTTAATATAAAGACGCTCTAAAACCAAAAGATTACTGCCCAGTACACTGGGCAGTTTTCTATTTAGTAGGTAAATTGCCCTTTAAAAGGTCAGCTTCGAAAGCATTGATGCCAGCCATAGTCTTTGGATAAACAGAAGTGTCTGGAAAATTGAGGTCCATTATATGCTTCCAGACTACAGTAATCAGACTTTGGATGCGGCTTAAGGATTCTTGGTCCGGCTCGTAGGTTAGCACCAGACTAGCTGGATCTTCGGCTTCAACGTACATCATCTGCCCCCTGATGTTTTTAGGGTTTGGATAGCGGGAGCTTTGGCGAAGTAGCAGCGTATAGAATAATAGTTGGTTGCGGTGTCGCCAGGCTTTTATGGCTTTGGTCTGGTCCTTTGAGTCGAAACTTGGCAGAGGGATCCCAGTTTTATAGTCAGTAATAAGAATACCGTCTTCATTTACGTCAATCCGGTCGAGCTTGCCACCTAATCGGGCAGCGCCGGCTCTTGCTTCACGGATGGCTACCTCGGGTTTAGCGCCCTTCACCAGGTTAAAAGTCTTGAGCTTGAAGAGATTGGCAAGCACCTGCTCGCCGTGAACCCGATAACGTTCGGTTTCGCTCACCGGAAGTTGTTGCTCGCTCAGGGCTTGCTCATAGCTTTGCACGACGGAAGCAAACTTAAACTTGCCGGCGTTGGTCAGTTGCTGGGCCGTTTGCAGTGCCCGGTGCACGGCCGTGCCGTAAGCCATGCTGGAGGTGGTAACTTGTGGCAGGCGCAGCAGTTGGGTTTCCAAGAAATGGGTTGGACCGCCGGTTGTAACATCTAAAAATTGCAGGAAAGCCGTGGCATTCAAGTTATATTCTGACAAGCTAGGGCTAAGCAGGGCCTTTTCATCATTGGTTTCTAAGCGTGGCCAAGCTAATGCAGCCTCCAGGACGCTGGCAGCGTCAGCAGCGTCTTTCTCATCAACTGTTGTTGTCGGCAAGGCTTTAATAAGCGGCGTCGGCAGCAACAGGCGCCCTAAAGTGTTAGTCGTATAACTGCTGACGGTAACCGAGCGTTTTGCCCGGGTTGTTGCCACGTAAGCTAAGCGTACATAGTCGTCAAACAGCTCGCCATATGGCTGAAGCGGCAAATTAGCCGGCGGCTTACGCCCTATATGTCGCGGCTGCCAGTTGTCTTCAATGGCATCGACTAAGAATACGCTGTCAAATTCCAGGCCTTTGGCCTTATAGACGGTCATCAGCTGGACGGCACGACTGCCGCTAACGAACCATGATTCGTCGGTTAGCGGGCGGCTCTGCTGCTCGCTCAAGTGCAAAAAACGGACAAAATCACTTAGGCGGGCAGTTTCCACGACGTTTTGCCCGACTATTTCATATACCAGGCTGCGCACGACTTGGATTGCCGATAGCGTCTGAACGTACCTGGAGGTAACCGGCCTTGGACTTACGAAGTAATTGTGAAGCGGACTGCTGAACTTGGGGCCGTCTCGCAGCCCGATAATATATTCAAGCATGGCGGCCAGCGGTTCGTTGGTTGCCTGCCGGGACAGCCATAGCAGCCACTGCGCAAGTTCGACTTGTCTTACGTCAGCTGATTTCAAAAGAGAATCAAGCCAATGGGCCTGGACGCGGTTGGTAATAGCCAGTTGCCATAGAGCACCATCGTCGATGCCCCACACCGGATGAGCCAGTAATCTTGCCAGCTGGTAATTAGTTTGGCTCTCATTGCCGCTGGCGATACCGAGCACAATTTCTGCCACCAGGGCGACCTGCTGCATTAGGGGCTGGTCCAGCACATTATTCTGCTGTTCGTAACGGATCGGTACCTTTAAACGCGTTAAGTAGGCACTCAGCTGCCGTAGGCTGTCGTGGCTGCGGGCCAGTACGGCGACGCTGGCTACTGGGTCATCTTGCCAAGTTTGCCTTACCCGCTCCGCTAGGCCTAATAGTTGGTGCTCGCGGGTCGGGTAGCTTATATGCGTAAGCTTACCCGGACTAGGTGCAGCTACCGCCCGCAAGTTTTTGTTAAGCGCAGGGCGGCGCTTGACCAAACGGTCATCAGCTTGCTCGATTATTGTGCGGGAGAAGTCAAGCAGTTCCTGGGTCGAACGGTAATTATCGGTCAATACGATGGTCTGAGTGGTAGGATAGGTATCCTGAAAGCGCAGCATATTATTAAGCTCGGCGCCGTTAAAGGCAAAGATTGATTGGTCGTCATCGCCCACAACCATCAAATTGGGCTTGCCCTCGCTGCTGGGGTGGTTGGCTACTAAATGGCTTAAACGCAATTGGGCGGCGTTGGTATCTTGAAATTCATCAATTAGCACGTAGAGAAAGTTCTCCTGGACCTGGGAAAGTAATTCCGAATGTTGTTCCAGCTGGGTGTTGACTTCGATTAACATGTCGGCGTAATCGTAGTACCCCCGCCCGTGCAGCTGGTCGCGGTAGAGTGAGTAAACATCAACTAGGGCTTGCCACCAGGCGTTGCGCCGTCTTTCTGTGAACATACCCTTCTCGCCTGCCACGGTTTGCAGCCAGCGGCGCTTCCACTTGCCGGTCTCGGTCGTCTTACCCTCGTTTAAATCGCTGTCAATGGCCTGAGCCAAACTGGTTTTTAAGACGCTGCTGAGTGAAGCTAGCGGCGTGACGTTTTCATCAATCGACTGGTCCGGCAACTTCTCGACTGCGCTCGCCAGCGATTCAAGCTTTTTGATACTTAACGTGGGCTTAAGCAATTCCACCAGCGTAGGTTCGATAATGTCAATGTAGGCAGTATTGACTGCCAGCATGGCCGCTAGTTTAGCAGGCGTCAATCCTGCCTCTTTGCTCAAGCGTAAACCTTGCT
Organism: Candidatus Saccharimonadota bacterium; assembly: GCA_003133385.1. Classification (GTDB taxonomy): domain Bacteria; phylum Patescibacteriota; class Saccharimonadia; order Saccharimonadales; family UBA4665; genus PKXF01. Next base: position 67,033 of record PKXF01000004.1, on the reverse strand, counting down.
GTGCATCGTTAATTGCCGTATAGGCTCCGGCAAACTTGACGGCCAGTGGATTATCCAGCGGCAGCTGGCCTAAAATGTCCTGGATTATTTCCAACTGGACTGTGTCAGGCACAATACGCAAGGAAGCGCCGTTCCAAAAATAGTCCGGGTACATATTCATAATCTCGGCGGCAAAGCTGTGAAAAGTCCGTACCATGACTTTATGCGCCGGCGTGCCTATAAGCCGGTTTAGGCGGTCCCGCATGTTGGTGGCCGCAAAATCGGTAAACGTCAGACAGAGAATATTAGCCGGATCGGTATCGGTTTTTTGCAAGATATTGGCTACCCGCATGCTTAAAAGCTGTGTTTTGCCGGTGCCTGGTCCGGCCACGACAAGCAACGGTCCGTCAATGATATCAACGGCGGCTTTCTGGGCTTTATTGAGCTCTTTATAGCCTGCCAAAAATTCCTTATCCATGGTTTTATTGTACAGGTCGGGCTTACAAAATCTTTAAGCCAATCAATATACCGACTAATACCAGTATCAGGCCGCTTAATAGCTCGCTGTACTCTTCAACCTTGCTGCTTAACCTGTTACCTAATTCTAGGCCTAGTAGAGCCAAGCAAACACTGGTAGCGCCAATAACTACTACGGCCAGTAACAACGATTGGTGTCGGGTACCTAGACCGAAGCCTATGATTAAGTTATCAATACTAAGAGACACGCCGGCTATTAGTAACTTGCCCCAGCCACGCGAAGCTTCGTCGACTTCTTTTTCGTCTGTTTTACGCAAACTATTGACTGCTAAATAAATGCCCGCTAGCCCAAGCAGTGCTCCGCCTATAATATTAGCGCTGCCACCAAGTTCATGGGCAACCCGGTGCCCGACTAGTAGTCCTATAATAGGCATACCGGTCTCAAATAAACCAAAAACTAAAGCTATGCGTAAACGAAGCGATCGGCTGACACCCCCAAGCCCAATTGCTATAGAGGCGGCAAAATTACCAAGGCCTACAGACAGGCCAACCAGTATTAAGGTAATTATTTCGTTCACCTAAACATAGTAGCAGTGATAAAGGTTAAATCTAAGGTCGTTGAGCTTTATCGGGGGCTGGTAGGAATATAACTAATTAGCTTGGGCGGCCGCACAAACTTCACAGTCGTCTTGGGAACTAAATTCAGTCAGGAATTGCTTGGTGGCAACCGGCCATGGCTCTAAATCATGGAAACCAACTAGGTCCGCGGCTTGGCGCATAAGATAACCGACCCAGCCGCTTATTTGCACTTTCCGCCAGACTACCGCTGCCCAATGCGGCCCGGCTGGTATAATGGTAATAGGTTGTTTTGCCACGTAGCTTTTTAAGTTTTTACCAGAAGCTCGCCGCTTTAAGTTGGTAGCCACAAAGACCCCGTCGCGCAGAGCGGTCTGGGCCATGCCACTGTAAGGCGTATTGGCATTGTCACCGAGTACGAAGATATTATCATCAGCCTGCATGTAGGTGTCGACGGCGACTTTGCCCCGGGACATTATTACAAAGCTATTGTCCTTGAAGAAAGGATGATTAGTCACGCCGGCCGTCCATATTACAGTGTGGCTTGGCATAGGCTTGCCGTTAATAGTCAGCTGGTCAGCGGTTTCCCCTTGGACGGCGCTACTAAGGTAGAGCTTAACGCCCAGTCTTTTAAGCCGCCGGCGAACGCTTCTGGATGTAGTCCGGGGCATCCGGGGCAACAGCCGGGGCGCAGCTTCAATCAAATCAATATGGATAGCCCGGTTTGACGGCTGGCCATGGTTTTTCATAATGTGGCGTAAATATGCCGGCAAAGCACCGGCCAGTTCAATACCAGTTGGCCCGGCGCCGACAATCACGTAGTTTAAATCGGGCCGGTGGTCGTCTACCAGTTGTTGGTGTAAGTGGGCTTTGAATCGGGCTACTTCGTCTTGGGACTTGATGCTGAAGGAGTTTTCAGCCAGCCCGGGAATGCCAAAGTAGTTGGTAACAACGCCCAAGGCCAGTATAAGAGTGTCGTAACTTAGGCTTTTGCCTTCTTGGGTCGTGATTGTCTTAGCCTTGCGGTCAAGGTGGGTTGCAACGCCTTTTTCAAATTGTATGTTTTTGGTTTCCTCGAAGATCTTGCTGAGCGGAATACTGGAGTTGGCGCGTTCGCCGCCGGTAGCTGTATGGTATAGCGTTGGATAGTAACGCATATCAGCGTCATCACTCAAGAGTGTGACATTAAACCTTGTGTCATCAGCTAACTCGCGGGCGGCACTTATACCTGCAAAACCGCCACCTACGATCAGGACTTGTTCTGTTTTTGCCATCTTGCTAGCGATTATACCAAAATATAGGTTGGGAAACCACGTAGTCTCACCCCTATTTGCATTTTTAGTAGTATAACGCTTAAGCTATAGGGAATGGATTCGTTTATTAGTGCCCTTAAGCAAGCTCATTTTACCGGTGAGATCGACAACTCTCCGGCAACGCTTAACGTATATAGCCATGATGCTTCAATGTTTGAACTACGGCCCCAGCTCGTTGTCATGCCGCGCGACGACCGCGACGTGCAAACCCTGGTAAAACTCGTCGGCGACAAAAAACACGATATACCGGGTCTTAGCGTGACGGCGCGCAGTGCCGGGACCTGTATGTCTGGCGGCGCTATCAATGATTCAATAATTGTCGACTTTAGCAAACATTTTACAGAGATTGAGAAAATTTCAACCACTTCCGCCCAGGCCCAACCCGGTGTTTTTTACCGGGATTTTGAACCGGCAACCTTGAAGCATGGCGCCTTGATGCCGACCTATCCGGCCTCACGCGACCTGGCAACCATCGGCGGCATGGTCAATAACAATTCCGGCGGCGAGAAGTCTTTAGAATTCGGCAAGACCGAGGATTTTGTCACCCAGCTTGATTTTGTATTTGCCGACGGCGTTAAACGGACGGTTAAACCGCTCAACAAATTGGAGTTACGGGATAAAATGCATCAAAAAGATTTTGAGGGCAAGGTCTACGCCGGATTGTTCGAGCTGGTAGACACCCATTATGACGCCATCAAAGCGGCCAAGCCGCATGTTAGCAAAAATTCCACGGGCTACAACCTATGGGACGTTTGGGACCGGGAAACGGGCATCTTTGACCTGACCAAATTAATAGTTGGCGCCCAGGGTACGCTTGGTTTTGTAACCGACATTCATTTCCGTCTGGTTCCAGCCCGCCAGCATTCCGGCCTTTTGGTGCTTTTCATGAAGAACATTGATGATCTAGGTGAAGTTATTCCCGAGGTGCTGAAGGCTAAGCCGGCTACCTTTGAATCGTTTGACGATGCTACGCTTCGGCTGTCTATCCGTTTTATGCCGAGTTTCTTAAAACTGCTGGGCTGGAAACGTTTTCTCCACCTGTTAATTACATTGATTCCCGACGGTTTGCAGCTGCTGCGCGGCATGCCGAAGCTCATACTGATGATCGAGTTTAATGGTGACAGCGAAGAAGCGGTCCGCCAAAAAGTCCACGAACTACATAAGACGTTAAATAAACACCGGGCTCGGTATGAGATTAACGGCTTTGAAGAAGACCCTAGCGAAGGTAAATCCGAAAAATTTTGGATTATGCGCCGCTATAGTTTCCAGCTGCTAAGGAGCAAAGTTAAAGACAAACACACCGCCCCTTTTATAGATGATCTAGTCGTACCGCCGGCAAACTTGACCGCTTTCTTGCCTAAACTTAGAAAAATTATTAAAAAGTATCATTTATTCGCTACCATTGCCGGCCACATGGGCGACGGCAACTTTCATGTTATTCCTCTCATGAAGCTTGAGAACCCAAGTGAGCGCAAGACCATTTTGCCGGCCATGAAAGAAGTTAATCATCTTGTGCTTAAGTACGGCGGTTCGCTCAGCGGCGAACATAATGACGGCCTAATCCGGGGGCCTTGGCTGGAAACTATGTATGGTAAGCCGATGCTCCATGTATTTCAAAAAGCCAAAAGCATAATGGACCCCCAGGGGATCTTCAATCCGCATAAAAAAGCCAATGCCGATTGGGACTATAGCTTTAGCCACATCCGGGATCATTTTTAGGATAGCTTGAACTTACCGACAGCTTTACGCGGTGTAAGCTGGTGTGCTAAAGTTGCCGTGAATATAGCGTTAAGATCATGTTTAGCAAATACTTCTTGAGCAAAACCAAAAGCACCCGGCGACTAGCGATGCTAGTGGCTGTAGTCATAGTAGCCGGTATAGGGACGTACTTATTAATAAGCTCTCATGCCGCCACTCCCTATGCCAGTCTTACTGCTGACGGGGGTAGCCTAGCCGGCGGTGCGGCGAAACAAACGTGCACCGGCGCCAGTGATGGTAGCTGCGTGGTGTTTAAAAGTCAGACATCGGGAACTGGCTATACACTGCCGCCAACCAAGCAGAACAACGGTTTGCCGGATCAGTGGTATTGGGAGATTAGCCCACCGAGCAACGGTTTAGGTGGTTTACCTGCAGTTAGTGCGGCTTACCCTGCAGCAGGCTCGGCAAATATATGGGACACTGACCTTTTTGCAGATGCGGGTACAGTTAACTCTGTCGGTATACCAGATGGTCCGTCGCCAGTCGTGACGGCAATTCACGCCGCTGGCCACTATTCTATCTGTTATGTCGAGGCCGGTGCCCAGCAACAAGGCTTTCCTGACTTTAATGACTTTGCCCCCGCTGATTACACGAATGGTTCAAGTCTTAGCACTACCCAAATGCAAGGCTATGCTGGCGAGAACTGGTTCGACCTTAGAGGCTTCGCCAATTACACGGCTGGTAATAACGCCACACTAACTGGTGCTGCACCCAATATCGCGGCGGGTCTCAGTCAGCGCATCTCAGGCTGTAAAAGTGAAGGTCAAAATGCCTTAGAACCGGACGACTTGGACGGCTACACCAATCAAAGTCAAACCGGAGCATCTGGCGGCGGCTGGGGCTTAGTACAGGCTGATAGTGCTGGCTTTGAACGATGGCTGGCTTACACCGCTCACTCTGACGGTCTCGCGATTTTCCAAAAAAATGACAGCGCTAACGAACCGGCTGACGCGTCATTATATGATGGTATGATCATTGAAGAATGCAACTTCTATAATGATCCGTGCTCAGGTTCCGGCGGCGACGCCACGGCCTATCTCTCAGCTGGCAAGCCGGTTCTAAATGCCGAGTATGAAGATACTGACAAGGAAACGACTGCAAAGTTCTGTACAGCTGACGAGGCGGCCGGGATTACCGGGTCGCTTTTTGACGTCAATCTCGATAGTAAGTTCTATGAGCCTTGCGAGAACTGATACCTAAAAAACGCCAAGTATTATGCGCCGGCTGCCCAAAATTGCTGCTCCGAGTAAAATAACCAGTGGCGCGGTATTCGGATCAGTGGCCAGCCCGGTGTAGAACATTCCAAAGGCTTGGCCGACGCTCCAGAAACATAATGTAACTATTGACCCGCTGAAAACTGCCAAGGTGCGCCAGGGGCGTGGCAGTAGTATGAGTATGCCGATAAGAGCCTGGACGATCACTAGGCCGATAATGGCCGACTCACCGGCAGAAGCCAAATGGCGGGCGACGGAATTATCTAACGCGGCTAGCCAGCCTGGCGCGCCACTAGCCATGCTACTGATCATCGTAGAAAGTCCTCGCGCGGTGTTTTGTCCCTGCATGAGTTGCAACGAAGCTCCGCCGAGCCATATGACTGCCCAGACAATTGTTAACCATGAAGCTGGTCTCATGGCGTCTTTATTTTTGGTTGATTTTGTCGGCAGGACACCTAAGGCAATTATGGCGTATAGCAGTGCTGCTCCCGGCGCTCCCATGAGCAGCGAGGCATGCCCGTTAAATAGACCTCCAAGGCCTTCGCCGATATACCAAACCGTCAAGCCCCAGATGACAGATCCTACTAATCCATAAATGGTCGTCCGTTTGATGAGAATAAGTATTCCCAAGCTTATTTGTATAAGCGCAAAAAAGCCGTCCCATAGGCTTGGGTGTAACAAGATTGTGTGAACGGCAAAGTGTATAGGCCCCCTAATAACTAGGGGCTGGTTCTGGGCGTTGGGGCCAATAACCTGCGTCGCGAAGTTATGGGTAAACATCTGTCTTTGAAGCTGTAGCGCTCCGTCAAGCAACCAAAGCAAGCCAAGAGGTATTTGTATAGTGCGCCGGGTAATTTTCATACTGCCTACCGATTGGGTTTATTATGGGCTAACCGTTACCACTATAGCAGTATAATATGGTTAGATGTCTCAATATAAATATGCTCGTCTCGACTTATCCCTATTAACGTTAGCGGCTGTTCTTTATAATTCGTGGCCGCTCGGTTACATGCTTAACAACTACACTGCCCATAACGGCCTAATGAGTGATTTAGAGCAGACTGGCCAGCCATACTACTGGCTATTTATCCTATTCGACGTTCTAACGGGAGTTTGTGCCGTGGCCGCTTCAATTCTGATATGGCTAAAGTTAAGACACGGCGTCTTAACAAAAACCTGGACCAGTTGCATCATAGGACTTACGTTGTTTGGATTTTTTACGATTGCCGCAACCACGGTGCCTGCTCATTGTTCGGTCAGTGCGGCTCTGGCTTGCGGAACAGGTAGCAATCGCGGGCTAGGTCTTGACGCATTGTTTAGTGCTATTGCCGCACTTGGGCTACTGGCCAGCTTAGCCAGTGCCTGCGTTCTGGGTGTACGTTATAGGTTGGGGAGTTGGTTAATACTAACTGCTCGGGCAATGTTAATTGCCTGGTCGGCACTTGGCATATTGTTTTGTGTATTTGCTCTTTCCAACGGTAAGGCGGCTGCTGCGCAATCAACACAACTGTTATTCCTTGTGGCTTATGGGCTGGCCCTGATTGTCATAGGGCTTAATGTTTACACAGTGTTTAAGCGCGGGCTGGCTTCTTCTCAATAGCCCGAGTCTTAAGGCTTAAAGCTTATCAATAACGCTAGATTAAAGTGCTATAGTATTAAGAGTGGTTACGCTTAAGCTGCGTGAGAGTAATAGGGCGTTAATGATCAAGACATATTGGGTAGCAAAACTATGAACAAAAAACTCAAGATTATACTACCTGCGGTAGTGATCGTTGGCTTTCTGTCGGTTGCTGTGTGGTACTTGCGCCGTACAACTATTCCAATACTTGAACCTAAGGGGCCTGTTGGTCTGCAGGAGCGCAACCTCTTGCTATTTGCCCTTGCCCTGTCACTGTTCGTGATAATCCCGGTTTTCTCGTTGCTTTTCTTCATTGCCTGGAAGTACCGGGAAAGTAATGAGTCGGCAAGATACAGCCCGGACTTTGACCATAGCCGGATTATTGAAACCATATGGTGGCTGATACCGTCGGCGATGATTGGCGTACTCTCGGTTGTGGCTTGGAACTCATCACATTCACTCGATCCGTATAAGGCCTTAAATTCCAAAACCCCCCAAATGACTATCCAGGTCGTGGCACTTGATTGGAAGTGGCTGTTTATCTACCCCCAGCAGCATATTGCCTCAGTTAACTTGGTGCAATTCCCCAAAGACACGCCCATAGATTTTCAGATCACTTCTGATTCAGTCATGAACTCGTTTTGGATTCCGCAACTTGGCGGCCAAATATATTCCATGCCGGGTATGTCTGGCCAATTACACCTGATGGCCAGCCAATACGGCAGCTTTAACGGATTGTCGGCAAATATTAGCGGTGCCGGTTTTTCGGGCATGACATTTGTAGCCAGGTCTAGCTCAGAAAAAGATTTTGTGGCTTGGGCACACCACGCCAGCCGATCACAGAACAAGCTCAGTTTAGCTGCCTACAACAATCTAGACCGTCCCAGCCAGAATAATCCGGTGGCCTACTACTCCTCTCCCAAGGATAACCTCTATGGTACAATACTAGCGAAATATGATGGCCCGGGAACGTCTATGTCGGGTATGTATACGGGGGGTAAAACGTCAATGTCAGGCATGGGCATGCAATGATAGAGTTTGCCAGTTTACTCGGAAAACTTAACTGGAGCGCTCTGCCGCAGGATCCAATCACTGCCGGAGGCGCTGCTACTGTAGTTGGCGGCGTTTTAGGCGTCATGGCACTACTGACCTACTTCAAACGCTGGAAGTGGCTATGGAAGGAATGGCTGACGTCGCTTGACGCGAAAAAAATTGGCATCATGTACATCGTGGTGGCAGCCGTCATGCTCATTAGGGCCGGTACAGATGCCCTGATGATGCGTACCCAGCAGGCCGTCTCGGTCGGTGCTAACCACGGTATTTTGGACAGTAATCACTTCCAACAGATTTTTTCAGCTCACGGGACGATTATGATTTTCTTTGTCGGCATGGGCCTGATGTTCGGCCTGATAAACCTTATAATGCCGCTGCAAATCGGCTCGCGCGACGTGGCCTTTCCGTTTTTGAACTCTATAAGTTTCTGGCTGTTTTTTGTGGGGGTGGCGCTAGTTAATTTGTCGCTGGTGGTCGGGTCATTTTCAGCGGCTGGCTGGCTGGCCTACCCGCCTCTGTCTGAGCTTCACTATAGTCCGGGTGTCGGCGTCGATTATTGGATATGGAGCTTGGAAATTGCCGGAATCGGCAGTTTGCTCTCAGGTATTAACTTTTTAACGACTATTATCAAAATGCGCTGCAAAGGCATGAGTCTCATGAAGATGCCGATGTTCGTATGGACCGTTATGGGTGCCATGACACTAGTCATTTTTGCTTTCCCGATCCTGACTGTTACGCTCACACTTCTCTATCTTGATCGGACATTCGGCATGCATTTCTTTACGGCTGGCAGCGGCGGCAATATGATGATGTACGTCAATCTCATTTGGGCGTGGGGGCATCCCGAGGTCTATATACTTGTCCTGCCGGCCTTTGGAGTTTTCTCGGAGGTTGTCGCTACCTTCTCGCGCAAGCGCTTATTCGGTTATACCTCTATGGTGTGGGCGACGTGGGCAATAGTAGCTTTGTCGTTCTCGGTCTGGCTGCACCATTTTTTCACGATGGGAGCTGGCGCTGATGTTAATAGTTTCTTCGGTATTATGACCATGATTATTGCCGTGCCGACCGGCGTCAAGATCTTTAACTGGCTGTTTACCATGTACCGCGGTCGGATTTTATTCGCCACGCCGATGCGCTGGTTCATGGGTTTTGTCGTGCTGTTTACGATGGGGGGCATAGCCGGCGTTTTGTTAGGCGTGCCGGCGATCGACTTCCAATTGCATAACAGCTTGTTCTTGGTGGCCCACTTCCATACCATGATTGTCAGCGGCGTACTATTTGGCTACTTCGCCGGGGTTACCTATTGGTTCCCCAAATTTGCTGGCTTCCGTCTTAATGAGCGGTTTGGGAACTATGCCTTTTGGTGCTGGTTTGTCGGCTTTATTCTGGCCTTTGGGCCTCTGTATATACTTGGGCTTATGGGTGCCACCAGGCGGCTGGACCACTACAGCGCATCGCTGGGATACCAGCCCTTGTTTATTGTTGCGGGCATCGGGGCCGGCATTATTGCGATTGGCGTAACCATGCAGCTGCTGCAAATATTCGTGAGTATTCGAGGCCGACACGAGGCTCGTGATACGACCGGTGATCCTTGGAATGGCCGGACACTGGAGTGGTCAACCCCCTCGCCCGTGCCGTTTTACAACTATGCGGTTACGCCGGAGGTTGATAGCCGCGATCCGTTTTGGGCCGTAAAACAAGCCCGGGCTGCCGGAGCAGCAGTTGAACCGCCGCATTACGAAGCAATTAGCTTGCCGAAGAATAGCGCTATTGGACTATATATTGGCATAATGTCGTTCATGGTTGGTTTCGGGGCGATTTGGCACATTGTCTGGCTATCGGCTATCGGCCTATTCAGTATAGTTTTCTTGATTCTTGTCCGCTGCAACGATGACCACACCGAGCACCATATATCCGCCAAGAAGCTTGAGCAGCTGGATAAAAAAGCCCGGGCTCAAGGAGGCTACGCATGAGTTCCAGCGCTATTACGCAAGCTGACGACTCCAAGCCAATCCTGGGGTTTTGGATCTATATAATGACTGATTGCGTGTTGTTTGCCAGCTTATTTGCTACCTATGCAGTGCTGTTTAGAAATACCGCTGGCGGCCCGTCCGGTTACCAGCTGTTTAATCTGAAGAATGTCCTGGCCGAGACACTCATATTACTTACAAGCAGTTTTACCTGCGGCCTGGCCATGCTGGCTGCACATCGTGACGACCGTAAGCAGACCTTGTTCTGGTTCGCTGTGACCTTTGCACTAGGTATAGCTTTTCTGGCTATTGAATTAACGGAATTCCGGCACTTCGTAGTTACCGGCAACAGCTGGCGGCGGAGCGGCTTTTTATCGGCGTTCTTTACGCTGGTCGGTACCCACGGGCTGCATATTACGATTGGCTTGATGTGGATGGTAATTCTTATGTGGCAAGTACTGAAGCGCGGACTATCGCGCAGCATAATCAAGCGTCTGACATTCCTGTCGATGTTCTGGCACTTTTTGGACATTATCTGGATCTTTATTTTCACGATAGTTTATCTTAGAGGAGCAATTGCGCCATGAGCGAGCACCAAAGAGTTGTTGTAGCCCAACATGATACTGCCCGCGGCACCTTGGCTTCTTACGTCGCTGGGTATATTTTCGCCGTCTATTTAACGGTTACGGCTTACCTTGCCGTCTATAACCACCTGTTTAGCAACACTGTGCTCACGGCTGTCATTGTCGGCCTGGCTCTGGTACAGTTCATCGTCCATATGCTGTTTTTCCTGCACCTAGGGCGTGAGACGAAACCCCGCTGGAAACTGGCCGTGGCGTTGTTCATGATCATGGTGGTAGTTGTCCTCGTCGGCGGTTCGCTATGGATTATGTCAAATCTGAACTCCCGCATGACGCCTACCCAGCAAAACAACTACATGAATAACCAACAAGGAATCTAGTTTAAAACATTGTTTAGGACTTATTATCAGCTTACAAAACCCGGTATCATACGCGGCAACGCCGTACCGGCCATTGCCGGCTTTTTTTTAGCCTCCAGAGGCAACGTCAGCTACCGGCTGCTGCTGGAAACGCTGCTTGGCATATCACTGGTTATAGCCAGCGCCTGCGTCTACAACAATTATATTGATAGGGATATTGATAAGAGAATGGCCCGTACCAAGAACCGGGCCTTAGCCACTGGGGCCATTAGTAAACGCAGCGCCCTTACCTATGCAACTGTTTTGGGGCTGGTCGGTTTTATAGTGCTGGCAGCTTACACTAATTGGCTGACGGTAATTGGCGGCATTATAGGATTGTTTTTTTACGTCGTAGTTTATGGTTACGCCAAGCGTAAGTCGGTACACGGCACCCTTGTCGGCAGTATATCCGGAGCAATGCCGCCGGTTGCCGGTTATATTGCCGTGAGCGACCATCTTAATGCGTCAGCTATAACGCTGTTTTTGATTTTAGTGTTTTGGCAAATGCCGCATTTTTACGCTATCGCCACGTATCGCCGTAATGACTACAAGGCTGCCGGGCTGCCGGTTCTGCCGGTTGTCAAAGGAGTGTCAATTGCTAAACGTGACATCCTGCTTTATATCCTGGCCTTTGGTGTGGCAGCCGTTTCACTGACCTTTTTTGCCCACACCGGACCACTCTATTTCGTTATGGCTGTAGGTTTAACTCTATTCTGGTTTATATCAGGATTTCACGGCTTCGGGGCTAACGATGATAATAGCTGGGCACGCAAGATGTTTGGTATCTCACTGCTTGTTCTACTGGTGCTTTGCGTCTTTATTAGTTTGAGCGGGTTCGCTGCATTTCGTTAACCGATGCTACGAGCATTTAGTTGAAAATGCAGTTTGACTAATAGATAATAACCGCAAGATGATCAAACGGCAGCTACCGAAGAATTTATCGAATCAGGGTTTCGGCTTAATAGGCGTTCTTTTTGTATTGGCAGGTGTGTTAATCATTGGTTTAGGTGGCTGGCTTATCTATCATAATGGGCACAAGTCTACGCCTGTTATCAATAAAGCTATAACTCAAACCAAAGCAAATACTTCAAGGAGTAAGATATCTTCAACGCCGGGACCGACGCTTGGCATAATATGGAGTGCCTATCAACAAGGTTATGGCGTAGTTCAACCTACCACTATTAATAATGGTGGTGATCCAACGGGCATAGTTACTAATGTGACATGGCAATCTTGGGGAGGTTCACGCGCAACTGGTCAAGGCACCAGTACTTATGTTGCTCCTAACGAAACGACGTCTCAGGGCACGCAAGCACAAGCAACCATTGTTGCGTTCAATCTTTCCACCTGCCATGGACAATCTGCATATACTGCAATTGAGTGGTATTTCCCTCAATATGGGGGATCATTCAACCCTAACCAGTACAGAAATATCTGCACTGGTAATGTGGTTGGCGAGTAGCACGTAAAGCTTATTCTTAAGTTGCAACGGTCTCTGCTTCTGTGTTCGCGGCTTTAGGTATCAAAACGATGGCAGTCGTGCCGTGTCCGACCCGGCTTTTGACTGTAATGTTTCCCTCGTGTACGTCAGCAATCATCTTAGCGATGCTGAGGCCTAACCCGTAGCCTTCAGTCGTAGATTTGGCGCGTGAGCTGTCGGAACGGTAAAAACGATCGAAAACATGCTCTAGAGCCGCTTGTTCAATGCCATTACCTTCGTCGCTAATACGCCAGATGACCTCCTTGCCTGTAGCTGAAGCATCAAGTGTTACAGTCTTGCCTTCAGGACTGTATTTAATGGCGTTATCGAGTAGAATAACAATGATCTGCACCAGGCTTTCCTGATCGCCTAAAACAGCAGCATCTTTAACCGTCTGCTTGATTGTAATTTTACGCGCCTCAGCCAGCTTACTGACCCTTTCAATTGCCGCCTCTACCACATCCCTGCTACTGATGCGCTGAAAGTGTTGCTGGAGCTCATCGGCTTCCAACTGGGTTAGACGCAACAAATTGTTAATAAGCAAGTCGAGTTTAGTCACTTCTTCCAAATTACTTTTTATAGTTTTACGGAGTTCGGCTGAGCTGGTTTTGCTATTGAGCAGGGCGACCTCACTTTCCATCCGAAGAGCAGTCAGCGGCGTGCGCAGCTCGTGGCTTACGTCTGACGTGAAGCGTTTTTGCTGCTCATGAGCGGCCTCGATCGGCTCCAAGGTCCGGCGGGCCAAAAAGTAGCTGGCAAATCCGGCGCCGACCAGGACAAACAAATTTAAACTTATAAGCCTGAGCATAATACGACTAGCGTCTTGAGAAGCATATGTGCTCATGTATCGAATGTTAGGATCATTTTGAAACACCGGAAATTGGGTGTCGATACGCTGTGTTTCGCGGTTTAAGCCCCGGTTGAGCTCGCCGGTAGTGACGTTATACAGCGCGAAACTAAAGATTATGCTGATAGCCATGACAATAGCCAGGTACCACATAGTGAGTTTGAAGGTAGCTGAGCGGAACATAGATTAGCCGGTACTTAACTTATAGCCGAAGCCTCGCACAGTCTGCAGCAGCGCTTCGGATTTGGGGAATGGCCGGTCGATCTTATTGCGGAGATAACCGATATATACCTCAATGGTATTTGGCAGAATGTCGGCGTCCTGGTCCCATACATGGCTGATAATCATATCTTTGGTTATAACCTGCCCGGGATGATGCATAAGGTACTCCAGTAAGGTGAATTCCTTGTGGGATAGCTTGATTGGCTGCTCGCCCCGGCGTACTTCATAGCTGCCAGTGTCTAGGGTCAAGTCGGCTAGTTTCAGCGATGTGCCGACCTGGACCGGCGGCCGGCGGAGCAACGCCCGGACGCGAGCGGTTAATTCATCAAATGAAAATGGTTTGACCAGGTAGTCGTCGGCTCCGCTGTTCAGACCCTCGACGCGGTCACCGATGGTGCCCCGGGCCGTCAGCATAATAATCGGAGTGCTTATATCGTCACTGCGGAGTTTTTGGCATAACTTAACGCCATCCATACTGCCGGGCAACATGCGGTCGAGTACGATTGCGTCATAGTCAGGATCGCTGGCGTAGGCCAGTCCGGTATCGGCGTCGTATACTACGTCAACGGCAAAGCCTTTAAGCTCCAGGCCACGTTTGACAGCCTGGGCAATCTTTGGCTCGTCTTCAATAACTAGTATCCTCATACTCTATATTATAAGGCCACGGTTGAAAATTAGCTGTAGCATAAGGGCAGTCTTTACTGGACGACAGTAGCACTGCCACTTGTCGTACTACTACCGCCGGCGCTGCCACCACTGCTACTTGATGCCCCACCATAGCTGGGGTTGACCATAATGCTGGTTGCTGTAGTGCTTCCTGAACTGGCAACCCGTACGATAACGGTAGCGCCGGTTTGGATGCTACTAGCGCTAACCGCCTGACCGTTATCGGTAATTGTCGTAGAGCTAGTGATTGTATAGGTCTTACTTGTACCGGACCGGGGATTTTGCACGGTAATACTTGTACTGCTAACTGCTGTCACTTGTCCAAAGCCGCCACCATTACGGAAGCCGCCGCCGTAACCACCTGGTCCACCGCCAAAGGCAGACGTTGTGGCAGTCGCTGCCCGGGCATTATGTTTACCATAAGCTGCGCCGCCCAAAAAGCTTAAACGGCACAGTACTATAACAACGACCACTATAACAATCGTGTTGCTCGATAACGAAACTTCGTGGCCCGGTTTTGCCGGTTTCCGGCTCATAGCCTGGTATTCTTCACCGCTTACAATTTTGTCTGCCATCTTACTTCTTCTCCTGCAATTTACCATCTTTGAGCTGGAAGGCCCGGTCAGTTTTCCCAGCGATTTCCAGGTCATGAGTCACAACAATAATGGTGGTTTTTTCGCTCTTAGCTAGACCGTGCAAAAGGTCAAAGATCATTTTGCCCGTCTGGCTATCAAGATTTCCGGTCGGTTCATCGGCCAGGATTAATTTTGGCTTATTAGCCAACGCTCTGGCAATGGCAACCCGCTGCTGCTGGCCGCCGCTCAGGCGACCCGGCTTGCGGCCTATTTCGTTTTCGGTCAGCCCGACTTGTTGCAGCAATGTTACGGCGCGCTCTTGGCGTTCTTTAGCGCCAACCCCGGCAAATTCCATTGGCAGCATAACATTTTCGGCAGCTGTTAGGTTTGGCACCAAATTGTAGCTCTGAAAGACAAAACCGATTTTTTGGCAACGGTAGCGAATTAAGCTGTGGTCGTTTAGCTGGGTAATATCCTCGCCGTCGACCTTGATACTGCCGCTGGTCGGTTTATCCAACGCGCCTAGCAGACTGAGCAGCGTGCTTTTGCCGCTACCACTACGGCCGACAATGCTGGCGAACTGGCCATCGGGTACGCTGAAGGACACGCCGTTAACTGCGGCAACTTGCAAGTCACCGCTCTTAAAAAGACGTTTGATCTTTTTAACTTCTAACATAGTTGTCCCCTTTCCGCTGCTTTAGGTATGGACGGCAGTTTATTCATGGCCTACTCGACCCTCATAACTTCAGCTGGCCTGATTTTTGCGATAAACAACGACGCCAGACCGCTGCCTACGATTGCTATGATCAGAGCCGCCGCTAGTCCGTAGAGGATAATATTCCAGCCGATGATGGCATGGATGTTGGAGAAGTTGTTACGGAGTGCACCGAAACCGTGGCCGCCTGCTCTGAGTACGCGGCCACCACCACCGCCAAATGGAGTAGCAACTGACGCCGAAGACGAGCTATTATTAACCAACAGACGCGTAATGGGATTACCGGCAAGTACGCCAAGTCCGATACCGATGACTGCCGCCATGAACGTAAAGGTAACGGCTTCCACCATGAACTGGCCCATAACTTTGACATTGCTGCCGCCAATGGCTTTTATAACGCCGATCTCGCGCCGGCGCTCACGGACTATCATGATCATGGTTAGCAGAATGATGATGGCGCCGGCAATAACCGCCCCGATCAGGCTATAGAGCGAGATGCTCTGGATATTCTGCAGCGGGGTTATGGTAGTTTGGGCATCGGATGCTGCATTAGTGACGTCTGCCGAGCTACCAAGTGCCTTGGAGGCGGCTGAAGTTACGGTACTAACATTGCTAATCGAATCGACGTTCAGGGTAATGCTGGTCAGGTCGCCAGTTTGGCTGCTTAGATTCTGCTCGGTAGCTAGCGGCAGGATTACCTGGTTATTACTGAAAGTGTTGCCAGCATCAAAAATGCCGACGACTTGAACAGCGGTGTTATAAGCCGTAAAAGATGAACCGACTTTTAGGTTGTTCTTGCTGGCAATTGAGGTGCTAACTAAAGCTACGTCAGCGGTGCTGTTGGCGCTAAAGACGCTGCCGGACTTGAGTGTAAACGTACCGCCACCGCCCAGGGGGCCTGCCGATAGATTGGTCGGAGCGTTAGTGCCGGTTACTGTGACGGGCGGCGTGAAGCTGAAACTGCCTCCGCCGCCCGGTCCGCCAACGCCAATAGCTTCGCCGGTTTGGGCATGGAATACAAAGCCGCTGTTTTGGCTGAAGCGTTTGCCGAGCGCGCCGGCATCTATGGCCGACTGCAGGCTGGAATTACTGCTTGTCAGTCGGTCTGAGAGCGTGGCTACGTTTGACAGCACATGCGGCAAAGACTTAACAGAATTCAAATTTGCTGCGGTTAACGGGTTGCCGCCACCTTCAAAGCCCCGGGCTCCGGCTGGCGAGATGCTGACGGTGTTGCCGACCGATGCTTTGATTGATTGGATTTTGTCGCCGACTGCTTGGTGGGCTATCAGCATAGTCAGGCTTAAGCCGATGCTGAGACCAAGGATGATAACGATTGAGAACGTACGTATAACGTTGCGGAAGGCGTTGCGGATACCGCGGCTAACTACGTTCATAATAGTTAAAAGTCCTCTTTGTATAGTTAATCTTTAATATAGTAGTGACTGAGCATGATTACACAGGTACAAGCTGAGGAATTGCTTAACCCTTAGTGCTATCGCAAGCCATGACTACGAGAACTGTCCCTTATAATTTTGTGACAGAATGCTGCAGTATGGGTGGTTTAGACGGGCAATGAATGGTATGCTCCGTATATGAGCGATCAAGTGGCAGTCAACTATTTGCACCTGTTTTTAGAACGGCATCCGGTTCGCACTTTTAAAAAAGGCGAAGTTATTATTTTTCAGGGCGAAGTGCCTAGGACGGCTTACGTTATCAAATCGGGCAGCGTCAAAGCCTATAACCTGAGCGTCAACGGCGACGAGAAGCCAGTGGCCTTCTATGCGCCAGACAGCACCTTTCCGGCTTCCTGGGTCTATGGTAAGGCGTCTAACGCCATGTATTACTACGAGGCGTTTACGCCGGAAGTCCAAGTCTATGCCATTGACCGCGCACAGTTCGTTACTTTTATAAAAAAACGGCCGGAGCTGTTATTTCAGGAGCTACAGCATGTTTTATCAGATCAAATCGGTGCTAGTCTTAGGCTTAATGCCCTTCAGCATTCCAGGGCCAGCGACAAGCTCATTTACAGTCTGCACTACTTAGCACTGACTTATGGACGCCCATTGGCTGATGACAAGATTGAGATACTATTGGAACTGACCCATCAAGACTTCGCCAACCTTACCGGTCTCACCCGTGAAACAGCCGCAACTGAACTGAATAAACTGAAAAAACAAGGTGTTATCTATTACAGCAAGCACACGCCATACCAGTTAGACCGCCATAAACTTACTCAGCGGCTAAATGATCAATTTATGGCTGATATAGAAGCCGCTACACTGGCGTCTTAGTCTTTGAAGCCTTTAACCGTTTGGTCTTACTTGTGCCGGCTAAGCTGTCGCTGACCACCCGGGCCAGGTTGTGGGGCGCGGTCCAGGATTTAATAATGCAGCGTTCGGCCCCCAGTTTGTAGGCTTCAGCGACTTCGGGCGAGTTTTCCATGTTGGTGAAAATTAAGATTTTGACATTTGGCTGCCTCTTGGATTTCTCCCATTGCTGCAAAAACTCCAGACCGCCCATGATCGGCATTAGAAGATCGAGTAATACCAAATCCGGTTCAAAGTCTGTTAACTTGTCGAGTGCCTCTTGGCCGTCAAATGCCGAGACAACTTCATGGCCTTCATGCCTGAGGATAATAGAGTAGGCTTTATTAAGATCGCGGTCATCTTCAACTACTAATACACGTGCCATTTTTTGCCTCCACTTAGTTTCTTAAGCGTTTCTTCATATATATTTATAGCATAGTCGGAGCGCCTGTCACTGTTGCATTTCTTACAAATTATAGCCTTTATCTATTTTTTGGGTGGGACCGGGGCGTTTGGAGCGGGGCAAGCTAAAGAAAAAGCTGGTGCCTACGGTCTCCTGGGATGTAAACCATATTTTACCGCCTAGTACATCGATGAGGCCTTTTACGAGGTACAAACCCAGTCCCGTGCCGTTGGTTTCGCGCTTAACAATGTTCTGGCCACGGAAAAACTTGCTGAATATCTGGTCTTGGGCATAAGCCGGTATGCCCCAGCCGCTATCACGGACTTCGACCAATATTTCATTGGCCCGCGGCTTGACCATAATTTCAACTGCCCCGTCCTTAGGCGTGTATTTAATGGCATTGCTTACCAGGTTAGTTATAACTTCTTTTACTATTAACGGGTCGGTCCTGATGCGGTTACGTACGGTGTTAGATACTTCAAGCGTAACTGTAATCTTTTTTTCCTCGGCCATAATAAGTAACTCAGGCAACACTTCGTTAATGACCGCCCCTATGTGGACCATTTTGGGTGTCATTTCAATCGTGCCGCTCTCGATCCGGGTGATGTTTAGCAAGGTGCTAATCAGCTCATTCATGCGGTTGGAAGCCGTAACAATAGTATTGAGTGATTTCTTTTGGGCGGCATTCAACGGGCCCATGTAGCCCTCTGCCAGCATATGGGTGTAGGTTTTAATGGCAGACAGCGGCGTGCGCAGCTGGTGTGAAGCCAATGAAATAAATTCACTTTTCATACGGTCAACCTCTTGCTCAAGCGTAATGTCGCGGAAGACTTCGATGCCCCCAAGCGGTTTGCCGTTCAACATAATCGGCGAAGCACTGACGGCCACCGGCACTCTTTCCCCATCCTTTCGGCGGTAGTACATCTTGGCGGAGATTGGTTTACCCGTTAAGAACGTTTTGGTAATCGGCCGGTCAATAAGATTTATGATATTGCCGTCAAATGACAAGGCAATGATCTTTTTCGGGAGCCAGGCATCGATGAGCTCGGACTCTTTGTAGCCAAGAATTTGTTGGGCGGCCGGGTTAACCCGGGTAATCTTGCCGAATTCGTCGGTGGTTATGGCGCCATCGCCCATACTGTTAAACAAGGCTTCAGATTCGGTACGCCGTTCATACGAAAGTGGCAGGTGTATTGTTTTATCAAGCTTGGGCATGGCAGTTCCCATTAGTTTTTACCGGTTTGCCTTCCATAACTATGCGCCAGTTTTTGCAGTTCGGCAATGTAGCGCTCAACAACCTCGCTGTCCTCAGTTAGCAAAGAAACGGCAACCCTGATCCAATCTATAAGGTGTAGCAGGTCAGCCGGCGATAAATCGCCAGGGCGTTTATGCAGGTGGTTTTTTACTTGGCGGGCTATAAAACGGTTGGCGGCCGGGCCAAGATACGCATGCGTTATGCGCACGACTTTGTCATAAATTGTGGCGTTGGAGCTACTGGTCATAATACCTACACCTCCTCAATCTTCTTGAGCCGGCTGGCGCCTATAGCCAGCACAAAAAAACCAACGCCGCCAACAATCCGCACCACCAAAATTATCAGCAGCCTATAGTCAAACAACAGGTCACCTGACCTGGGCACGACGCTGCTTATATATTGCAAGGCAATCGAACTGAGTATCACGGCAACAAGTCCGCTCACCATATATAGCAGCGCCCGCCGGTACAGTAACCCTTGGACATTAGCGCTGAACAAGCTAATTTCGTAGGCGGCCAGCAGCCCTATAAACCAGGCGTATAGGTATGGAATGATAACGCTTATTATCATCAGCCAGGCTGGTAAAAAGTACGGATTATTCGTGCTGGCCAAACTGTTCAGGTCAAGGTGGCGGAATATGAAGAAGCAATACGCCAAGCCGCCTGCTAAAAAGATCGCCATCAACACGCGGGCGCCAGCCAGATCCATATTGAGACGGGATTTACCAATCATCCCACGGGCGGCCAGGCTGATGGTAATGAACGCAATAAGGGGCAGAATTAGGGCAAAGTAATTGGAAATTATTATGGCTGAATTATGAAAAGCCGGCCACTTGTTGGCTAGGCCGTTCAGCAGGAATGCGCTGAGGGTAGTTACCGGCAGGCTCCATGCCAGCCAGGCGCAACCGCTTGCCAGCCCATCGAACTGCGGGCCTTCTTTACTTCTAGCTATGGCGCTGCTGTATTCACGCAATTTGGCGTAACCCCAGAAGGCCGCAAACCATACGGCAATCGTCGGCAGGGCCAGGGCCACGTTGACGACTCGGTATCCGACGGCCGAAAGATGATAATAATGCATGGTGCCGTGGTTGGCAGGCAAAATGAAAATAAGGACGATATACATTACGGCCACTGCTATACACCGCCGCATGGTTTTTAGTGTTGGGGTGACAGAATTAGTAGTGGGTATCATTTCAAGAAGTATCCACCTCGCTTTAGATTGAGTTAATATCCTATTAAAACATAGTCGTGGTAGTTACTGGGTAAGATTTTGAACATGTCCGGGCTATAATAACTAGCGTATGGCGAGTCCAAACTCCAAAATTTCTATTGACCGCCGCCAGGTACTCTTGGCCTTGTTGTTTATTCTAGCCCTTTACGTTTTGCTACCGCAGTTATCTATTTTCCGGAACAGCTGGCACCTTTTGGGCAATCTTAAGCTGGTCTGGACGTTAACGGCGGTCGGCCTGACGATAACAACTTACCTGTTGGCGGCTTTAACCTATTGCCTGCTGGCCCCTTTGCGTTTGCGCTATCACGAAGTCGTAGTTGTGCAGTTTGCTGCCATGCTCGTTAACCGCTTATTGCCGGCCGGGGTCGGGGCGCTAGGCGCCAATTATGCCTACNNGGTACAACCCAAGCGGCTTCAGTAGTAGCAGTCAATAATCTGCTGGGTATTGTTGGGCACGCCCTGATCGTAATGGTGGTTTTAGCGTTGTCTTCAGAATATAGCCGCCATCTGGCGGCCGGTTCCGAACACAAGATAAAATCCGTGGCAGAGGTAATAGCAGGCGTTGTTATCGCTGTAGTACTTATCGGCCTAGTCTTCAGCCGCCGCCATTTGAAACGCCTGCTGGCAACAATCGGCAGCCAGATTGCCGTTTACGAACGCCGCCCGTGGCGGCTGAGCGGGGCCCTGTTATCGTCGATGCTACTGACAGCGTGCAATGTTCTTTGCCTGTATAGCTGCATGCTGGCCATAGGCGTGCACCTGCCATTAATCGTCGTTATGCTTATCTTCACCTTCGGTCTCAGCACCGGCACAGTTACACCGACACCGGGTGGTCTCGGTGGCTTTGAAGCCGGCCTTACCGCCGGTTTCGTCGCCTATCACATTGGCAGTGGTTCTGCCCTGGCGATCGCTTTGCTTTTCCGCCTGATCACCTACTGGTTAATGCTGCTGGTGGGCATTGTGGCATTTATTATGAGCCAACGAAAGCACGTGTTCAATAGTTAGCAGCCTCAAAAAGGCTATATCTCAATACGGTTAAAGCGGTTGACTGCAAAAGTTAAGGTTACGATAAACGTTATTGTCATAATAATCAGATCTTTGGTAATGCCAAAGTGACTTTGGCCTGCCAGTAGATAGCGCAGGGCGTCAACCATGTAGGTCACCGGGTTACAGGTACTGATAATCCTCAGGAAAGTCGGTACGTTATTGAGCGGGTATAGCGCACCGGAGAGAAAGAAGAGTGGCATAACCAGCAGATTGTTAATGCCCTGAAAGCCTTGAAAATCTTCCACCATGGAGGCTAAACCAGCTCCAAAGCATGTCAAGGCGATGCTCATAAACACTAACACCAGGAAAGCTGCTGGCACCAGGGCCCAGTGATGCGGTCGGAAACCAAGGGCGAAGGAGATGAAAAAAACCATGGTACCTTGGATAATCGATATGGTGGCGCCACCGATTGCGCTGCCGAGTAGTATTCTCAGACGCGATACTGGTGCTACCAGCATTTCGGCCAAAAATCCGAAACGTTTGTCTTGCAGAATAATAATACCCCAGAAAATTGCCGACAGAAGTACGGTCTGTGTAATAATGCCTGGCACCAGAAATTGGAGATAATTACCTTCGCCGGCGCGCTTGTAAATAGCGCCAATGCCGTAACCAAGCGCTAGCAGCAGCAGGATTGGCTGGCCTAGGCTACCGAGCAGCCGGGAGCCGCTGCGTACGTAGCGCCTCATTTGCCTGAGCCAAAGTACTACTAGTATGTCCATATCCTTATACGCTCCTTACCTCAGCCGCCGGTTGCGCAGCGCCATCTTAAAGTTCATTCCGTCATTATTGCCTGACTCGGACTCGTCACGGAGCGTTCTGCCGGTGAGCTTGAGGTAGGCTTCTTCTAGGGTCTTAGTATCAGTCTGTTTGCATAACTGCGTGGTTGTGCCGCTGGCCACAATCGTACCCTGGTCAATAATGGCGATCCGCTCGGCGACGGCTTCGGCCTCCTCAAGATAGTGGGTAGTAAAGAAAATGGTCATGCCCTTTTCGTGGCTCAGCTTCTGCACATAATCCCACATAAGGTTACGGGTTTGGGTATCGAGGCCGAGAGTTGGTTCGTCTAAAAATAAGATCTTGGGTTCATGTAGCAATCCCCTGGCAATTTCCAAACGGCGGCGCATGCCGCCTGAGAAAGTCTTTACATATGAATCGTGGCGGTTCCAGAGCTCGACTAGTTCCAGCAAGGTCTGTATGCGGGCCGGGCGCTTGGACTTCGGAATACTGTATAAGCTGGCATGCAAATCCATGTTTTCATAGGCTGTTAATTCTTCGTCAAGGCTCGGGTCCTGGAAGACGATGCCGAATGCTTTACGGGCGGAATCGCGCTCACGGGTGACGTCATGACCGGCCAGCCGGAGTTCACCGCTAGTCGGCCTAAGCATAGTAGTCAGCATTTTAATAGTCGTACTTTTACCGGCGCCGTTTGGCCCGAGGAAAGCAAAAATTTCACCTTTTTTCACCTCAAAGCTAATACCGTTGACGGCTTTAACGTCTCCAAAACGCTTCACTAAATCGTGAGCTGAAATGATTGTTTTTTCGTCTGCCACAGTCTATGAGTATAGCAGGATTACTATACTTTGTATATGAGGTCAGACTATCACTATGCGTCTCACGTCTGCGCCTTTATAATAGGATGCGTGAGTTTAAAAGTTATAAGTCTGAATTTGTGGTTGGGCGGCGAGCTGTTTCCGGCCATTATTGATTTTTTGCGCGCTGAAGATGCCGACGTTGTCGCCTTGCAAGAGGTTTATAACGGCAAGGATTTGAAATTAGCTGATAAATACCGGTCGATGGCGGTGCTGCATGAACGCCTTGGCTACCCTTACTCCGATTTCGCCGAAGCCTATAAGCAGAGCTTTTCGGAAGGACCCGAGGCAAAAATTGCGCATGGTAACGCCGTGTTGTCTAAATTTCCAATATCAAAACGGGAACTCATTTACATGAATGATCCGCCTGATCAGACTATCGACTACCAAGATCTAGCTGAGCACTGGCCGATCTTCCCTGCACCGCTGCAGTACGTTGAGCTAAGTACTGAAGCCGGCCCAATTAATGTTTTTAACATGCACGGCGTGTGGGACATGGACGGTGATAACTTTAGCCCCGAGCGTGAGCGGATGAGCAAGACAATAATTAAGAGCATTGATGAAAAGCCCCGTGTGGTATTAACCGGCGACAGCAATGCCAAAGCTTCCAACCGGGCAATGCGTAACCTCGAAGCAAAGCTTACCCCAGTCTTTGGTCCGGAGCTGGTCAGTACCTTTAATATGCGCCGCAAGACTAATCCCGGCTACGCCACGGCGGCGGTTGACCTCATGTATGTAAGCCCGGAGTTCAAAATTTTGTCGCAGGCTTGCCCGGACGTTGACATATCCGATCACCGGCCGCTGATAGTTAGACTGGCAACTAGTGAAGATTGAGTTGGTTTTAGGCTATAATTGACTGGCTATGAATGACATTGCTTTGGCCGGTCGTATGGATTTGATACAGGAGAGCGCTACGCTTGCCTTAAACGCCCGGGCTAAAAGTCTGGCGGCAGAAGGAAAGACCATTTATAACCTAACGGCCGGCGAGCTGGGCACTGACACGCCGGACTACATCCAAAAAGCCGTAGCCAAAACCCTAAAGCTCAATAAGTATACCCCGGTTGCCGGTCTGCCAGAGCTTAGGCTGGCGATCGCAGGGGAAGCAAGCACCTGGTACGGGCTTGATTGGATACAGCCGAAGAATGTGGTGGTGAGTGCTGGAGCCAAACCGGCCCTTTACGCAGTACTGCTGGCATTAATTAATCCCGGTGACGAAGTTATAGTGCCAGTGCCTGCCTGGGTAAGCTATATACATTTGATTGAGCTGGTTGGCGGAGTTGTAGTACCGGTGCCACTCACCGAAGACTTTGATATTGATGCCCAGGCGGTCAAAAACAATCTTTCAGAGCGTACCAAAGCAATCCTGGTCAATTCACCCCATAACCTTGNNTCACCCCATAACCCGACTGGCGCTATTTTCTCCAAAGCCGCGCTTATGGATCTCAAGGAGGTCCTTAATGGCAAGGACATCACGGTTATAGCCGATGATATTTATGCCAAGTTAGTCTATGACGACAGCTTTACGCTTGTACCGACCATCGGGTTTGAGCAAGTCGTCATTATTAACGGCTTCTCCAAAAGCCAGGCCTTGACCGGTTGGCGCATAGGCTATGTTATCGCTTCTGAGCCCGTGGCCCAGGCCGTTACCGGCTTACTCAGTCACATAACTGGCAATGCCGCAGTGCCGAGCCAGCAAGCCGCTCTGGCAGCCATGGCCCACCATGACCGGCCACCGGCTGAGACGCTCAACACGCTAAGGGCGCAGCGCAGACAAGTCGATACCGCCCTAAAAGGCGTTGATGGTCTCAGCTACCATCTGCCGGGCGGGGCCTTTTACTTTTTTCTCGATGTTAGAGGTCTTACTGACAGTAGCGCTGCGTGGTGTGAACAGCTGCTCACCACGACCGGCGTGGCGCTAGTGGCTGGTGAAGCTTTTTTGGCCCCGGGCTTTGCCCGCTTGACATTTTCTGCCGATGGCTACACACTCTCCAAGGCTCTTGAAAAAATAACGGAGTTTGTTAAGCAGCAGAAATGACACGCGCTATGAGAAAAATACCGAGTACCATGGCCACCCAGCACCCGGATAATGCCGATGCGCCTTATTGGGATAAAGCCGGCAGTCCTTTTATTAGTTTCCATCAGGAGATTAGCGAGGCAGTCGTTTGTTTTAAAGATTACGGCGTCAGCGAATACATGTGGGACTGGGAGGGCAAGCATGCCGATGCGGCTGTTATTGACCGGCTTTTTAGTGATTATTATGATTACTTTTCTAAGAACCAGCTGGGCCGCGACAAGTTTCTAACTTTCCGCATACCAAATATCTGGGAGGAAAAGGGCTATAGCCTGCTGCAGGCCATGACGGTTATATTAACCAGCGAAGACTTTGCCCGTGATTTGAAATTTGCCCATAGGCCGCTTTTTGAAATTATTCTGCCGATGACCGAACGGGCCGACCAGTTGATGCATATGCAGCTGCTGTTTCAAAAACTGGCACATTTTAAATCCAGCCAGTTTACACCTGACGGAACTAAAAATACCGATTACCTGGAGCTTATCCCGCTAGTCGAAAGCGTGGAGAGCCAGCAGTCGGTTGGCGCCTTGCTTACTGAATACGTCCGCATGCACGAGAAGCATTTTGGTACGCGTCCCGAATATATCAGGCCGTTTCTGGCCCGTTCCGACCCGGCCCTAGTCTCCGGGCTGTTGTCGACTGTTATTGCTAACAAGCTGGCACTGTCCAGAATACAGGAGTATTCAGAGAGCACTGACATTGCTATGTACCCGATTTCGGGCGTTGGCAGCCTACCTTTTAGAGGCGGTTTGACACCAAACACCATTGACAGCTACGTGCAGGAATACCCTGGCATGCGGACTGTCAGTATCCAATCGTCTTTCCGCTACGATTACCCTATTAATACTGTTAAGGCCGCCATAAAGAAACTGGAAAAAGTTTTACCGAATACCTTACCTCAAATTATTGACGCTGCCGACCAACAAAAGCTCGAGACGATCGGCGCGGCCAGCGCCAAGCTGTACCAAGAGGCTTTGTCAGGCATTGCGGTAGACATGGGACCATTTTTCGATGCCGTACCACGCCGCCGTGACCGACGCCAGCACATCGGGCTGTTGGCCTACGGCCGGACCATGGGGCAGCAAAAAATGCCCAGGGCGATTACCTTTACTGCCGGTTTTTATTCCATCGGCGTGCCGCCGGAGTTTATTGGTATGGGCCGTAGCCTGAAGAAGATCGGCCCTGACGGGGTTAGCATAGTTAAAAAGTATTATCGTAACATCCTATCCGATCTTGAGCGGGCCGGTCGTTTCCTGAACAGTGACAATCTTGCCAAACTGGCTGCCAACAATCCTGCTTGGAAGCAGGTTCAAACTGACGTTGCCGAGGCTGAAAATATACTTGGTTTACGTTTTGGACCGCAGTCCAAAGATGAAATAGCCCATCACAAGCTCAGTGCCGATGCCCTGCTCATTAAAGATAACCGTGAAGTTCTAACTGGTCTAATTGAGAAAATGGCCGTTTTGCGCCGCAGTCTTGGCTAAAAGCCTCAATAACACAACATTGCCTATACTAGCATAGCATTGTATAATATATTAATGACATCAGGCGAAACTCCGAAATCGGCAGTGCTGACATCCCGGCAAGAACGTAATCCGACATTTATACATCTCTTTGGAATAAGAAGGTCGGGTAACCATGCAGTGATTCACTGGCTATCAGAAGGCCTAAGAGGCGATGGTGAACGCTCTGTCATGCATGTCAACAACGTAGCTGATGGCTCTCCTCGCCCCGAGAGGCAACCAATATATATCAAAAATAAGATCGCTCTTTTACATCCAGACTTTGTGATTCTAAGTTATGAAGACCGTACTCTTGGTGAACGTCATGACCTAGAACATCACAAAAGATTCTCTAACGATAGAGATATAGACGTGGCTGTGCTAAGGAGTTTTCCAAATCTGATGGCAAGCCAAATGCAACGGCGGCACAATATTCAGGAGCAAGGATTAAAAGGGCGACCCATTATGCGCCTCGGCTTAGCGGCGGTTCGAGATGTTTGGGTTGAAAACGCGAAAGCTATTCTAGATTCAAATGAAAGTGGCGTAACCGGCATACTATATGATAAATGGTTTACAGACAGAAGTTACAGAGATGAAATCGGCAATCAGGTAGGTTTTGCGAATACAGATTCTGGGCTAGACTACGTACCTGATCCAGGGAGTGGCGGCAGTTCTTTTGATGGGACCTTATTTCAAGACCGGGGACAGGAGATGCGTGTCTTAGACCGGTGGCACATGTTTACCGAAAGTGAGGAAAGTCAAGGCTTATACACATCGCTTATCACACCAGAAGTCGGTGCCCTTAATCAAGAGCTTTTCGGTTCTGACCCTTCGTTGAAGGCTGAGGGCTAGTTCTTAATCATCTATCGCTAAAGTTTAACAACGTAACGTTATCTAAGCATCGAACAAATGCCTCATGCGTTATAAGAGCTGGAGCTGGTAGTGCCGCCGTGGCCTGTCCAGTTGGTGTGGAAGAACTCGCCGCGCGGCTTGTCAGTGCGCTCGTAGGTGTGCGCGCCGNNTCAGTCCGGTAGGCATCGTAAAAAGCCAAGGCGCTGCTCATAGCCGGGAGAGGGATACCGGCTTGTACTGCGGCGGCTACAATGCTGCGCCAGGCAGACTGGTTATTGGTAATAGCGCTTGTAAAGAACGGGTCAAGCAAGAGATTGGTAAGGCCCTTATTTGTGTCGTAGGCCTTGGTGATGTCGCCAAGGAAACGGCTGCGGATAATGCAACCACCGCGCCACATTTGGGCAATCCCGGCGTAATTTAGATTCCAGCCGTATTCGCCCGCTGCGGCCCGCATCAGCATATAGCCTTGGGCATAGCTGACAATTTTACTGGCGTATAAAGCTTGACGGAGCTGGTCAACAAACTCGGTTGCTCCTTCTTCGGATTGAGGCGAAGTCTGCGGCCCGACCAAGGTTTTTGAGGCAGTGGCGCGCTCATCTTTCAGCGCTGAAGTAAACCGGGCAAAGAGGGCTTCGCTGATCAGAGTCGCCGGTTGGCCCAGTTCGACGGCGTTAATAACCGTCCACTTGCCTGTGCCTTTTTGACCGGCGGCATCTAATATCTTATTGACGAGCGGCGAACCGTCTTCATCTTTATGGCTAAGTATGTCGGCGGTAATCTCAATCAGGAAGCTGTCCAGCTCGCCTTTGTTCCAGTCTGCGAATATGCTGGACATCTTTTCCTCGCTGAGTTTTAGGTAATTACGCATCAGCTGATAGGCTTCGCAAATGAGCTGCTCGTCACCGTACTCTATACCGTTGTGGACCATTTTTACGTAATGTCCAGCACCGCCCTCGCCGACCCAGTCGCAACAGGGC
>PKXF01000004.1:0-38307 GCA_003133385.1 Candidatus Saccharimonadota bacterium | reverse complement strand
CGGTAAACAGCGAGTTGCCGCCATCTATAATGATGTCGCCTGGTTCCAGGTGCGGCAGGACGTGGGTGATAGTTTCATCAACGGGATCGCCGGCTTTAACCATCATCATTATCCGGCGGGGCTTCTTTAGGTTTGCTACCATTTCCTCTACGGAGTGGGCGCCAATGACTTTAGTGTCTTTGGCTTCATTGGCTAGGAAGTCATCGACTTTACTGAGTGTGCGGTTAAAAGCAACCACGGTAAAACCGTGGTCATTCATATTGAGGATCAGGTTCTGGCCCATGACCGCCAGTCCGATTACGGCAATATCTGCAGTAGGCTGTGTTTCATCCATGTTCACAACCAGTATAGTATAATTTGAGTCAACGAGGGTAGAAAATATAGTAATGGCCAAGGTGCAAATAGAATCCAATCTTGAGGCGATAGCTGCAAATGCCGCCGAATTAACGGCGGAGGTGTTAAATAAGGCGGTTGCTAGCCGCGGCCAGGCGAACTGGTTGCTAGCTGGCGGTAGCGCGCCAATGGGGGCTTACCGTTTGCTAGCGAGTAGTTATGCTGACAAAGTTGACTGGAGCAAGGTTATTGTAGCTATTGGTGACGAACGCTGCGTGCCACTAACCAGCCCCGACGCCAATTGGCCTCTTATTAACCAGGCCTTGCTTGAAGCTGTCGGCTTGCCTGTGGAACATCAGCTGAAGCCAAAGAGCGAGCAAAGCCCGGAAGCTGCGGCGGAAGATTATATTCAGCAATTGTCCAGTTTAATGACCGAAGGTGATATCGTTCCTAGCTTTGACATAGTCTGGCTCGGTATGGGCGAAGACGGGCATACTCTGTCGCTGTTCCCTGGCCATCCGGCCTTGCATATTACGGGGCCGCTGGTTATCCCCGTGCATAATTCCCCGAAGCCGCCATCTGAGCGCATCAGCCTGACACTGAAGGCGCTTAGCAAGTCCAGCAATTGCCTGATTATGGCGGCTGGCGATGGCAAGTCGGAAATCATAGCTAAGGTCTTCGGGGGCGATGGCTCCCTGCCTATTAACCAAGCTGTTAGTGCTATTGAAGCTGGCGGCGGCCAGGTTACCTGGCTAATTGACGAGTCAGCCGCAAGCCGGCTTGAAGATTAGTTTAGGAGCGTGCAGTTGCCGGTTTTTGATTGTGGTGACGGGCATCCAGCTGACGCTTGGCAAGCTGCTCACAAGCTTCTTTGGCATCAGCGTACTGCATTTGCACGGGCGGCGTTTTCTGGGTCCAAGCACTAGGACCACGCAAGGCTCCGACTACTCCAAGTTCACGGGCTACTTGCAAATAACGGATAGCGTCTATGACAACGCCGGCGCTATTTTCAGAGTCTTGCACCGATAGTTTTATATCAACGTTAACGGGGGCGTTACCGAAGCCGCGTAGGCGCAAGTTAAAGTAAGCCACTTTATTGTCCTCTAAGTAAGGCAAATGGGTGCTCGGGCCGGCAAACAAGCTGTATTTTGGTACCGGTATGCCCCGTAGGTCGTTTTGGGCCCTTATTACGTTCTCTTTGGACTCTTTCTTTGATGCCAGCCTAGACTGGACCATCATATTGTTAAAGTCGGTGTTGCCGCCAATGTTTATCTGCTGGTGGAAATCAACCTGGAAACCGCGGTCAAAAGCCAGCTCCTGTAATACCTGTGACAAAATACTAGCCCCGAAAGCACTGCGCATATCGTCGCCTATAAGCGGCAAGCCGGCGTCAATAAATTTCTGTTCCCACTTAGGAACGCTGGCGATGAATACCGGTATACAGTTTAAAAAGGCAACCTTGGCGTCTATGGCGGCCTGGGCGTAGTATTCTGTGGCAGCTTGGGAGCCCACTGGCAGGTAGTTGAGTAGAATATCGGCTTTGGTGTCTTTTAAGACGCGTGCTACGTCAACCGGTTTAGCCTTAGCAATACGAAAACCTAACTCTTCCGGCTGATCCAACATATAGTCGGAAACGCCGTCAAGAACCGGTCCCATCTGGACGATGCAACCGGCCGGCACTTTTTCCATAAATACCCGGGCGCAATTGGGCTTGGCAAAGATGGCCTTACCAATCGGTTTGCCGACTTTTCGCTTGTCGACATCGAAAGCGGCCACGACTTCAATGTCAGTAGCAGCGTAACCGCCAATGTCATCGAACATCAGACCTGGCACGTTTTCGTCGGAGTGTTCCTTATAGTAAGCAAACCCCTGGTAAAGGGCTGAGAAACAGTTGCCGATACCAGCAACTGCTATTCTAATTTTTTTGGGACGGGCGGTAGCCATATGAGTGAATTGTCGAAAGTTAAATGGTGAATATGATTATACCAGACTTTACCGGTAATCGGGCTGGTTAGGCCGGCGCTTGGATATGGCCGGTAATTGATATGGGCTTAGCGGATTCAAAGACTATACGGTAGGTTGCGCCGAGAACCGGGTAATCCGTGAAATCGACTTTTGCCTTAATCTCCTTTAGGGCGGCAACGCCTTCGCCTTTTGGAGGGTGGTTTCCGGGGTCCTTAACTAGCAGCGTGCCCATGCGGTGGTTAAATGATAAATTGCTCCAACCGGTAGCCAATAAGTCTCCAAGCCCGGCTAAACTGTTGGCCTGCTTAGGATCACCGCCCAGGTCACTTAGTAGACGTTGGAACTCATCAATAATACTGACGGCCAGCGCGCCTTTGCTGTTATGTCCAAGTTCCAGGCCGTCATTGATTCCTAATGATATGGCAAAAATATTCTTCAACACCCCGCAGAGCGCGATACTCGTTGGGTCGTCACTATATATAATTTTGAGCTTCGAATTACCTGAGAAGCTGTTTGACCACTTGCTTGAGGCGGTGGCCAGCAAAATAGTGGCGGGTTTCTGGTTAGCTATTTCGCTGGCTAACATCGGGCCGTATAACACCCCGTGGTCGAAATGGCCGCCGCTTACCTCCGTGAGCATGTCCTCCATGGTTAGGAAGCCCGGCTCCACCCCTTTAGCAACGGTTACTATAAGCTTATCTTTGGCATGGGGCTTTAGCTCAGTGGCAATATCTCGGTTAGTCCAGGACGGTGCGGCGATAATAATGACGTCGCTAGTCTTGCCCAACTCATCCAGACTTTTGACGCCGCTTACTTCCTTACGGGCATCAAAATATTTGACGCGCCAGTTATCTCTCGAGAGTGCCCCGCCGAGTGCCGCGCCAATCCGCCCGTTACCGACAATGCCTAAACGCTTAGCCAAGCTATTCCTTTGCTTCTTTTAAGTGATTTTAAGACCATACTAAGACAAATATTATTACATACAAGTCTCGGCGATTGCTAGCCCGGGTTTTCAGTTGAATAACAGCTTCACTACTCTATACTAAAGCTATGCTTCTTTTGCTTATAAGTTTCTTAGCGGGAGTATTAACTATCCTAGCGCCTTGCGTGCTGCCGGTTTTACCGGTTATGGTGGGCGGTACGCTGAGCGGTAAGACCAAGGACCGGGCCCGGCCGTACGTTATTGTAGCGTCGCTGGCTTTCTCGATCGTATTTTTCACGCTTTTGCTGAAAGTCAGTACGGTACTTGTGAACCTTTCGCCGAATGTTCTGAGCGACTTTTCGGGCGGTCTGCTGATTGCCCTAGGCCTGGCGTCCGCCGTACCTGAACTATGGGAAAAACTGGTTGTGTCCATGAATCTGGAAGCGGCTTCACTGCGCTGGCTTGGAAGAAGCGAAAAAAGCCAGAACCAGCTCGTAGCGCCGGTATTAACCGGTATTGCCCTCGGCCCGGTATTCTCGAGCTGCAGCCCGACCTACGCCTTCATCCTTGCCTCAATATTACCAAGCAGCCTGGCAGCAGGGCTCATATACCTAGTCGCCTACACTCTCGGGCTGGTAGCAATCCTGCTAATTATCCTGGTAACGGGCAGGAAGTATATAACCCGCTTCCCTTGGGCGATTAATACACATAGCCTGTTCCGCAGGTCTCTAGGCGTGGTGTTTATTGTAATCGGCCTAGCCTTTATAGCCGGATACCAAATCAGGGCCGAGCTGTGGGTCGCCAATCACCTGCCCTTCGATGAAACTAAGATTGAGCGGGTTTTACTGGAGAAACAACAACAGCACCACGCTCTTACGCATAACTTAGGCAATAGCAGCGTCTTAAATGTCCAGCCTGTTCCGGCACCGCAGCTCCAAGGGCTCACCAGCTGGATTAACAGCCCGCCGCTGACGCTTCCCCAATTACGCGGCAAGGTAGTTTTGGTGGATTTTTGGACCTATTCTTGCATTAACTGCCTCAGGACCTTGCCATACCTTGAAAAGTGGTACTCAGCCTATAACAATAAGGGCTTCGTCATACTCGGCATCAACACGCCGGAATTTGCCTTTGAACATGACCCGAATAACGTAGCGGCGGCTGTAGCAAGCCATGGAATAAAATACCCGGTGGCCCTGGATAATAACTACGATACCTGGAATGCCTTCCAAAACGATTCCTGGCCGGCAGATTACCTTATAGATAAATCCGGCAATATCCGCTACGTCAGCCTGGGCGAGGGAGATTATGGCAAGACTGAGCAGGCTATCCAGCAACTGCTCGGCATCAACCAGCCGCTAAAGACGCCGGCCGGTGCCGTGCCTATTACCCAGGAGCAGACTCCGGAAACCTATTTCGGTACCGACCGGACCCAAAATTATACCGGTTCGCCGGCTTTG
The DNA here is from genome assembly GCA_003133385.1 of Candidatus Saccharimonadota bacterium. Classification (GTDB taxonomy): domain Bacteria; phylum Patescibacteriota; class Saccharimonadia; order Saccharimonadales; family UBA4665; genus PKXF01. The sequence goes on along the minus strand of PKXF01000004.1, from coordinate 33,630 downwards.
AACGATGGAACCGCCAGCTTTATGCCGGCTGCTGGTCTTGCCCAAAATCAGTGGACGCTGGGCGGTACCTGGAACATCGCTGCCCAGCCTATCACGACGGTTTCTGGCAATAACACGCTCAGCTTCAACGTAAGCGCCAAAGATGTTTATATGGTTGCCACTAATGCCAACGGCGCCAGTGATCCTGTAACTGTCAGCTTACCCGCCAGCGTTGCTGGTGAGTACGGCAGCGATGCGCCGGGCGGGACTGTCATGGTCAACAGTGCCCGGCTTTACCACATTGTTTCACTTAAAGAGTTAGGCAGCACAACCGTTACCTTGCACTTGCCAAGCGGCGTGTCGCTATATACCTTTACGTTTGGCAGCTAGCCGCCGGTGTAACCGCCGGCATAGTGAAGCGTGAAGAACGTCCAGAGTATGGCGCTCAGGGCTATAACAAGCGGATAAATCGCTTTTTTATTCCGGAAGTAGTCGTAGAACATGAGCTGAAGCGGAAAAGCTACAAGTGAATAACGTCCTAGTCCGCCAAGATCTTTACCGACGAAGAAGAAGGTGCTGGCATACATCAGTGAGAATATGGAGAAACTTTTCCGGCGCGGCCACCAATACAGAGCTGACACTAGAAGCAGTAGTACAAAAATTCCGTTAAGGCTAACAATTAGCCTTAAGAAGTGAGCATCGCTCAAATTCAGCCAGCTATGGCCCTTTTGAGCGGTAATAAATTCCAAAGGATTATTAAACTTAATCTTTTGCCACGTCATGAAAGCTGCCAGTCCCAAGGTTCCGATTGCCACAGAGGCAGCGATTTTTAGGGGTCTTACACGGTCTTCCAGCATTAGCATGCCAACAAGAAGCACGACAAACATTCCGTCGACGTGCGTCGCCGTAGATAACATGGCGAACAGGCCAGCCGCTATATATTTTTTGCGCAGTGCGTAATATATCGCCCCTAGCGCCAGAAATGCAAAAAGACCTTCGGTGTAGGTGGCCATTAGAAACACGGCCGTCGGGAACAGTATAAAAAATAAGACTCCGCGCATAGCTTCCAGGTTGTCCTTGATGTGGTATAGCTGCTTGACTATTTTTAAATAAAAATAGACCGCTCCGACAAGGCTTAGCCAGGCTACGATAAGTCCGCTATCGAGCAATGATTTAACGAAAGTATGGACGAACCGCACAGTTAAAGGGTATAGAGGGAAAAAGTTGGCTTCGTCCTTGTTGGCGTATCCATGCTGGGCGATATCAAGATAATTAGGGCCATCCCAATTGGACATGAAGCTTAAGCGGTTATTAGGTTCCAGGTTATAGTGGGCTGATGTTGCCGGGTTAACCGGCGTAACTTTGTTGCCCTCCCAACCCAGGCCGACGCCAAGTATTATTATCATGAGCGACAATGCTACCGCCAGCAGCAGCTCATTAGTGGCCATGCCTTTAGACAGCGCCTGTCGGGCCTTTATCATTAATAGATGTATATACTGTAATACTGGGACTTTACTGAACATAACTGTTTATTTTATTGTACTCTTCGGTGTTTTTAATTAGTAGAGCCTCAATAATAATATATTTTGGGTAAACAATAAGCTTGGATGACTAGTGACAAAAATAGTCAGCATGAGCAATTTACATGCCACTAGATAGCTGATAGCATACGAATTATGCGCTTGTTATCTCTTGGGGTATTTGTAGTTATTTTCGTCATCGCACCTATGTATGTATTAAATAAGGTCGTAATGCCTGAGCTTCAATCGTTAAAACAGACTTATAGTAATGATGGCGCGACGGCAACGGCCATAGCCAGCCAGCGCTCTCCTGGCGCACCGTAAATTCATAACTTTACTTTAGGGGCAGGCTTGGCTCTTTTTTTCTTCACGACCTTGATAATTACAAATATTATAAGTGCGCTTACGGTGACTATGCTTAGGTACAGTTGATAGCGCAAGAACGTTGAGATATGGTTGCCGCCCTCGTAGCCGACAGCCGACCAAACGCCCACCCATAACGCTGCACCAATGGCATTGAAGGTTAAAAACTTAGGCCATTTCATTTCGCTTAAACCGGCCGCAAAACCGTTCAATTGCCGTAATCCGTTAATAAATCTGGCGACAGCCACGACTTTGCCGCCATTACGGTTATAAAAGGCTTCGGCATCAGCAATTCGTTTTGGCGTTAAGAATATATATTTGCCAAACCGCGCGGCAAGAGGGTGGCCGCCATATTCGCCTATCGCGAAACTTAGGTTATCACCTAAAACGGCGCCAGCGAATCCAACCAAAAACACCAAGACTATATTCAGATCGCCCAGGCCGGCAAAAACAGCCGCTGTTATAAGGACGGTCTCCCCAGGTACTAACAGGCCGAAGTCCTCAAGGAACAGAAAGCTGAATACGGCCAGATAACCGTACTTGTTAACAACTGGTATTAAGGCATGGATAACTGACGGTACGTGTTGTGGCACTTGGTGCATGTTATGTATTCTCCCTTACGCCTTTACGGTATGCAAGCTTGAACTAACTACAGATGCCCGATATAAAGGAAAGGCTAATAGGTATTTGTAAGCTACAATAACTAGGATGAGACTGCTTATTGTAGAAGATGAGACGCGGATTGCTGGGGCTATTAAGACTGCCATGGAGATGCACAACTTTGCTGTCGATATAGTGGGCGATGCCGACAGTGGCCTGGCGGCCGCAATCGACCCGGATTATGACATTGTAATCTTAGATAGAATGTTGCCAGGTAGCATGGAGGGTGATGAGGTCTGCATCAAAGTGCGAGAAGCCGGTGTCCATACGCCGATACTTATGTTGACGGCCCGCGGCGAGGTCGATGATAAAGTACACGGCCTTCGCTCAGGTGCCGATGATTATCTGGTCAAGCCTTTTTCAATGAAGGAGCTAATAGTACGCGTTCAAGTCTTACTGCGCCGTTCCCCGCTGTCGCTTGGCCCGATTATAAAGCTGGAGGATCTGGAAGTGGATGTCGAGCAATTCGTGGTTCGGCGCGGCGGCAAAAACCTTAAATTATCGGCCCGCGAATTTAAGCTGTTGGTTTATCTTTTATACAACAAGGGACAGACGCTTTCCAAGGACAAGATTATTAGCCACGTATGGGACGGAGACAGCCTGGTCGTTCCGAATACCGTAGAAGTATATATGGGTTACCTAAGGAAGAAAATCGACAAGGCTTTTCCGGATAAGCCTGCTTTAGTTCAGACAGTACATGGCTTTGGCTATAGATTGGGGAAAACCGGCTGATGTTTAAGTCCGCCACGGTTAAGCTAACGCTGTGGTACGTCCTGCTCGTTATGGGTCTGAGCTTGCTTTTTAGCGGCATACTTTATCACTTTAGTACCGAAGAACTCGGCGAGGCTCTACATACTCAATATCAGTTACTGCGCGACAATGATAGAGATGATCGCAGTAATATTTCATCACACGAGCTTGATATACATTCACGGCATTTGTTAGAAAATCTTATTTACTTTAACGTGTTTGTGTTAATTGGCTCCACCTTGACAAGTTACCTGCTAGCCAAAAGAACCCTGCGGCCTATACAGGAGGCTCATCAGACGCAGATTCGTTTTACGGCCGATGCCAGCCACGAACTTCGTACTCCCCTAACGGCTATGAAGGCTGCTACCGAAGCTTCATTGATGAAGGCACCCAATGATGCGGTGTCCTTGCGCAAGACATTGCAAGACAATCTAACGGATATAGCCAAATTGGATAAATTGACTAGCCACCTGCTTGAAATATCGCGCCATGACAGCCGCTCAGTAAGTAAAGTAGAAGTCATTGAGCTTCAAAGTCTTACCCAAGAAGTCCTAACCAGCTTCGAAAAAAGAATGGATGATAACAAGCTTAAACTTGAGGCAAAAACCAGCCCGGTTCGGGTTAGGGGCGAATTCCAGGGACTGCACCAACTCATAACCATAGTCCTTGATAACGCTATTAAATATAGCAAGCCCAAAAGCAAGATCCAGCTGTCGCTGTCCAAGAAAAACCGGCAAGCCATTATAGTTATTAAAGATGAGGGCCTTGGTATACCAGCCAGCGACCTACCGCATATCTTTGAACGTTTCTACAGGTCCAAAAACGTCAGCGCTAATCAGAAAAAAGCCACGGGGTATGGCCTGGGCTTGCCTCTAGCCCAAGAGATAGTCGAGCGGCACGGCGGCTCTATCGTAGTGCACAGCAAGGAGCGTAAGGGCACTTCAGTTCATATTAAACTGCCCTTGTCCTGAGGCCTTTTATGGCGGTCTCCGAGAACTAAAGTAGCCACCGGGGATTAAATAGTAACTTATGTGATTAACAATTTTAGGTATACTGGTTGCATATGAAAAGGCGTGTTTTAGTCGCAATACTTATCGGAAAGCTTGTTAGGGGCCTAAGTCGGCTAGTCGGTCATGGCGGCTCAGCACTGCCTGGCCTGGTTATTGAGAAAATTATGCCGCAGTTTATAAATGAGGTGCTAGGCAGTTTAGACGACGGGGTTATCGTAGTTGTCGGTACCAATGGCAAAACTACGACTACCAAGATCATTAGCGAACTACTAACTTCGCAGGGTAAGCGTGTGCTCACCAACGCGTCAGGCAGCAACTTTATGCGGGGCATTATTGCTACCATCGTCAGCGATTATAAGCTGAAGGACAGGGCTCTACATAAGGACATTGCGGTTTTAGAGCTTGATGAAGCCTACGGCCGGTTATTTGTTGAGCGTGTCAAGCCGCAATACGTCGTAGCCCTTAACGTTATGCGGGATCAATTAGACCGTTTTGGCGAACTAGCGGTAACCACAAAGATGCTTGCTTCCATACTGCAATCTGCGACCAATGGCTGTGTAATTAACGGCGACGAGCCGGAGCTTGTGGCTATCGGCTACGGTTTAAAGGTTCCCGTCGCCTATTACGGCGTCAAGCCTAATTTGCGTCAGCTTTTCCCTACAGACGCCGAGCTTATGAAAGTTTTTACTGCCACTCCGCCAAAGTCCCACCGTACCCAGCTGACGGTCATGCTGAATGACTTTCAAGACCAACAAGTTAGTTATAGGATAGGCGGACACATCCACGAGGTGCGTTTGAAGCTGAAAGGACAATATAATTTTCACAATGCGGCTGCCGCACTCACCATCGCCAATATGGTAATGCCTAAAGTCAGTGTTGCGGGTTGGCTAGAGTCCCTTAAACATATCGAGCCGGCGTTTGGACGCGGTGAATCGATCAAAGTTGGCGAGCACTGGCTGGAGCTTATACTGGTCAAAAATCCCAGCAGCTTCCGGCAAGGTTTGGCTTCCCACGCTAGCGAAGCGTTAACCATGATTGCAATTAATGATAATCATGCTGACGGCCGGGACGTATCGTGGCTATGGGACGTTGACTTCTCGGGCTACAGTCCGCATATTTATGTGGCATCCGGCATCCGGGCTAATGATATGGCACTTCGTTTAAAGTATGACAACATCGAGCTTAGCAAGACCGAGATTAACCTGGAACTGGCGCTCGCAAGTTTACTTAACGCGAGCTCATCCTTGCCACGCCGCGTATTTTGTACCTATACAGCTATGCTCGCCATCCGGGCTATCCTTAAGAAGACTGCCGTTATGGGGCCCGGCTTATGAAAAAAAGCCCGCTGAAAATATTGTATTTATATCCTGATGAGATGAATTTTTATGGTGACTATGGCAATGTTTTAGCCTTGGTGCGACGCCTGGAATGGCGCGGTCTTGAGGCTAATGTGCTCTATCACAAAATTGGCGATAGTCTGCCAAAGAATGTCGACATCATTGTCGGCGGAGGGGGGCAAGATACCGGGCAACTTACTATACACGCCGATTTGCTTCGCATCGGCGGCGGCCTACACCAGCTGGCAGATAATAACGTGCCTATGCTCATGGTCTGCGGCCTTTACCAGTTATTCGGCAAGCGCTTTGTTACGGCCGATAACCAAGAGCTGGCCGGTATTGGTATTTTTGATGCCGAGACTATAGGAATTGGCAAACGCATGATTGGCAATATTATCACCGAGACCGAATTTGGCGAGCTAATCGGTTTTGAAAACCATAGCGGGAAGACGGTTCTTGAGCCTTCCCAGACACCATTTGGCAAAGTCAAGTTAGGCTATGGCAATGACCCGTCGGGCCATAACGAAGGAGCGGTTACCAAGAATATTTACGGTACTTACTTGCACGGCGCGCTCTTGCCAAAGAATCCGGTTCTGGCCGATGCTCTTATTAGCCACGCCCTTATTAACAGAGGTGAAGATTCAGAGAAATTGGCCCCGCTGGACGATAGTTTAGCCCAAAAAGTTCATATTGACGCCAGGAAGAGGAAACAAGCATAACGGGGTTGAATTATCTAGTAGCTTAGCCACTCGAGCGCTTGCTGTTCATTACCTTTGCTACCCTGTTTGCGCGGACTAAGTTTAGTTTGCCTAAATCAGAAAATTCACAGCAAAAAGTGCGAAAATGGCAGCGAGTTAAAAAGGATAAGTAGTTATGCTCATAAAAAAATTTATGCTTAGCCTGGCCGTACTGGGTATTTTCCTAATTTACAGCGCCGGCATCCGCCACCAATCCCCTGTTCTCGCGAAGCCGTCATCGCTGGTTGCCAGCGGCTCGACGCCCAGTAGTTCTACGCCGCCTTCGGGCAGCAGCTCTACCACCCCATCCGGCAATACGGGCAGCTCGACTACTGCTAGCCCACCTCCAACGTCAACTTCGACTAGCGGCAAGTACAAAGACGGCACGTATACCGGCAGTGTAGCCGATGCCTATTACGGTAACGTTCAGGTCTCTGTCACTGTATCCGGCGGCAAGATAACTAACGTTAAGTTCCTGCAATACCCGAATACGCACTCAACTTCAGTAGCTATTAACCAGCAAGCCATGCCCTACTTGCAGCAGGAAGCCATCCAGGCCCAAAGTCCAAACGTCCAGTTAATTTCAGGAGCGACCTTTACTTCCCAGGCCTTTGTCCAGTCACTCACTTCGGCATTGTCCCAGGCATAAAAAGAGGAGTTAATGAAAAAAACCAAAATAATAATGGGCATGCCAATAACCGTAGAGGTTGTAGATACAATTTCCGGCAGTGATCTTGATAGCGTTTTTAAATACTTCAAAAGTGTCGATGAGCGATTCAGTACCTATAAGACGACCAGTGAAATCTCTAAAATTAACAAGGGTTTGCCTAAAAAACAATGGAGCCCGCAAATGAAGGCTGTTTTGGACTTATGCGAGGAGACCAAAAGGCTGACTAAAGGCTACTTTGATATTCACTACCAAGGCAAACTCGATCCTTCGGGTTTAGTCAAAGGCTGGTCTGTCAATAATGCCGCACAGATGCTTCTGGACAAAGGCCTAAAGAATTTTTATATAGAGGCCGGCGGCGACATCCAGGCCCAAGGCATGAACCCCGGGGGGCAACCTTGGGCCGTGGGCATAAGAAACCCGTTTGACATACATGAAATTATTAAAGCTGTCCGTCTCAATAATCAGGGCATGGCCACCTCGGGGACGTATATTCGCGGGCAGCATATCTATAACCCCCATAATATAGCCCAAGAGATAACGAACGTAAAAAGTCTGAGCGTTATAGCTGATAATGTCTACGAAGCCGACCGTTACGCTACGGCTGCTTTCGCGATGGGCGACAACGGTATTTCTTTCATCGAAGCGACGCCCGGGCTAGAGGGTTATATGGTAAATTCAGAAAAAATAGCCACCTATACCAGTGGTTTTGAAGGCTATGTTGAGAATGATGCTTAAAGCGTTAGACAAGTTGATAGACAGTATCACTATGTACCGGCTGTTGCTGTACTACTTAATAGCCTTGCTGGCTATAGCTGCTACGCTTAGTGCTTTTGGCGATCTTCATTATAAGCCGCTTTATATCGTAATCTCCTCGCTTATATTAGTCGGTGCCTGTTGGATTATTAATAAGGTATTTTCATATATTTTCGATGCACCGACTAACCCGGAATCTTCGCTTATCACTGCCCTCATCCTGGCGCTAATTATTACGCCAAACCCCACCGGATACGGAATTTTGTTTTTGCTGGCAGCGTCAGGATTGGCTATGGGGTCGAAGTATTTATTGACTATACGGGAAAAACATATCTTTAACCCGGCGGCAATTGCCGTCGTGCTGACCGCTTTCGGCCCCAGACAGACGGCAAGCTGGTGGATCGGTACAGCCTACATGCTGCCCTTCGTACTGGCTGGCGGTATTCTTATTATGAGAAAAATACGGCATGAGCAAATGGTGCTAAGTTTTTTTGGCGCCGTGTTCTTTTCGACTATTTTATATTCTGTGCTTACTAAAGCTAGTGTTATGTCCAACTTGCACAATATGATTCTGAGCTCAGCGGTTTTCTTCCTGGGATTTGTAATGTTGACAGAGCCGCTTACATCACCGACAACCGCCAAAAAACAAACCTGGTACGCGGTATTGGTCGGCTGCCTGCTGCCCCCGCAGGTACACGTATTAAACTTCTACTCTTCGCCGGAACTTGCATTGGTCGCCGGCAACGTTTTTTCATATCTAGTAAGCCCTAAAACCAAGCTTTTCATGAGGTTGAAGCAAAAGTCCAAGACTGCCACCTATAGCGCAGATTTCGTTTTCAGCCCGCAACGTAAATTCAAATATCGGCCGGGACAATACATGGAATGGACCTTGGCGCATCAAAAAAACGACTCGCGCGGCAGCCGACGCTACTTCACACTAGCTTCATCGCCAACTGAGCCCGATCTTAGAATCGGCGTTAAGTTTTACGATAAAAGCAGCAGTTACAAAAATGCCCTGCTTGATATGGATAAGGACACCTACATAGTTGCCTCGCAGCTGGCGGGCGATTTTGTTATGCCGAAGGATCCTGCCAAGAAACTGGTTTTTATTGCCGGCGGCATCGGTATAACGCCTTTTAGGAGCATGGTCAAATACTTAACCGACAAAAACGATAGTCGAGCGGTCACCTTGCTGTACTCGGTGCGCAATGAAGCCGATATAGCCTACAAAAATATTTTTGAGGAGGCTAGGAATGCTATTGGCGTCAATACCATCTATAACGTAACTGACCGCGATGCCACAATTAGCGACGGCTCCCATACTATTGCCGGCTATATAAACGGCGGTTTAATAAAACAGGCCGTACCAGATTATGCCGACCGGGTCTTTTATATATCCGGAACCCACTCAATGGTAAGCGCCATGCGGCACATTCTTAGAGAATTAGGCGTCAGCCACCACAATATTAAGGTAGACTTTTTCCCCGGTTACGCCTGAAATTTATATATATCTGTTGACAATATATCGTAACACGATATATATTAAGTACTATGAAACGGACTATGAATTTATTGCCCCAGGTCTCATTCAGTATATTGATGGCCCTAAGCCTCAAGCCCCGCCATGGCTATGAAATAATGCAGCAAGTGCAAGACGACTCGTTAGGTAAGATCAAGCTTGGCCCCGGCTCACTGTATACCGCCATTAAACAGCTGAAAGAAGATGATTATATAGAAGAAGTCCCAGATAGTGACATTAGGCGGCGATACTACCGGCTGAGCAAAAAAGGTTGGGACAGGCTCAACGGTGAACTTGAATATTTTGATAAAACCATGAAGATAGCTAGGCAGCGCAAAGTATTTGAAGCGTTCTTAGGGAGCGATCTGACATGGATAAGTTGAATAAAAGGTTTCCCATATATTCAAAGATGATCGGTCTCTACCCTGCCGGCTACCGTAAAGAGTATGGCCGGCAAATACTGCAAACTACCGCCGACATGCTCGACAACTCCGTAAGCAGCGGTTCAAAGGCGCGTATATGGCTCAAAGTGGCGGTTGATTTACCGCTCAATATAGCCAAACAACAAATTCAATATTCCGGAGTGTATATGAAGGATACCCCGTCGTATATAAAGACCACCAGCGTTATTAGCGGTTTGCTGCTGCTGCCTTTTTTCATTGCGCTCGCCGCTAACGGCTTGGATAAGGCAATAAATAACCATACTTTGTATAACTCTTGGCTATGGCGAAGGCCTGTTTTAGGGCTGTGGGTCCTATACTTACCGCTAACAGCGTTCCTGCTGGCCGGTGCGAGCTACTTGCTGTATCTGATCAGGCATAGGAGAACATCGTGGCTCAAGCGGGTTTTAGACGTAAAACACTCATGGCCGGTGATTATACCGGCGGTTATAGCCCTTGGCATACTATTCATTATAGCTTTTCACGATAGCGTACAGTGTTGGGTGCAAACGCCTACGCATTTAGTGACGCACATGCAACAAGCTTGGCGCTGCAGCGTCAACAACCAGTCACTGCCGGCCTTTCGTAAACTCCTTTAAGGCTCAGCTACGATTGGCCACCAAGATAACTTTTTGCTTAAGTAGTTATCCAACGACAATTTGCTCTGGCCTGCCAGCCGGTCTAGTCCATATAGCGATAAGAATACTATGGCATAGATAATGCCCGTGCCGATGTCGGTTGATGTAGCGCTATATGGTCCGCCGAAACCTTCAGCTATTGACCAGATAAGCAGACTAAACAACGCCGCCCACAAGTAAGTAGCCCGTCGGGCGATCCCGAAAATGAGGGCCAAGGCGATCAGGCTTTCTACGACGGCCACAATGAATGCGAATAAGTGAGGGTTATGCCCAAGCAAGTGAATCCAGAAGTTAAACCAGCCCTGCAACCAGCTAGGTTGTCCAACAGCCGCACCTTGGATCTGGTCTAAGAACCCGCTTTTGAAGGCCGGCTGCCACTTGAAAGCAGCGTCTATCCCCCATATCAGTCCAAAAATAATACGTAAAGCAGCAACGTGCTTTGATAGATATGCCGCGGATTTTTTATTAAGTGCCATTACTTTTAAAGCATAACCCTATGGTCGTGTATAACACAATAGCGCTTATGTTTTTATAGACAGGCGTGGGCTAGAATACAAACGGTAGAAGCATCTTGGTCTTCTTCTTGTAATCCGGGTATGTTTTGGGAAACTCTGCTGCCATAATCTTCTCTTCCACGGTTGCGCTATATATAAAATAGGCTGAAATGAGGACCAAAAGGACCAGAAAATAGCCATTGACTGTTAGGGCCGAACCAAGTATGGCGAGCAGCAGGCCGGTGTAAATGGGGTGGCGGATAAAACTATACGGCCCACTGACAACAAGTTCCGGGTTTTGTTTTTTAGTCATGGGCATACCCCAGTTCTTGCCTAAATGCAGCCTAGCCCATATAGCTAAGGCTAATCCCGCTAAAAACAAGACGAAGCCTATGACTTGTGCAGCTTCCCCGCCGCCTACTAGCCCGCGACTCCCCAAAATATTTGTGTTGGGCGAAGAGAAACGGACGAACACAATCGCCAGCGCAAAAAACATAAGACGTATGCCTGCAAACCTATGCAGGCCGGAGCTGATATTTTTCTTGGCGCCGATCGCCGAAATGAACCAATATAACCAAAAAACGGGCCAACCCCAAAGGATAACAATACTCAATACGGGCATGGGTATATTTTAGCACTATGGCTACTGCGTATAGACGGCGTTAGCTAAACAGTTTATCTACTGCCCGTCCGGCGGTTACCGGAATAGCCGTATTCAGGACTGCTACGGCACGTAATATTTTAGGTACATAAATCTCGCTGGACTTTTTACCAACCCGGCTGAGCGCGGCATCGGCTACTGTCTCAACATCGGTTCCCATGACCTTAGACAGGGAGAAAAACGAGCTGCTAGTCTTCTGGGGATGCCCCTCAGTATCGGCTTTGCCGGGCAGGATTGAATGGACGCGTACGCCATGAGGCCGTAAATCGGCAGCCAGAGATCTGGAGAAGGCCAGCTGAGCGCTTTTAGATGCGGCATACGGCCCGGAATGGGGGTTGGTTATCGTGGCGCCTGCCGAAACCATATTGATGATATCGGCAGAGGGCGCGGCGTCGATAAGGCCGCCTAAAAGCGCATGGGCCATCCAGACAGAACCAAGATAGTTCGTCTTCATGACGTCTTCAGTATCCATGCAATCCCCCGCTTCAATAAAACGGTCCCGCATTGCCTCGCCGGCATTATTGACTAGCAAATTGATCGCCGGGTGCCGGCTTAGGATCGTACCGGCCATTTCTTCTACGTCGGTCTGATAACTGACGTCGCAGACCTCGTATTCACCCCCAACTTCTTCGGCCAAAGACCGCAGACGGTCCTCACGCCTGGCTACGCCGATTGTCAACCAGCCTTCAGCCGATAAGTTACGGACTATCTGCTCGCCAAAGCCGCTAGAAGCACCGGTTACGACTGCCACAGGTCTTTCCATAATTTGTTCGGGCATTATTCCTACTCCAGTAAACCGCATTAATTTATCATAAATATATTGATCTAGCAAATTGTTAGGCCTAGAGACGCTTTTGCTTAGGCAGAAAACTAATGGGATAATTCAATTACTAATTAAGCAAGCGTAGGGCTATAGATGTGAAGCACGAAAATTTAAGCTTACAACCAAGCAATCCGGACCAGCACGAGCGCTTAGAACAGCTGGGCGAGTACTTCACCGACATAGCTGACGGTGAATCGTTGCAGCCGGATACAATGCTCTACGTGCAAAGTGGCGGCAGTCTGCGCTTGTGTTTGCAGGAAATAGGACAGCTGGCTGAAAAAGGTGAGGGCGAGAAGCAACTTGACCAAACCAGGACCGATTACGTTGGTTCACTGCTTGAGGGTACCGTCAGGAGGGCGCTTCCCAGCCATAAACGGACAAGCCTAGGTTTACGTGACGACTATGTCGATGCTGTCGTTGGCAAAACAGAACGAATAGTCGACGCCCAGACGTCAGAAGAAGCATTGAGTTTAATGCAAATGCCGACGCTTATAAAAAATACGTCCTTCGAAACCGGCAACGATCTTTCGATGGAAGATTTTTCAGCAAATCACCTTTACGTTTTGATCGATACCGCGCTGCAGGAGCATGCCGCCCGGCGTAGTTTGATCGATGAGCATCACAGCCACACCCGTCTGGTTAGATTTTTTGGACACCGCGTGGTACGTATGGCTTTAGCCGGTGGCGTATTCGCAGCCACGCTTTCGCCGGAGCTCCATGTTATACCCGTAGATAGCCAGGCAATTGCCGGTGACATTGACGTAACGCTTCGGGTCATATCGGCAAGTATTTTCGGGCTTGAAGTACCTGAAGAAGTCCGTTGGAGATACTTAGATTTCATTCACGGCAGGCGGAGCAAAACATTACATGAGCATCTGGCCGAGAGCAAGCGTCTTAGCGACTTAGCGCTGAGGGCAACCTACAGTTCAACCCGTTACGGCAGTTCATCGGTTACAGGTGTCGTCACTGACCGTTTCGGCACCGACGATAGGGATGAGAATATGCGGCGCTTCAGAACGTTGGACGATCAGTTCAGGCATCTTAATAACGATCCGGGCGGTAAGCCATATACCGGCGACCAGGCGCTTGGCTACGCCGCCCGTTTATTGATTGAACGTCAGGACCGGCTGACCGATATATTAGCAGCCCATGATAACGCTGACGAACAGAAAAAGCGCTACCTGCAACTTGTGAAGGACATATTGGTTGAAGATGTGATGAGGATGGAAAAAGGACTAAGCTCCAGCCGTATAAGGCAGCCGTTAGTACGGCTGGCTGGGATTATTCCTGCCGTCTTATTCCCCTCGGCGTTAGCCGTGACTCACGATGCCTCCTCGGGAGGTAAAGATGTCGTTGAGGTAGTGGCGATCAAGCAAAACAAAGACAGCGAAGAGTAAAAAACGCGCGAGGGCTAGTTATTTATCTTGAAGTACGGAGATAATGTTACCGGCCGGGTCCTTAAACCAGGCTATATCTGGGCCTTGGCTGGCTTGGATGCCACGCATCACGCCTTTTTCGTCTTGGTTCCCTTCCATATTGTCATAGTGCTCAAAACTAACCCCCGAGCTTGTAAGCTCATCTACAGCTTCATCGATGTTCTCGACCACGAAGTTTAGAACCGTGTACGATGCCGGCTGGTGGTCGTCTTTTGGATAGATAAATAGTTTACCGCCACCAGGTAGCTGCAGCTGCAGGCCCATTTTTTCATCATTAAGTTCTAGTCCCAAAGTCCCAGTATAAAATTCTTTAGCTTTATCCAGGTCATTCACCGATAATCCGCTAAATGCTGCCAGTGCTTTAAACATAGATGCCTCCTTCATAATTAGCTTGTAAATAATATAGTAGCACGGATATTTTCCGCCTTAAGATCTCACTGATCAGTGTTAGATCTCTACCAGTTTATAACGACTTATACCCTTAAAAAAAGTAATAGGTGGTATATAAGAATAGCCGGCCAGACTACGGCTTTTAATATGGCCAGTATAACCAGCCAAAATGTTCCCGAGTGGACGTGCAGAAAATACGTTAGAGCACCGATAAACCCGAAGAACCAGATACCGCCGCCCCCGCCGGCTTTGGCGGCGTGTTTTGTTTTACGTACGTGCTTGCGTGAGTTTTCGTTGATCATATATCCTCCTGCCAGCATTAAAGCACAACCATGAACGTTTAGCCATTTAAGGAGTATAATTATGTTTATGAGTAAATCATCCAAATCGTGGATTATATATAGCGCCGGAATATTTATTGTTTGGGCTATCGTACTACTTATAAGGTGGAGACTTAAAGGAACGCCGGACCTAAAAGATGTAGCTTTAGTTTTCCTCGGGTACTTTATAGGCTGGCTATCGGCAACTATAAAATTTATTCTAGTCAGCAAAAAGATTTACGGGCCATTGCCTCCAAAATCAGAGAAGTAACGGCAGTCAAATGGCTCGTGTTGCACTTATAAAAGTATAGATAAATCGCAGGGCAAATGCTATGAGCCACTTAAGGTTTAGTACTGACGTGGCTGGAGATAAGGACAAAGCCCAAACTCTCATGACCTAGATACTCAAGCGCAAAAAGTTTGCTATAATCGAAATGTCAATAAGTCCAGATTTCAACGTAGCCCTTGTCTCATGGGAACAACTACTTGCTGGCAGACATTCTGACTGAGGCTCATTATTAATAATAAGGAGTCATCGAATGTCAAAAATGACAAAAGAAGAGCAGATGAACTGGTACGAGCAGTCGCACAAGCACTGGCGTTCCTGGGGTTCATGGTTTAGCTGGGGTTCACCAGTTGGACTTGGCTTATTCTTCATGTCCATTGCGGCAACGCTCTGGATTTTGAGCCAGGCCTTCGGCTGGAAGTAACGCTTCCCAACAGCAAACAGCACCGCCTTTTCAAGCGGTGCTGTTTAATTTATACGATTATAGTGTTTATGCTTGGCTGGGCAGAAAGGACTAAAACTCATATATCTAATATCTAAATCTTAAGTAACAAGTCAATATTGGAGCGACCGACAGGACTTGCACCTGCTTAAAACTGTTTTGCAAACAGCTGCGTAGCTATTCCGCCACGGTCGCGTGCTTTAGTTTATGGGGTGACCGACGGGTGCTGCCCCCGCGTCTTTAGCGTCACAGGCTAACGTTTTACTGTTAAACTACGGCCAACATATTAAAAAAGCCCTCTTGCTTTAGAGTGGCAGGGGCTAAACGAATCGAACGTTTACTTTTAGGTTTGGAATCTAACGCGCTACCATTACACTAAGCCCCCTCAAATATGAGAGTTATGACAGTGATTCAGCTGACAAAGCCAGTATTTCATTAAACTAAGTATACCACGGTAATCCGCTCAAGTATATACTTGACTTCGGTCAACTGTTATAATAAGCATTATGAAAGCCGATACTTTGAACTTACCAATAACATTGGAAGAATTGCGACACATTTTGCATGAGCATGGGGTCATTAAAGCGAGTGTCTTTGGCTCATATGCCCGAGGAGACGAAAATCCTAATAGCGATTTAGATTTGTTGGTAGATTATGAGGATGGGGTGTCGCTATTTGATCATTTGGAGCTGAAGGACATATTAGCAAAAACTAGTGGCAAACAGGTTGACTTGCTGTCTTCTCGAGCCGTATCGAAGCATCTCCGGCCATACATTGAGAAAGACAAAGTCACCATCCTATGAAAAACCACGAACGGGACCTCGTATTACTAAAAGAAGTCCTGGATCTTGTGGACCTTAGCATTGACAAGGCCCCTAAGGAAAAAAGTGTGTTCATGGCCGACCTTAACGCCAGGGATGCTACTGCTTTGCGAGTGCAAGCGATTGGTGAGCATATGCGCTCACTGAGCAATGAATTTCGAGAAAAGCACCCCGAATTACCATGGCATCAGACAATTGCAATGCGAAACATTGTTGCTCACGAATACGGCAACTTGGATTATGAAATTGTCTGGGAAGTTGTAACAGGCGACGACTTTGCCTCGTTCCGCAAATTATTATTGCAAATTTTGAGTCAACAGAGTTAATGCATAAATGGGACTGTTAGTCTCTTGTGGCTGGGGATGAGGGATTCGAACCCCCGATCACGGGACCAAAATATAATATAATTTAAGGCTTTATACGGTTATCGGTTCAAAACCGAATAAAAACACATCCCTTGACCCGCTATCGTTGCCTTCAATCAGTGATAGCGGGGTGGTGTCATGGGTATAACGGCGGTCGTCTAATATAAGTCCGTCGCCCGGGTTGATGAGCGTACGCGTCCCCGCTTCCTCTCCTTTTTTATATATTGTAGTTTCTCCGCCGGATACTCCGGTTCTGCCGATCATACTTATACAAATGTAGTCATAACCATCCCTATGGGGGCCTTCAGGAACCGGTTGAGCGGATTCACCGCCTGTAACCTGGATCCTAACCATATGTGTACGCATTTGCCAGTGACCATAGATGTCTGGGAGTGCCTGGCGTATCAACCCCGCCAAGCCTAAGAAATAAGGGTTTTCATCCAGTTCCGGAGGACAGGGCTCAAACTTGCGTTCCTGGCCTCCAAATAGCGGATTGTGTTCTTCTCCTTGACTGAATAGTTCGTGCGACAAACGTGCGACATCGCCGGACGCAACATCCAAGTCGTATCTGGAATACTTCCTTAACCTTGTCGTGCCTTCAACTTTTAGATACGGGTCTAGCACCAGATCGTCCCATAGAGGGGCCAAATCTTCTAATCCTTTTAATTCTTCGGAAGTTGGATCAAGCCCGGCACCATTTAGCCACCCATAACCGTTAGCTGAAACCTCAGCGGCGACATCAATGTTATATTTCATAATAATGGCTGGGGCGGCAGGATTCGAACCTGCGAATGCCAGTACCAAAAACTGGTGCCTTACCACTTGGCCACGCCCCAATGCAACAGATTGATTTTAACTTAGTTATTGGTTATGTACAAATCATAGCAGTCATCTTATATTCGACAGGTTGACAATATTTTGCTAAAATGAGCAACAATTAGTAAGTCTAAATCAATGCCTCACAATGCACCCAAAGACATAGCCGACTATATTGCGCCCTTAAATATCAACGGGATGGATGGGCGCATGCTCCGACTACCTGCGCCCAAAGGCAAATCTGCCGAGCTGCTATTCGTATATGGGCATCATTCCAGCCTTGAGCGTTGGTGGGGTCTGGCGCAAGCTATGAATCGTTACGGCGCGGTCACTATGCCGGATCTGCCTGGCTTCGGGGGTATGGATAGTTTTTACAAAATTGGCAAGAAGCCGACTATTGATAACCTAGCTGATTATCTCGCTGCCTTCATAAAACTCCGCTACCGCCGTAAAAAAGTCGCTATTGCCGGAATGAGTTTTGGGTTTACGATCGTAACCCGTATGCTGCAACGTTATCCGGAGTTGGTGAAGAAAGTTACACTGCTGGTAAGTATTGTTGGTTTTGCCCACAAAGACGACTTTACGTTTAGTAAGCCGCGCTACTATTCTTATTTGTACGGCGCACGCTCTATATCCTACCGTCTGTCATCAACCATATTTCGTTACACAGCCGTAAATACGTTGGCGCTTAGGGCTTTTTATGGAAGGACGCACAATGCCAAGCACAAATTCGCTGAGGCAAAATCCAAGGAAGACTACCAGCGCCTCATGAATATGGAAGTAAGCTTATGGCACGATAATGACGTCCGTACCTGGGCGTATACATCGACACAGTTTTTAACCTTTGACAACTGTCAGGTGCAGGTCGATTTGCCCGTGTGGCACGTTTCGGTTGAAGCTGACAATTATTTTGACAACCATCTAATCGAACAGCATATGCGTATTATCTTTTCGAGCTTTCACGGAGTGCCTATTGACGTTAAAAGTCACGCGCCGAGTGTCATTGCCGATCCCAAAGCGGCATCAATCCTGCTGCCGCCGAAATTACGCCGGGCGCTGCATAAACTACAGTAATGGTATACTTAATAAGATGAAAATAGGTCTAGTTTGCCCGTATAGCATTAATAAACACGGCGGTGTTTTAGAGGTTATACTGGCTTTACAAGCCGGGCTTGTGGAGCGGGGCCACGAAGTCAAGGTAATTACCCCGATGCCCCGCGGTACTGAGGAGTCAGATCACCCCGAGGCCATCTTCATTGGCAGCTCAACCGACTTTCGTACACCATCACACACTACCGGCCAGGTCTCCAGTATTACCGATAACGAAAGCGTCGATGCCATATTAGCGTCAGAGCATTTCGATATCCTTCACTTTCATGAACCGTGGGTGCCTCTGCTAAGCCGTCAATTGTTACAGCGCTCCAAAGCCATTAACATTGGAACGTTCCATTCCAAGATACCTGAAACATTTATGAGTCGTACATATATTAAGGTGGTAACACCCTACCTAAAATCCGTCATGAAATATTTGAATGTCTTGACGGCCGTGTCGGATTCCGGCGCTCAGTACGCCGCCACTCTGACCGATCTGCCAATCACTATTATTCCCAATGGCATTGATCTCGTTAAATACAGTAACAAAGCCGTGAAGAAGAAGTCCGGCGGCAAAACTAAAACCATTCTTTACATTGGCCGCCTAGAACGACGTAAGGGCGCTAAATACCTGCTTCAGGCTTTTCAGGTGCTTGCCCAAGATAATCCGGGCGTGAAGTTACTTATTGCCGGCGACGGACCTGACCGGCAAAAACTAGAGCTACTGGCCGAAGACCTCAAAATAAAAAATATCAGTTTCTTAGGTTATATCAGCGAGAAATTGAAACTTAAGCTACTGGCTGAGGCCGACCTGTTTTGCTCGCCGGCTCTCTTCGGCGAAAGTTTCGGTATAGTTTTGCTGGAAGCTATGGCTACCGGTACGGTTATCATAGCCGGTAACAACTCCGGCTACGCTGATCTTATGCAAGGAACCGGAGCCATTTCGATTGTTAACCCTGAAGATACTACGGAGTTTGCCAGGCGCATGGAGCTTCTATTGCATGATGAGCAGATGCGAAAAATCTGGCAGGCCTGGGCCAAGAAATACGTGAAGCAATTCAGCTACCCGATTATAGTCGACCAATACGAAGCTTTGTATGAAGACTCACTCAAGCAGTATGGCTAAGGCGTCAAAGCTGAAAGTCGCGCTGGTGCTTGACGATGGACTCGACAAACCAGACGGCGTACAGCAGTATATATTGTCGGTCGGCAGCTGGCTTACTAGCCGTGGCCACGAGGTTCACTATTTGGTCGGGCAGACTTCGCGCACTGACATTGCTAACGTTCATAGCTTAAGCCGGAACGTCCGGGTGAGTTCTAATGGTAACCGTCTGACCATACCCTTGCCGACCAGCCGCCGGAAATTGCGACAAATATTGCGGTCACAACAATTCGACGTGCTTCATGTCCAAACTCCCTATAGCCCCTTCATGGGCGGCCGTCTGGTTGCTCTGGCCGGCCCTCGTACGGCCGTTGTCGGCACCTTTCACATACTGCCAAATTCTCCCCTGTATAGTTTGGGTAACTGGCTGCTGGGGTTATGGTGCCGCCGTACGCTGAAACGGTTTGACGCCATGCTGAGCGTCTCATCGGCGGCCGCCCAGTTTGCCCTAAAAACATTTCGCGTTCGTAGCGAGATCTCTCCAAACGTTATAGACTATGACCGTTTTAAGGAGGCGCAACCGCTTCCCCAATATGACGACGATAGGCTGACTATTTTATTTTTAGGGAGGCTCGTACCGCGTAAAGGCTGCCAGGTGCTGCTGGAGGCCTTGGCAATATTAAAAGGTAGAACTGATTTGCCGAAATTCCGTCTGGTTATTTGCGGCCACGGACCGCTGGAGAACCAGCTGCGGCGTATCGTCCAAAAGCACGGGCTTAACGATATGGTGGAGTTTGCCGGCTTCGTAGGCGAAGAAGCCAAAACCCGTTACTATGCGTCGGCCGATATAGCAGTTTTCCCCAGCAGCGGCGGTGAGAGCTTCGGTATCGTACTGATTGAGGCAATGGCCGGCGGGCACGCTGCGGTACTGGCCGGCAATAACCCTGGCTATGCTTCGGTTATGGCACCGCAGCCGGATCTGTTATTTGACCCACGTGATGCCGTGGTTTTGGCAGACCGCCTAGCCCAATATCTGCTTAATTCTAAGCAACGAGAGCAAATGGCGGCTTGGGGTAAGGGCTATGCCCGGCAGTTTGACATAAACGTTGTTGGCCCAAAGCTAGTCGATGTCTACAATAAGGCATTGCGAAAACGGTCAGGGCAGTAGATACTAAGAGCTATGTTTAGAGTCCGCCAATCTGACGATAAGCCTGAGCTCGCGGTAACAGTCTCTAATGGAACTTTCGTGCGAATCGCCATTTTGAGCGTCGGACTGGCGTTGTTGCTGCTGTTTGTACGAAAGGCCGAGCACGCCTTATTGCTTATTTTCAGCGCTTTTTTCTTAACGTTAGCCCTAAATGCGCCGGTCTACTGGCTGAGCAAACGTATACCCGGTAAACGCCGTGGCAGCCGGGCGCTGGCCACCACCTTGTCTTTCTTGGTCGTCATTGTTCTACTAGGCCTGTTTATTGCCAGCGTTGTTCCGCCTTTGGTGCGCCAGACGGACAACCTTATTAACGCTGCCCCGCATCTTGTACGGGATTTTCGTGATCAAAACAGTCCAGTCGGTAAGATTATCCGGAAATATCACTTGCAAAAAGAAGTCGGCACGCTTTCTACGCAGTTAGCAGACCGGTTGAAGAATTCCGGCGGCACAGCCTTACTATCGGTTGAGCATGTCGGCAGCAGTATTTTTTCTCTGCTGACGATATTAGTGCTGACCTTTATGATGTTAGTCGAGGGTCCCCGCTGGATGGGGTTCATGCGCGAGATTATACCCGACAGGCATCATAAAGTCGTTGACCGTTTAACGGGTGAAATGTACCAGGTGGTCAAAGGCTATGTTAACGGCCAGGTTACCTTGGCGGCCCTGGCGTCGGTACTGATCATACCTGCCGTTTTACTGCTACACATTGGCTATCCTGCCGCCTTGCTGGTGGTGATCTTCGTCTGCGGCCTCATCCCTTTATTCGGCCATACGATAGGAGCGGTGCTTGTCACGCTTGTAGCGCTGTTCCACTCCACGTCCTCAGCGGCTATTATTTTGATCTACTATATTCTGTACCAGCAGATTGAAACCTATCTCATTCAACCCAAGATCCAGGCCAATTCGACGAATATGTCACCGCTGCTGGTCTTTATGTCGGTTATAGTCGGTGTCAGCTTCGGAGGAATTTTCGGAGGCCTGGTCGCTATTCCGGTGGCCGGCTGTCTACGCATCGCCTTACTAGAATACTTAAGAAGCCACAAGATCATTAATGACCCCGAGTTTGCACGGGTTACGTCAACGGGAACCAAATAGGGCCGCTGGGCGTATCCCTAAGACCGACACCTTGGCTGGCCAGCTGATCACGGATAGCGTCAGATTTTGCCCAGTCCTGGGCGTCTCGTGCGGCTTGCCGCTCAGCTATGAGCTGCTTCTGCTCACCACTGATATCCTTTACGGATAACAGTTGCAGCCCAAGCAGCTCGTCAATGCTACTCAGCATTGTCTCAAAATGATCAAGCATGTCATTCTCAATAAGGACGCTCAGCATCTGGGTAGTCACTTGGCTTAAGAATGCCAGCGCGCCCGGAGTGTCAATGTCATGGACTAAAAATTTCGTTACTTCCAGCGCTACGTCTTCGAGGGAAAATGTGGCTGCATCTTGGACTGTTGGTAGTGGCTGCCAACGTAAGGCGGCCATAGCCTTTAGATCCTGCAGGCGGTTACTGGCTGCCTGCAGACTTTCCCAAGTAAATTTAGACTGGTTGCGGTAGTGTGATTCTAAGATGTGCAAGCGCACGGCCTGAGGTGCAATCCCCTTCTCAATTATGTCTTGCAGACGTATGCCGTTACTCTGGCTTTTAGAAACCTTCTCGCCGTCAATGAGGACATGGTTGCTGTGCAGCCAGTAGTTGGCGAAACGTTTGCCGGTAGCGGCCTCACTTTGGGCAATTTCGTTGGTGTGATGGGTCGGTATATGATCAATGCCGCCGGTGTGTATATCCAAGGTCGGACCAAGGTAGTGCATACTCATGGCCGAACACTCAATGTGCCAGCCAGGAAAGCCTTTGCCCCAGGGACTATCCCACTCCATGTCACGCTTGACGCTGCCAGGCGAAAATTTCCATAAGGCAAAATCTGAGGCATTGCGTTTTTGGGGGTTAAAGTTAACACGGGCTCCGGCCTGCTGTTCGTCGAGGTCCAGACGCGCAAAAGCCGCATAACCCGGGAAATGCGAGGTGTCATAGTAGACACCGTCATCAATTACGTAGGTAAAATCTTTGGCTTCCAGTTGTTTGATTAAATCGATCTGTTCGGTGATATGGTCAGTCGCCTTAACAATATGAGTCGGCTGAAGCATGTTTAATTCTTGCATGCCATCCAAGAAATCCTTGGTGTAAAACTCGGCTATCTCCCAAGCTGTTTTGCCTTCGCGCCGGGCGCCCTTTTCTAATTTATCCTCACCCTCGTCAGCGTCACTGACCAAGTGCCCGACATCTGTGATATTCATAACCCACATTGGCGTTAGGCCGCTGGCTTTGAGGGCGCGGATAAGCATGTCCATCCTGACATAGTTAAACCAGTGCCCGATGTGGGCGTAATCGTAGACAGTCGGCCCGCAGGTATAGACAGTTACTTTCGGCGGCTGCAAGGGCTCTATTTCGTCGATGCGTCTGGTAAGGGTGTTATATAGCTGCATAGTATTAATTATCTTTCGTCTGATCCGACCGCCACTTGGTTTAAAAGCTCTCCGGCCCTTTGCAGACACTCGGATTTTACTTCGCTGAAGGCCCGTCCGTCAGTGACTTTAAAGCCGCCGGCGTAGGGATGGCCCCCGCCGCCAAAGTGTCCGGCTAACTCAGCAGCTATACCGGCTCCAGAGTTGCAGCGGATAGCAGCCGTTATTTTGCCGTCATCGTAGCTTTTGAAGACAATAGCGACTCTCACGCTGCTGGTTTGCAGCATATCGCCCTGAATAAGCGGGCCCGGGTTGTAGAGGGGGCTATAGCGTTTTATCTCGGCTTGGGGTACCGTAACACTGGCTACCTCGCCATTGCTGCTAAATTCAGTACGCTGAATTAGCGTTGCTTTATAACTGTAGATTTCCGGAGGCATTTTGCTGTAGCTGCGCCTAAGTTCTTCTAGCATCGGCCGGTCAACGCCGGCTTCAACCATGTCGGCCATAATCCGGTATGTTGTAGCTGATGCCAGGTCATTGCTGAGCCCTTGAGTGTCACCAAGTATAGAGTTCATTAAAAATTCTTGGGCGGACTTAGACATCGGCCAGTTTAATTCCTGTGACAGCACATATATAAGCTCGCCGGCCGAAGCCCTTTTTGGATCGTTAATAATTAGGCTGGCAAAGGTTATGGGGTTATCTACGACCTTATGATGATCAAGCACTATGCATGGTTTGGAAGCCAGCCAGCCGGCCTCGGCCGAATCCTTGATACGTTCCAGCAGCGTCATAGTCGAGGCGTCAACGATAATGCTCAGGTCAAACTTAGGCGGCAAATCTTTGCTTACCCGGTCCCAGCCGCTCATGTAGCGCAAATAGCCTGGCATATCTACGGCTGAGTAAAGCAGCGGTTCTTTGCCAAGGTCGCCCAGTATATGCTCTAATGCCAGGGCGCTGCCCAGGCTGTCGGCGTCTGGGTTATCGGCTTGGATAATAATAATTTTAGTTGCGGCGTCGACTAACTCTTTAATCTTGGTCGCTTCTGGGTAGGTCATATGGTTTAAGTATAACTGATTACGGGCTGCTGCGTTGGTTTACTTTTATTGAGACATTCTCATAAGTAGGTTCGGCCTTCCAAGGCCCGGGCTAGCGTCAGCTGGTCGGCATATTCCAGGTCCACGCCCACCGACAGGCCCCGGGCCAAGCGGCTGACTTTTACTTTGCGCGCGCCAAGTTCCTGGCGTATATATAGTGCGGTTGATTCGCCCTCAACCGAAGCATTGGTAGCTAAGATAATTTCTTTGACCTTGTCGCTATCAATGCGTTTAATAAGCTCAGCAATGTGCAGCTGGTCAGGGCTGATGCCGTCAATCGGCGATACCAGTCCGCCGAGCACATGGTAGGTGCCGTGAAACTGGGCGGTTTTCTCCAAGGCGACGACATCAAACGGTTCGGCAACGACTGCCACAATAGTTTTATCACGGCTAGGGTCGCTGTATAGATCGGATATGTCCTGCCCGGCAGGCACCAGGGCAAACGTTTTGGAGCACTGCCCTACTCCGGCATGTAACTTTTGCAAGGCTGACGCCAGCTTTTCAGGTGTATCACCGTCGTGTTTGAGCATGTAATAGGCGTAGCGCTCGGCCGTACGCGGCCCAACGCCCGGCAAAAGGCCGAAGGCGTCTATTAAATCACTCAGAGCGGGCGGAATAATTGGCATAGAGTTAGCGGTCTGGCGCTTGTTATAGTCCTAAGTTACCGAGCGCGCCCATCATAGGCTGCATTTTCTCGGCGGCGACGCGTTGGCTTTCACCAATGGCATCCTTGACGGCGTCTTCGATCCAGCGTTCCAGCTGGCCAATATCATCTAGGTCAACATACTTAGGATCAATGCGTACCCGTTTCAGCTTCTGCTCACCGTTCATTTCAACGCTGACTGCTCCATCGCCCTTGTCGATGGTAATAACCATTTTTTGAAGCTCACCCTGGATTTTCTTCACCTTTAAGAGCATCTTGGCTTGATCAAATCGGCTCATAAACTCTCCTTCTTATATTAACTAGTATACAGCTTCACAGGTGGTAGCGAAAGGTGGCCTGGGTGTCGGTATTATGAGGCCAGGCTATAAAATAGGCGCGGAGATTGTAGATGCAACTAACTGACACGACTATGGCCACTAAACCTATACCTAAGCTGCGGGCCAGCGGGTTCAACGGAAAAACCCGGAGCCATTCGTGGATCAGATACGCAATGCCCATAACTGCCACGGCATAGACTATCGGCACCAATATACTGAGGCTGACTGGGCCTTGCAAAGCCACAAGAATAACACCTATGACGAATGTTCTTACTAGTAAGCGGCTGCGGCCTGTTCGCCAGCGGCTACCGTAGAAATACACACCAAGGGCGCACATGGCCAGCGTAAAGGCGTCAAGCAGCGGCTCGCGCCCCAGCCACAAAGTCGGGTACTGCGGACCGCGTATGAAAAGATGGACGAATACTCCTGCGAACTGTTTCACAAGCGTTGCCGGCCCTGCTAAGTGATTCGGTAATCCTAGCCATGCCAGTAGCTGTCCCTTGCGGCTTAAGTCAACGCCCAGCAGCGGCACCCAAAGCAGCAATATAATTACGGCTAGTATGCGTTGCCACCACCTGCCAAAAGTCTGCAAGCTGTTTTTGATGAGTGTACGCTGCAGATACAGGCTCGGCAGTAAAAACCAGATCATGCCGGGTATGGTAAGCAGCAGCCCCCATAGAAGCAGGGTCAAATACCAGACAAAGGCTTGCTTTTTGTAGTGGTGTAGTAAGGCATGTGTCAACAGCAGCGTCGTCATTGCCCAGAGGTATACGACATCGTAGCTGGCGTAACGGCTGACATGAAGTACCCAGGCGCTGCTGGCAAATAGAACCGATGCGAATATAGCCGTCCGGCGGCCATGCCACAGATAAGCCAGCCAGCTAAAGCTGATAATACTCAAGGCGCCGATAGCGGCGTTCGGTAAACGGGTCAGGGTTTGGCCGTGGCTTGGGAAAACGTAAAATACAACGCTGCGGATGGCTTTTAGGGGTAAATCAAGTGGTGAGTGGTATATGCCGTGCCAGCCGACGGCTGCGGTTGAAGTTTGTATCTCTTGCTGGCTGAGCCCATGAGTTAGTGAGCCTAAGCGGTACAGTAGTAAGGCGCTAAGGGCCAGCAAAGACACTACAAACCAGCCTATTACTCTGGAGTTAGACCTGTCCTTCGACTTCGACTTCTTCAATTTTTTCATGAGGTTCTGGCTTGTATTATAACGGCTTGATGGGCAGTTCCCTAGTTCTGGAAGGGATCGACTTGATGCCGTTTATCTACGGAGTGGAAACGCTGTTTTTCGCTTTCAAAACGAAGCTCAATACCACCGGTAGGGCCATTTCTATGCTTTTTGATGAAGATGTCGGCCAGGCCTTTACGATCGGTGTCCGGGTTGTAGTACTCCTCTCTGTAAATGAAGGCCACTACATCCGAGTCTTGTTCGATGCTACCGCTTTCACGCAAGTCTGCCAACTGGGGAATCTGTGGATTTCGGCTTTCAACTGAACGGCTAAGCTGGCTAAGCGCCAGTACCGGTACGTTCAATTCCCTGGCGACGCCTTTTAAGCCTCTGGAAATTTCCGATATTTCTTGCACCCGGTTGCCGTCGCTACCATAGCGGTTGGCGCCACTCATCAGCTGCAAGTAGTCGACAATAATCAGTCCTAAGGGGCGTTTATGGGCCTCACGCCGGGCTTTAGTGCGTAAATCGCTAATCGTGATGCCGGGACTGTCGTCAATAAATATCTGGGCTTCGCTTAGTGTTCCCATGGCCTGGCCAATTTTTTCAAAATCGCTGTCTGTAAGATTGCCGGTTCTGAGGGCCCAAGCATCGACTCCCGACTCCATAGAAAGTAAACGGTCGACAAGCTGTTCCTTGCTCATTTCCAGGCTAAACATGAGTACCGCCTCGTGGGACTTAACGGCGATATTATGGGCAAAATTTAGGGCCATTGCCGTTTTTCCCATTGATGGCCTTGCCGCCAGGATAATAAGGTCGGATTTTTGGAAACCAGCTAGTGTGTTATCTAAATCTTTAAAGCCTGTCGGCACACCACGAATTTTATCTTTGTCCTTATGCAAATCGTCCAGACGGTCGAAGCTTTCTGCCAGGATCGCTTCAAGGCTGATGACATCTTGGGACACATGATGCTGGCTAACTTCAAATAAGCGGGATTCAGCGTCTTCAATTAGCTCGCGCAAGCCTTTTGACTCGTCATAACCCAAGCCCGTAATTTCCTTGGAAGCGGCAATTAAACGCCGCCGCAGGGACTTTTGGGCTACAATCTCGGCGTATTGTTCTACATGGGCGGCAGTCGGTACGAAATTAGTCAGTTCTGTTAAGTATGCCGGCCCGCCTATGCTATCTAGATAACCGGTATTTTTAAGCTGGTCGGCGAGAGTTAATACGTCAATGGCTTTATGCTGCTCGTACAATTCATTAATGGCGGCATAAATGCGTTCGTGGCGCTTATCGTAGAAGTCGAAAGCAGATACGGTGTCGGCAATTTTAACTATGGCGTCGCTATCAATGAGCAGAGCCCCAAGCAAGCTGGCTTCGGCTTCGGCGTTTTGTGGCGGTGATCCCGCTGCTCCTGTAGTTGTTGGTTCCATGCTGCTTTTCCTTGTTGCCCTGCTTCGATACCTTAGAGTTACTTATGATTCTAACAGTTCGGCTCCGCTAAAAATATTGTTTATGGTTGAGAAGCTGCTGTCGGGTGGTGCGGTGGTCTTTTGGGGAGTTTGCCGCGCTGCGGAACCATCGGTATCCAGCAGGCACTCAATCACGAATTGCCGGCCGGATAGTTGATTAATAGCGTCAGCCAGTAATTGTCGGTTGGCTGTTTCGTTGAGCCGTTTTTGATGAAATGCAAAGGCAAATGTCAGTTGCAGGGTGTTTTCATCAGCAAAACTTGGCTTAGCCATCCGCACTATGCCGTAGAGGGTATTGTGTTTTTGCTTCAAGGCTTGCAGCAGTGCCGCCCATAGCTCTTCGTTGTTAGTCGGTTTCTTAGGAGTTGTTTTAACGATGGCTGCAGCTTTGACGGCCTGAGCGGGGCTTGTCTCATCTAAGAGGACTTCATCTACAACGGGCGTAATCTCAGCCATCACTTCCGAGTCATAAACCGTGACTGGTTCGGTGGTTTGTACTGCCTGCGTGGAAGCGGCCTGCAATAGGACAATCTCAAGGTAGCGTTCCGGATCATAGGCTGGCGGTACTTCAATCAGCTTGCCAAGGAGATCCAGCTTATTAAGTTGATCATCGCTTGATGAACGGCTCACAATGTCTGCCCTGAGCAGTTCGCCAAGTTGCTTGGCAATGGTAGTGGCTTGAAAGCCCTGGTTATATAGCTCGCTGAGAAGACGGACGAGCTTAGTCGCATCGCCCTTGTTAAGCGCTGCCAGCAGGTTCTGCAAGGCTTCGGCAGGCGGTAGGCCCAGTAACTCGGTAATAGTCTTAACTTCAACGGCTTTAGCATGGCTTCGGGCTTGGTCAAGCAAACTCAAGGCGTCGCGGAAGCTGCCGTCGCTATGTTCAGCCAGCAAGGTTATGGCCTCTGGCGTTATGGAGATTTTTTCGGCCTTGGCAATTTTTTGCAATAACGCAATAAGGTCGCTTGATTCAGCCGGTTTAAAGTGAAAACGTTGGGTTCGGCTGACAATAGTTTCCGGTAGCTTGTGGGCATCAGTGGTAGCTAATATAAAGACGACGTGCTCGGGCGGTTCCTCAAGCGTTTTAAGGAGGGCGTTAAAGGCTTCTCTCGTCAGCATGTGGACTTCATCAATAATGTAGACCTTATACTTGGCACTTGTAGGAGCGATATAGACTTTGTCGCGGAGTTCCCTTATCTCATCAATGCGCCGGTTGCTGGCGGCGTCAATTTCAATAATGTCTATATCGGCTTTATCGTCGGTATACGGCAAGTTGTTGATTTCATGGGCCAAAATACGGGCTACTGAGGTCTTACCTACACCGCGCGGGCCGGTGAACAGGTAGGCATGGCTTATTTGCTGCAGTTTTAGCGCCTGCTCCAGGGTTTTGGTAACGTGTTCTTGGCCGACGACGTCTTTAAGGGACTTCGAACGGTACTTTCTATATAATGCTTGCCCCATAAGTACAATTCATTATACGCCCAACACAAGCAGCCGGCTGTTGTGCTTATTGCTACCGGAGTTGCTGCAAGTGTCTAAAGAGCGGCTTCTAAAGCAGCCCATTCCGAAGTGCTGTCATCTTCAGGAACGTTGACGCTGACTTGGTCTCCAGGCTTGGCTTTGAAGTAGGTTACGCTGGCAAGCAATACCCTGAATTTTTTGCTGTTAACATCAACAAAATAGTGGCCGTTTTCCAATGTGAGCGTGCCGACAACTTGTTTGCGCGGGATTGGCCCGATTTGTTTGTACAAAAAGGCACCGTCTTCAGCGATGGTGAGTTTTAAGATGTCGCCTTGAACAAGCTTTGACTTGCTGGCATAGTTTGCTGGCACGGGATAGGTTTTGCTGTCAGCACCAACCATATTCTGGCCGTCAAATACACCCTCAATAACCTTACCGAGTGTTTCCACTCTGGCTACTGGAGCCATTTTTTCATCGTCACCAACGAGACTGATTAACAGTTCTTTTGCTGCAGCTAGGCTTGTTTCGGCTTCCTCTATTAAAGCCCTAAGACGCTTCACCTGCTTATCTGGTATATCTGGCATTGTGTCTGTCTCTCTTCGCAAGTGTTTATTGGTACACTTTCCTCTCCAAATTACCATGTTTGTGAAAACAAGTCAAAAACATCTAACAAGGCTGTGGATAAAAGACGAGTGTGTAGTCAAGACAAGGAACTTTATTTAGAGTAAATAACCCGTTATTTAATGATTACGAGGCCGAATGAAAGAAGCTTATGAATGCTTTTTAAAAGAGTAAGTGGTGATTTATCAGATGCACTTAACTATTCACGAGATAGCCAAGAAGCTGGTTTGGAAGGAATGTAAACTCCCATTGCAGTATAGCTCTTCGGCTCAACTCCAAGCTGACCTTTCCGGTTACCCAAGATTACTCCGATACTGAAATCTTGCTCCTCTTTGCTTTCGTCGACCGCCTCGGGTGTCATAAGAGAGAAACCTTCCAGGCGTGCCAGCTTAGTGCCTTTACTTGCAAATCCGGATTCAAGCTTGAGCATTACCCCTTCCTCCTGCTGCACAAGATCGTTGAAGAACTCTACTTGTTGCTCGTAACTAATTTGGCGGCGCTCTCTTATGATTGCACCTAAAGCCTTAGCTGCCGCAACCACTTCCGGTTCACTTATCTTTTCCATTGAGTCTTCGACTTCATTAATGCCCCTGATGCTGCTAATGAATTCACGGCCGTCACCAAAAGAATCTGTGCGGCTCCATACGGCAAGTCGGGTTAGTTTTATTCTGCGTCTGAAAACATCTTCGGGATCGCGCTCTGCGTGCTCCGGATAACCCTGGGTACCGTTATGTACTCCACCGTTAACACCTAAAGCTGCGAAAGTCTCTTCTCCGCTCCAAACAATATCGATGTCTGTGCGGCTACCCTCATCATCTCCTTGACTCCAGTCGTTTATTGCGGTTACCGGCCATAGATCAGCAGGATTAAGCGGCGCTAATGATTCCGCGCCTACATTTTCGCCAATTAGTTGACTGGGCATCTTACATTCCTCCTACTAAATAGTATGCTTCTAACTATAACTCAGTATCATGTATTTGCAAGAGGCGCTACATAGTTTTACTAGAAGTAATTAATAATCGTAAGTTTATGCTAAGATGTGGGCTATCTTCATAACCAGTAAGCATCCATCTATAAACTCTTCCCTCAAGTGTCCGCTTATATTCCTTGTCTTGGCTACATACTCGCGGGATAAAAGACGAGTGTGTAGTCAAGACATGTAGGTTGAAGAAGGCGAAGTATAAGTGTTTGAGGCTATAATGTAGGCATGCTGCTACTAGTCTTTCTTGTCGGTCTGGTAACTGGATTCTTCGATGCAACGATTGGAGCCGGCGGTCTGATTGCCGTGCCATCGCTCATATTCTTAGGTTTACCGCCGCAGGTAGCAATTGCAACCGATAGATTTGGCACTTTTGGGGGATCTCTAACAGCTACCTATAAGTTTTGGAAAGCTAAAAAAATAGTCTGGAAATATGTGCTTGTTCTTGCATCGTTGAGCCTTATAGGCTCGGTTATAGGAGCGAACATACTGATAAAAACTAACCCGGCAATTCTGCAAAAAGTTATCGGCATCTTGTTACTCGTTCTTCTTGCCATCTTATTGCTAAAACGTGATTTGGGTATTAATAGAAAAAACAAGAGACGCCCACAACAAATAATAGGACTCGTTTGTTACTTTTTTATTGCAATTTTTGGCGGCTTCTTTGGCCAAGGATCGGGCCCTTTAATAATTTTCGTGTTGTCTTCCTTTCTTGGCCTTACCGTAATTGAGGTTCTAGCAACCAACGAAATACCTTGGTCTGTTTTATCAATAGCTTCAGTAATAATATTCGGACTGCATCATATTATCTATTACAAAACAGGCACTGTTTTATTGGTCGGTATGGCTATTGGCGGCTATATAGGAGCAAACACAGCCCTAAGGAAAGGTGATATCTGGGTTAAGCGGTTGTTTGCCACTTTTGTGGTTGTTGCGAGCTTTAAGCTTCTGTTTTAACGCATACTGCGATTAATGAATATTGAGGCAAGACGGCGTGTTTGTAATCAAGACAAGTGACTTTTATCGGCAGGATGTTAAGATTAATATATGCACATTAAAAAGATATTCTCTGACGAGCACCTAGTGTTTCAGGAGGGTGGATTTAACTGTGGTCCAGTTACACTCCTGAATATCCTCCATTTAAAGGGAGACTTTTCGCATACCGAGAACGAGCTGTCTCAGTTATGTGAAGCCAAGCCAGTAATCGGCACAACAGAGGAAAATATGGTCAAGTCTGCACGGCAGCTCGGCTTACAAATAATAGAAGAAAAACGTGACGCCACGCTTGCAGATATTGAGCGGCACATTGATAACGGCGACTTTGTAGTCATATGCTACTTCCATGCTTTTGCACAAGCGGGACACTATGGCCTCGTGAGCGAATATGACAAAGATGCTTTTTACTTTCGCGACTGCTCATTAGGATTCTTGCGTTTGAGGAAAGAATATTTGAAAAAATACTGGTATGGCTCAGATAAAACTATCAAAGGCTGGTTAATGGCTGTGAAATAAAAATAGAACCGCCTAGGTTATGTGCCTGGCGATTCTATTTTTATGCTTGTAAACTAAGCTAGTTCTACTGTAGCGCCGGCTTCTTCCAAAGTCTTTTTGGCTGCTTCAGCATCGTCTTTCTTAGCCTTCTCAAGGACGGGCTTAGGGACACCATCGACTATAGCTTTGGCTTCGCCAAGACCAAGGTTGGTAATGTCTTTAACTGCCTTAATAACGGCTACCTTTTGGGCGCCGGCGTCTTTGAGTATGACATCGTATTCGCTTTTTTCCTCAGCGGCTGGAGCGGCTTCTCCACCGGCAGGTGCAGCGGCAACAGCTACAGCTGCAGCGGCTGGCTCAATACCATATTCGTCTTTTAAAATAGTTCCGAGTTCGTTAACTTCCAATACGGTAAGTCCCACGAGTTCTTTTGCGATCTTCTTTAAATCTGCCATTATTATCTCCTTAATTAATTCTTAATTGGCGGCTTTGGCTTCCAGGCCTTGCAGTAAAGCGTGTAGATTACCGGACAGGCTGCTGACAACACCTTGTGTCGGCGCGTTGAGCATGTTAATGAGACCGGCAATAAGCTGGTTCTTGCCTGGCAAACTTGCCAAGGCTTTGACGTTTGCTGCATCGACAAACGTGCCATCGCTGCTAATCGCTCCGACAAATTCTAGTGTCGGGTGCTGCTTGGCAAAGGTGTTGAGTATCTGGGCTGCAGCGACCTCGTCTTCACTATTAAAAGCATACAGAAGCATGCCTTCCAAGAAGCCGGTATCAAGGCCTTTAAACTCGGTTGCCGACTTCAACGCCTGGATAACCAAACGGTTCTTGATCACTTTGACCTTTGTACCGTTTGATCGGGCGTCTTTCCGTAAACCTTGCAGGGATTTTACATCTATCCCCTGGTACTTTGCCACAACTGTCATTTTTGAAGTGCTAAGCAGCTCAGCGACGTCGCTGACTACCTTATTCTTCTCTTCTTTAGTTAGAGCCATGAGCTTTACTCCATGTTATATGTTTCAAGGCTAGACTATCGACCGCTAGTCCTAGCTTCGTTGCCAAACAAAAACGTCTTTAGATCTTGTTAGACCAAAGACGTTCAAACTATCTAATAATAGAAATTGTTTGTACCTCGGCGACCTTATCAAGTTTTTTTAAAAGCACTTAGGCTTTTTAAAAACCGTCGCTGTCTCTGGCAACTTACCCATAATTGTACTACTTCGGCGCTATTTATGCAACGCCATGTGGAGGTTCACTACATGAGC
>PKXF01000006.1 GCA_003133385.1 Candidatus Saccharimonadota bacterium | reverse complement strand
TGTTTGTATAGTGCCCCGTAGGTCATCACTGGCCTAAACTAAAAGAGGAGAGCCAGCTACATTTGTTTTGGGTTACTGTTTGCTCAGTAAGCCCACCATCATAGCGTCTGGTCTCCTCTGTTGACGTAAGCAATCCATTCTAGGTTGCGTGTCCGGGCGCAGATTACCTACAAGCCAATTGTACGCCGACAGTAGGGGGACTTTCAATGCATCTCCGTTTCTTCTCTTTTCCTTTTCTCTTCTTTCTTTAACAGATCAATGTAAACAGTAGGAGGATAACCATATGGTAGTTGTCGGATTTGACGTGGGCAAGGATAGTTTGTTTGGGGCAAGGTTAGACCGCAGTGGAGTAGTAAAAGAACATTGGGAGCTAGCTAATACGCCAGCAGTATTGCTGCCAGTTCTGAGAGGCTTAAGGCGTAAATACAAACACCTGTTGGTAGCTAGTGAAGCTACCGCTGAATACCATAGACCATTAGCCCAGTTGTGCCTGACACTCAATATACCGTTTAGCCTGCTCAACCCCATTACTACGAAGCAATTCACCCGAGCCACTGTACGCAAGCGGAAAACGGATAAAGGCGATGCTGAGGTTATTGCCAGAGTAGCAATGCAAGGACAAGGCACGCTTGTTACCAAGGATACGTTTAATGACATAAAGCCAATGCTCCGGACAGCCGTGAAGCTCATCCAGATGAGCCGCATGCTGACACTCATGCAATACCATGTGGCAGATGTACTGAGTAACGAACCGGCCTTACTCCAGCAACTCGCTACCTGCCAGGAGGCATTAGACGTGGCGGCTGCCACGTTCCGAAGCACTGCAAGGCAACGAGTTAACCCCAGTCTCAGTAAGCTACTCCAAACCGTACCGGGCATTGGCCCACAGACAGCCGCACTGCTCATTGCCGAATTGGGCGACATTACCCGGTTCAAGAATGCCAATGCGGTTGTGGCCTACATGGGTTTCGACCCGAGAGTGAAGCAGAGTGGTACGAGCCTCAAACGTAACACCCATCTCACCAAACGTGGTTCACCCTATCTCCGGCGGGCATTGTATTTAGCCGCTGCCGCAGCCCAGCGTCACGACCCTGAACTGCAAGCCACCTACGACAAGAAGCGAGCTGAAGGAAAACGCTACAGAGAAGCTACCATTGTTGTCGCCAGAAGAGTCATTACTAGAGTATACGCAGTCTGGAAACGGGGAACAGTGTACCAGAAACGAATTGCTTGACACGCTATTCTAGGTCTATTATGTGGGCATGCCATTATTTTCAATTACAGGCTTGTCTGGTACGGGCAAATCTACGATGAACACCGAGCTCAAAGCCAGAGGTTACGAATCTTATGATGGCGATGAAGATCATCTGGCTCAGTGGTATAACAGCGACACAGGTGCACTGGTAGAAGTTGACATAGAAGAATGTACACCTGAGTTTTTGTTGCATCATTCTCGAGATATATCACGCGAAATAGTCAAGGAGCTAGCATCCAAAGCTCACAGTAAACCTATTTTTCTGTGCGGAGCCCATGAAAACGAAGGTGAGCTACAAGATTTGTTTACCGGAGGAGTATTTGGCCTAGTTATTGATGATGAATCCCTCACGCAGCGGCTCGCTACAAGAACCACCAACCAATGGGGTAAGTTACCACACGAAGTTGCCTACAGCTTAGCTTTTAAGCAGAAGTGGTATGAAAACTGTAGAAGGTTTGGCTATACTACTATAGATGCGGCTCAACCTACGGGTACCATTGTCGATTATATACTTGAAACGGCTGGCGTATGATACCTATCTCATCTGGAAGCTAGTTGCTCTTGCTCAAATTAAAGCCTATAATATATAACATGAAAAGTATCAAAGTAGACCGAGAATATCAGGCTGTCTTTCAAGAAGAAACCGAAGGGGGCTTTTCAGTATGGGTACCTGACCTACCTGGATGTGCCTCTCAGGGAGAGACATTAGAAGAAGCACTTGAAAACATCAAAGAAGCTATTGAACTTTATTTAGAAGACAGCACAGCTACTGAAGACACATCTGACTACAATTACAAACGTCAGTTTGTAGTACCTGTTAAACTTGCACATGCCTAAACTTCCCAAAGTATCAGCAATCGACTTAATTCGTGCTTTTCAGAAAATGGGCTTTGAGAAAGTTAGCCAAAAAGGCAGCCATATCAAGATGCAAGACAAGAAAGGTCGGACAGCGATTATCCCAAATCATAAAAATATTAAGCCAGGTACTCTGAAGAAGGGCATACTAAACCCCTTAGGTATTTCGGTACAAGAACTGATTGACTCGCTAAAGTAATGATAGTTTAACCCCTAAAATTTCGAGTCTTTCTTGAAACGTATACAAACTCGGTACAAAATGGTTCCATCTTTTATCCAGTAAGCGCACCAATCTGCATTATTAGCCTCGTCCTGGGGCTTTTTGTTCACTTATACTACGAAAGAAATTGACAAGACGTAATACGTTATATACAATGTAAGACATGAAATATACTTCAACAATAACAAGCAAGGGTACCATAACCATTGCTGCACCATTGCGTAAAGCACTTGGTTTTAAATCTGGACAAAAAGTTAGCCTAACTTTAGACAAGAACCGACAGGTTGTTATCGGTGGAGGCACTACTGTAGATGATTTTGAAAAGCTACGAGACGAAATTACCAAAAAGATACCTAGTCACAAAAAAGGTTTAACTGGCCAAGCATTGAAAGAAGCGGCAGCAAAAGCCTGGGTAGCTGATTATTAGTGAATAGCCTTGATGCAAACGTAGTACTTCGTTACTTGCTCAATGATATTCCTGAGCAGGGCTTTAAGTCCAAAGAGGTCATCACTAATTCTGCATCATACGTAACTGATGTTGTAGCTGTAGAAATAATATTTGTGCTTGAAAAAGTTATTGGCATGGAACGCTCTGATATAGTTAAGCTAGTCAAAACCTTTTTGAGCTTACCTAATGTAATTTACAATGACTACTTTTTAGACCAAGCCATAGATTTATACGGTGCGAAGAAAAGCCTATCTATCGTAGATTGCTATGCTGCAACGGAATCAAAACTATATAACAATACACTTGTTACGTTTGACAAAGAATTGGTAAAACATGGCGGCAGCCATGTAAAAGAGCTGTAAAATCGAACTTTAATCAAGCAAACTAGCCGATAATCCGAAGAGTTTAGCCAAATTCAATAGTTTAATAACGTCAAACTTTTCAATAGCAGATGTTTGCAATGCGTCACATATGTCGCACCAAACATAAGCACCATAGTCTCTGTATAAAAAGATCTTTTTTGCGGTTCTGTTATGATTAAGTTAGATAAGGAGATAGATGAAACAGCTTCAAGAATTACTAAATCTAAAAGGCAAAGCAGCTATTGTAACTGGTGGGGCTAAGGGTATTGGGTACGGTATAAGCTATCGTTTGGCAGAAGCTGGAGCTAAGGTTTTAGTTGCGGATTTGGATGAGGAGACAGCTCAGAAAACAGCTCAAGATTTAACAAGCAAGGGCTGGTCAGCTGAAGCAATTAAAGCTGATGTTTCAAACGAAGAAGACGTTAAGCGCATTATCACAACTTGCAAAGAAAAATTCGGTTCGGTAGATATCCTCGTTAACAATGCAGGTATTTATCCTTCAGAACCAGTGTCCCAGATGACAGCAGAAGATTTCGAGAAAGTGATGCACGTAAACTTACGTAGCGTATTCCTAACAACCAAGTATGTTGCCGAGATTATGAAACCACAAGGGGGAGGAAAGATTATAAATATTTCTTCAATTGATGCCCTGCATCCTTCAATGGTTGGTCTTGCTCACTATGATGCTTCTAAACATGGTGTTTGGGGCTTTACTAAAAACTCAGCCCTGGAGCTAGCTGAACATAAAATATGGGTCAATGCTATTGCCCCAGGCGGTATTGCTACCCCAGGTGCTACAGCCAGCAGCCAGGGTGCTTCTGGAGAACAAATGGAAGCACTAACCAAAGTTTTCCTGGCTAAGATACCTATGCACCGTATGGGAGAGCCGGATGAAATTGGCATGGTTGCACTTTTCCTTGCAAGTGATATGTCTAGCTATATGACAGGTGAGCAAATAGTCGTTGATGGTGGAGTTCTATTAAGTTAGCCTGTGTAACTCTACTCCTACACCAGGCATAAACATCTTGACCTCTGCAAATCAGGTCTTTTCTTATTGTTCATACTTGCTTCTTGGTTTTAAGGGTAGATAATATTGTCCAAAGGAGTATTTATGCCATTACCCGACGATTACCCCGCCGGACTACTACCTGCTTATATAGAAGATCGAAGACTTGCTACAAGTCTAGCTGGCTTTGAGCTGCCGCATCCAATCGCGCACTCTGGTGGCATCTGTGATGACCTGGAACAAGTCACGGCACTATCCAGGGCTGTCGTGCCAATTGTCATGGTGGGCTCTATCTACGAGGTTCCGCCGAGCATCGGAGACAGAGTCACAAGTCGGGGACTTCAGTACTATGGTGCGCATATCCTGGAGATGGTAAATACTGCCCATACTGCACACAAACCTCTTGCTGTCAGCGTGGCCGGGTTCAACCCCGATGGATATGGCAATGCAGCTCAGTGCGTTGCGGACTCCGCTGACATTATCGAGGTAAACCTTGGTTTTCCAAGCCGAAATTGGAACGAAGAAGAACAAAGATTCACAACACCGTGTGATGCTGAGGATTTGGCTCCGATTGTGACTGATGTAAAACAACGTGCTCCAGACACACCAATCGGTGTGAAACTGCCACACTACGCCGAGCCTGATACTCTGGATGAAGTGAGCGAGACCATCAAAACGCTGCCCGTACATTATGTGGCGGCTGTTGGTCTAACCCAAGTCATAAGACTGCGCGAACTACTGCCAAATTCAATACAGCTTGTCGGTGTAGAAAAGGGACCAGACCTGCTTGACTACCTGAAAGCCGGCGCCTCAGCAGTCCAAGTAGCTGCGTCCTATTGGAGGGGCGGTAAAAACCCTGGTGTTTTCTCAGACATTCTGTCTAAGTACATCGACCAGTTAACTGAGGCGTAAGCTTTCTTTTACCGGCTCCGCCAAGCATACGCACTTTGATCTCATTATTTTTGGGGTCTTTTTTGTCGCTCAGCCATATCTTGATGTACGCCAACCATAAGCAGCCATGCTCCAGAGATTAAAAATGGGATATATAATATCATTGCAACGGCTGACACATAAATACCTATAATATAACCCGAGATTAGTGTAATGGCACCTGTTATTGCAATTAAATAATAGATAGTTCCCATTGCTAACCGCTTAAAACCGAGGCCTACTTTACTACCAGTTCCTTTAAGGGCCTGAATATAACCATATATATAAATGAACATTGCAATGCTAGAGATAATCAACCACTCGGCTCCAACTGCTAGATGATTTTGACCACCCATGATTGCAAATGCACATATCATAAAGATAGCGGTAAGGCCTGTAAGTGTACCGATGGCACGATATCTATGGGTGGCATCTTGGGTAATAACGTGAAGATTAAGCGACATAGATACAAATACTAATCCGGTCAGTGCCGCTGCGCCCGTACCGACCAATTGAAAAAAACTACTCCATATTGCCGGGTGATAAATATCAGTAGCTATTATCATCCCATTATTTTAGCAAATGCGTAACTCACAACTGATGATGTAACCGTGCCTTTTATCGTAACAACAGATACAAATAAATAGGCGAGCCCTAATATTTGCCTCCAAAGAACCACCTTAGTCATTTTTGTTACACAAAAATTGTTTACAGCGTTTATAATATCCTAATGCGAAAAATTGTGGTCCTAACCTTTATGTCCCTTGACGGCGTCATGCAAGCTCCGGGCGGGCCCGAGGAAGACCCATCAGAGAATTTTAAATACGGCGGATGGCAAGTTCCCTACTCTCTAGGTAATACGATGAGCGAGCAAATGAGTATGCCGTTTGACTTGCTGCTAGGTAGAAAAACATATGAGATATTTGCAGCTTATTGGCCGAACCAGAAAAACGGTAATATAGCAGCCTTATTTAATAAAGCTAAAAAGTATGTAGTATCAAATGGCAGCATAGACCTTACGTGGAAAGAGTCGATACTTATAAAAGATGACGTTTTGACTAAACTCAAAGCACTGAAGGAAGAAGACGGTCCGATACTTCAGGTGTATGGGAGTAGTGTACTTATACAAACTCTCCTAAAACATGATCTAGTTGATGAGCTATGGCTAAAAATATATCCTGTCACACTTGGCATAGGAAAGCGTTTGTTTGCCGAGGGAACGATACCGGCTGCTTTTGAGCTTACGGAATCCAAAATTCTGCCAAGCGGCGTTATAGTAGCTTCGTACAAACGTTCCGGAAAAGTTAAGACTGGGTCTTTTGACTAATCAAATTAGTAGGCGTTCTGGTACTGCCTGCTTAAGTACCCGTTATACGTATGCGACTGAGAGCATTGTAGTAACGACTGGCAAGCCGCAGGATCAAACTTGGCGTAGTCCACGAATATTGCTGCTTTTTCTGTTAGATCTGGCCCCGAAACATTAGCCGGCATCACACGAATAGGATAGCCTATATAAAATTTGATCGGGATAATAACCTGATTGCCGTATTGCTGGTATTCGAATTGCTTATAAGCACGCGTTACGTAGGTGCCAACGGTCATATGGTCACTGTGGTCAGGGTATACGGTGCTGATGTAATTGGCTTGGGTGCGAATTTCTGCCGGTTGGTAAACATTCATGAGTGTACTTAAAGCATTGGTAAGCTGGCTGGACGAATAATATGATTGGCCGTCGACCGAGTGCAAGGTGCTGATCTTGCCTTGATTCAGTTTTGCCAAGCTTTCGTAAGATGAAGATTTAAAGCCCTGGCCTTTTAAATTTCCATCAGGCAAATGCATAAAAATTAATGAAATTTGTGAATTGCCCCGGGGATTGGCAACTGTTACGAATTGATGATTGGATAATTCAACAATTCTATCAACCCAAATGTCGGTCGTTCCTGCCATAGCTGAATAGGCCGCTTCAGAACCTTGCTCACGGCCCAGCCAATAAAATTGCCCGCCACCACCATCTCCGGCAGTTACGTAAACGGTGCGAACGCAATGTCCGGCCTTAATGTCATGGATGATGTCCGGGTTCATGAACAGCAAATCATCGTCTTGGTGGGCAACTATATTCATCATAGTCGGCACCCGGCAAGAGGTATAAGGCAATTGGTCAAGCATAATTGGCAGCACGGTGGACGGGCCTTTTAGGGGTTGGAGAGTCGTTGGCGCGCTTTTATGTATGCCGTGGTCGTAAAACAAAAGAAGCTCTTGGGGTTTACTTAAACTACCGGCTATCAAAGCACTGGCATTAGGGTGTCCATAAACGCTGGTGACCTGTTTTAGGCTGCAGTTTGGATAGTCCGTGAGGCTGCCGTCAAGTGACAGTAAATAAGCAAACTTATTATGGTGCAAATCGGGTTGCCAAGCGCTACTATTTAAAATACTTCTAACCTGCGTACAATCTGATAAAGGCATGACGTTCAACTTACCGCCCGAGACAAGCTTAATAGGTACAACGCGCCAATAGTCGCCCACCAGCACTGTCACCGGGTGGCGGGATAAGACCTGGGCAATAGCCGTATTCCGCTGATCGTCCGACGCTAACACCTTTTTATCGTCATGGTAGGTAAGAAAGGCCGAGCTAAGGCCCAGCGCTATACCTAAAGTAATAACAACGCCGGCCAACACGACTTTTTCAGGCCGCCAACGCCTCTTACTAGTATATGTAGCGCTAGCTATGAAGACAGCGAAAAGACCTATGGTCAGGTAACGGGCGTCAACCGCATAGTAATGGTCGGTTATTATAAAGCTGCCCAGGGCCGCCAACGTTGAGCAGATGAGCATAACTGACAGTGTCGAATTACTACCCATAGAAGCTTTTTTATTCTTCTTTTGGGCCAAACTGGCCTGCACAATACGCAAAACCATAAAAAGTCCGGCTGCTAAGATTACGGCATTTATTAAAAAGGTAATGCCACCGGCACTTAACAGATGGGTCTGTAGGCTTCCGGGAATATTTTTTAGCTCGGTAGCATCAAAGGCCGGGTTGGCGCCAAAATTGGTTAGAAAGCCTAAGGCCGCGTATATAACACCTAAAGCCAGACCGTGTAAGTTATGAATTAGGGCGTACGGCCCAACGCCCGACTGGCTGGAAATATGCGTAATACCGGCTGCAGTAATTAACCGCAGTGCCGCGGCAGCACCAATTGCAGAAATCACCATGGCCACCAGCCAGTT
Organism: Candidatus Saccharimonadota bacterium; assembly: GCA_003133385.1. Classification (GTDB taxonomy): domain Bacteria; phylum Patescibacteriota; class Saccharimonadia; order Saccharimonadales; family UBA4665; genus PKXF01. Next base: position 146,280 of record PKXF01000006.1, on the reverse strand, counting down.
GGCAGATGCTGTTACCATATTCCAACGCCCGACTAAGGCATAAACAACTAGTGCCAGGAGTGCGCCTCCCAGCCCTATCGTAAAAAATAATTTATCACTGGCTATAAGCAAAGACATTAGGCCAATGCCTGCCCAAAAACCCCAGCTTTTCAGCCGGGGTGAACGTATAAGCAAAGCTAAGCTGGCAATGTATACGATATACTCCAGATTACGGGTTGTCAGCATGGCCATATTAACCGGCAATATTCCGCCGGCGTATGGCTGGGCAGGTACTAGCAGTAAGACCGACGCTAGACTCAGGCACAACGTTCCGAAAAGCAGCGGCCGCCGTTCAATTTTATAGAGAATTGCCGCCAGTGCACCGACCGTAAAAATAACCGTGCCGGCCGTAAAGACTGTAAAAGCTGTAGTGGTGGAACCGAAAAGTTTCACCAACCAAAATAATGGCCACTTCAACAAGAAAGTATGCTGGCCGGGGAAAAGAGCGCCATGAAAGGTAGCCGAGTGCCCAAATAGGTAGGTATTAACTAACTGGTCGGCATTGCTCTGCTGCAACCTGGCCCCTATAAGTGCCCAAAACAGCGTGGTTGCCAGTAATATGACAACTGAGGCTTTAGCGTAGGCGATGCCAAAACCAGGCCGGCGGATAATTTTACCCAGATGACGGTAATGTTTTTGCATGGTGACCACCCGATCAGTATAACGGTTCGGCATCGGTCTTAAAAATGCGGGTTTTATATAGGTAAAAATTCCACATGGTCGTAATACCAAGCGCCAGGGTTCTAGTTACCACGGCCGGCAGCTCATGGTAGAGCAGTTTCGTGATAAGCAGCGTGAAGCCAAAATTAAAGATCACCAGCAGCGAGACGGCCATGATCTGCAACGACAGTACGCGGCGGTGCAGGCGTTTGTCGCCGAATGTAAACAACTTTTGCAGGGCAAAGGACACAACTAAACCGACCCAAAAACTAAGGCCGACGGCCAAGACCGGGCTGGCACCAAGCCGCTGGGCTATAACGATCACCACCAGCTCTAACGCGTAGACGCTGCCACCAACCAGTAGATAACGGTACCCCGGCTTCTTCAGTAATTCCTGGATTTTTGTTTTCATTGAGGCTCAATACCCGCCGACCTTTCATAGTCTATTATGTACAGCGGCCGTTGCTTACTCTCGCTATGTAAATGAGATATATAAAGAGAAAGTATGCCCTGCGAAATCAGCACGATGCCGATAAGGAACATAAGAAGGATGCTCAGCATAGCCGTACCGGTAAACTTCCAATGCCAAGGGTCACCCAGTAAAATTTGTTCGACGAACACTGAAGTACCTAAGACTAAAGCTATGAAAGTAATAATGACGCCGACAAAACCAAATAGATACAGCGGCGTAGGTGTCAGCGAGGTAAAGCTATTAGCCGCCAGCTTCATAAGATTACTGCGGCTATAGCTTGAACTACCTTGTTTGCGGGCGTTTGCCTTGAAATATATGAGTTCGCGCTGGAAGCCCAGCCAATCAATCAGGCCTCTAGTGATCCGATGGTTTTCTCTCAAAGTCAGAAAGGCTCGCTGTACCGAGGCATCAATTAATCGAAAATCTGTTGATCCGGACTGCAGTTTCTGCGCGGCAAAACGGTTAAAAACTGAGTAAAAGAGCCGAGATCCCATACGCTTAGACCAACCCTCGCTACTATTACTTACGCGGACGCCGACAACTACTTGCGCTCCGCGCCTCCAAGCGTCAATGAACTTCGGTATAAGTTCTACGGGGTGCTGGCCGTCACCGTCAAGCATCATGATGGCTTGGCCGGTCGCCGATTCTATACCGGCGGACAGGGCATTTTCTTTACCGAAGTTTCTTGAAAGTTTAATGAGCTTAACGCGCGGGTTAATAGCGTGATACTTTCGCACGAGCTCAGACGTGCCATCGGTGCTGCCGTCGTCGCAATACAGTATTTCGTAAGAATCCTTGGCCGATTGCCGGGCAACATCTACCAATTGCTCATGAAATTTTTGCAGACCGGAACTTTCGTTACGAACCGGTACGACAACTGACAGCAGGCAACCTTTATTCTTCAACATTTATTAAAATCAGTATATCAAGATAAGCCGTATTTTACTTCATAATTACCACTTACGCGTACTTCATTTAATGTCACCCTAAAATTTAATGTTTGGTAAATAAGATTATTACGTTTATGCTTAGTGTGTCTAAATTAAACAATAAACATGGCAGACGTAGAAGCCGTAATACAATTAAAGAACGTTACAAAAACTTACCATCTTGGTGGTGAGACCCTGAACGCCCTGGATAACGTCAACCTGACCATCCAGCCAGGCGACTTTGTAGCTATAACCGGCCCTTCCGGATCTGGTAAGTCGACACTGGCAAACATTATCGGCGGTTTGGACAAGCCGACCAGCGGCAATGTGATCGTTGACGGCAGCGATCTGGCTGAATTACATGATGCAAAACTTTCAGCCTACCGTAATAAACACATAGGTTTTGTATTCCAATCCTTTAATCTCCAAGCTACCAATACGGCGCTTGAGAATGTTAGCTTGCCTTTGGTATTCCAGCGCATGGGGTCCAAAGCCCGCAAGGCCCGGGGCGTTGAAGTCCTGCAGGCTGTCGGGCTTGGCGACAGGATTAAATTTAAGCCGACCCAATTATCCGGCGGCCAACGCCAACGTGTGGCAATTGCCAGAGCACTGGCTATAAAACCCAGCATCATCCTGGCCGACGAACCTACCGGAAACCTGGATAGTGCCCGGGGGCAAGAAATTATTAAGCTTCTGCACGATCTTAACAAGCAGGGCATTACGCTTATAATTATTACTCACGATCTTAGTATTGCCCGTCAAGCCGGCAGAATCGTGGAAATACGCGACGGCAAGTTAGTGGAGCGGAGAGCCTAAACATGAAGACTATAGATTATATTAGAATGGCCTTCCGCAACATCTGGAGATCTAAACTCCGCAGCGCCCTCACCATTTTCGCAGTCGTAATCGGCGCAACCAGCGTGACAATTATGCTAACCCTGGTATTTAGCATCAAGGGGTTCTTTACCCAGCAGTTTGAAGCCAACGGTACCCTGCAGCAAGTCGCTGTTTCCCCCCAATCCGGCGTGAGTGACTATAACAGCATTTCTAATAACGGTGGCGGACAAGGTAACTGCGGTGCCGGTACTTGTACCAAGCTAACCGATGCCTTAGTAACTAAAATAACGGCCTTGCCCCATGTTGTGGGCGTAGCCCGCGCAACTTCATCGCTACCTTTTGCTGCCATAGTCTTCTCGGGCAAACCATATACTTTGCAAGGCGTTGCAGCCTATGACGCTAACGGTATTATTACCAATAATATTGTGGCCGGACGGGATATAAATGCCACCGACCAATCCGGAGTTGTAACAGTGCCTTCGATTTATGCCGACAAGTGGGGGTATAAGAATAACTACAAGGCTCTTGTCGGACAACAGATCGAACTCGAAACCCAAGGCTTCTACAGCGGCGTAGGGGCTACTATCCAAAAACCAAACACTTCTGGCCCTAACAATCCGCCTAGCCCGAGCAACCAACAAGCTCCCACATATATAAAGGCGACCGTAGTTGGTATTAGCAGCAATGGCGGCGGTGGAGGCGGTGGCGGACAGTCAAATGCTGTACGGGTTCCCCTGCCTTGGGCCCGGCTAATGGAAGAGCAGCAGATGTATCAACAGACGCCCGGTTCCCAAGGTGGGCAAAACTGCGGCTCCCGTGGTCAATGCCAACCCGCCCAACCGCAGTTCACACTTGTTGTCACTAACAATCTCGCCCAAAACGGCTACGATGCCTTAACGGTTAAGGTTGACTCTGCCACCAACGCGAACGGCGTGGCCAGCTCAATTAGGAAACTTGGGGTTGGGGCCGCATCTGCCCAGAGCTTCATCAAGAGCCAGCTTGCCATTTTTAACGTCATCGGCCTAGTACTTGGCGGTATTGGCGGCATAGCCCTGGCGGTAGCTGCCGTCGGCGTAGTAAACACCATGGTGATGGCTATCTTAGAAAGGACGCGTGAGATTGGCGTGATGAGAGCGGTCGGGGCTAAACGCTCAACCGTCAGCCGTTTGTTTACAATTGAAGCCTCAGTGCTTGGTTTCCTGGGCGGGGTTATTGGGCTGCTTATTGGCTACGTCTTAATACTGATTGCCAATCCCATAATTAATAAACAACTTAAACTCAACAGTATCCACACCAGCAATATAATCAACCTGCCTATCTGGCTTATACTATCGGTTATCGGGGTTACGACGCTCATCGGTATGCTGGCCGGGCTATATCCAGCGAGGCGGGCGGCCAAACTAGACCCGGTCGAAGCCCTCCACTACGAGTAAGGCAGTCACCATTGAACACACCAGCAAAAAACCAAAAAGGCTTCAGTACTTTCGAAATAATATTGGTAATTACTATAATCTTGACTATAGGGATTGCCGGCGCAATAGTTTACCGCAATAAGCATCAAAATAGTCCTGGTACCAACCAAAATTGTCCACCTGGGACATTTTTAGGCTATCCGCCGTTACCGAATGCGACCAAAGAAGTATGCTTAAGATCGGGTGCCATCGACAAACCGGTCATATACCTTTATCCGACGCATTCCGAGAACGTGAATGTTAAGTTAGCATATGCCGCCGGTTTTACTCAAACCGTTCCAACCTACAACGAAAAAAGCGGCTGGCAGGTACTAGCACGACCTGATGGCAGGCTAACTAACTTGAACGACGGCAAGTCGTACCCCTATCTTTTTTGGGAGGGTAAACCGCCACAAATATCCTTTGATATGACCAAGGGCTTTGTGGTGGCAGGCAGCCAGACAAAGGCATTTTTCCAAAGACAGCTTGCGATTATGGGCTTGAACCAAAACGAAACCAGCGCTTTTACGGCCTACTGGCTGCCCAAAATGGCAGGTAACCGCTATAATTTGATCCACTTTGCTAGCAGCGAGTACACCAATTATGCGAGGTTGGTAATTACGCCAAGCCCCGACTCTTTACTGCGGGTATTTATGGTCTTTGAGCCTCTAACTGCGCCCGTCAAAGTATCATCGCAGTCATTCCCTATGTTTCATCGGGTTGGCTTTAGCGCCGTTGAATGGGGCGGCACTGAGCTGCACTAGGCAAATATATAAATATCCCTACGATATATCTTTGACAAATCCACAAAGAATGCCATACTGTATAACATGAAAAATGAGAGACAGGGCAGCGCCGGCACGCCTAGATCACCTTACGAGATTGAAATTAGGGGTTCAACAGATATCGATAGTCTTTCCATGCTATCAGTAAATGTTGCCCGCGACCGCCAGCAGCCAGTCCTTACCGTTTTAGATGAAACAACAATAGTAGCTTTGCCTGAAGATAAACCGGCGGCGATTGCTGAGCGGTGGGCTATAGAAAACGACCTAAGGGCCTAAAACACCGATCATTATGCCAGCAGATATAGAATTCAGCCTAAGAATGCACCAAGCCATCGTACCGGTCACTGAACGGTATGTGCGAGAAAGCGGCAAGCCCGACCAGGTCTACGCCGCCCAGTTTAATCCCGACGTGCCCCTACTGGACTATACCCAGACCTATTTCGAGGCCCGGCCAGCCCGGCCCAGGCTAACTGAATTCGCCGCGAGATTAGTCACCAGCAAAATAGTCGGCATACCTAATCAGATCATGGATGACGTCCTGATACCGGCATTCGTTGGCAGTATTGACGCTATTGTTGAGCATCGTTTGCAGCGTCCGATGGTACAACTGGCTGACCATACGCCAAACCAGGTACCGGTAGCCACGCAATTAGCCGGTAATATAGCTCTGGCTAGGTCCGATCGTATACGGGGCGAGACTGTTGGCATTCGCTTAGGCGGGCTCATCCGCCAGTCGCATGGCATCGGAACGGTAGGCTTCCGCGATCTGGGAATCCGACCCTTGCCAAACGGGCCAGGCGAGCTTATAGGGACGTTTGCACGCTGGGCAACTAACACCCACTACACCATACCCGCCACTGAACAGTATAAGTGTTTGGGCATAACCAAAGAGGACTGGCAGCGCTATAACGGGACTGCCGCTATGAATATTGTCACCGCTATGCAGGAACCAGGCGAAGACTTACCGCTGGATGCAGCTTGGGTGGTTCACGCCGCCAACTTATTCCGCGAGATTGTCATTAACCCGGTCGGAACCAAACAGCTGGACGAGGGTGATAAGATCGTTATTCCCGAGGCTCATCGGTCAAGCGGCCAGCTGATAGAAGTCTTGAAAGCCGATGTTTTGCCAGTATATACGGCTTTTGATATGGACGAAGCCGGCAAAGTCGTTGGCGGTTACTGCGAAGTTGGTGACATTATCTCGCCGCCAGGTGAGGGGGAAGGCGGCAAGGCTGTAGACGCTTACCTGCTTAAATTAGCGGCTTTCCGCAGTGAACACGAGGGCCGGGAAGTCGTCTACGCTGGCGCGCCTACGTAAGGCTTTTACCTCACGATTGGTATAATTGGTCTCATGTTCTTTCTATTTATTGTCCTTACGGCACTGGTCACCGCCTGCCTGCCGCTCATAGTCCCTTATCTTCCGCGTATATTCCCAGCGGTGAAAATTCATCCCGCCCGCTCCTGGTTGCCTGTGCTCGCCGGGGTACTTATAGTGATCAGCACGCAACTGCCGAATATACACATCTCCAACCAAACTACTACATTCCAGCAACACTTTGTCGGCGGCGGCATGTACAGTGCCGGCCTGTATATATATGCCAAGCAGCTGTTTAATTGGCGCCTGCATTGGCTGGTTGACCTGTTGGTTTTATTTGCCTGGGTCTCGGCTTTGGGCGTAGCAAACAAGATGATAGAATTTGCGTTTTTGGAACTGCATCTGGCGCATATTGATACGGCCGACGCCTATTGGGATTTACTGGCAAATACCCTTGGCGGTTTCGCAGGCTACCTACTGCTCTATAAGTCCGCAAAGCTGCGAAAAAACTAAGTACGATAGGCTGCAGAGCCGCATGTGCAGCTTTATTAAGGGTATCCTCAGGGGCAATTGTAAAAATAAGAGTTAGTTGATAATTGTGAATTGAGGTCAAAAAAAATGGCACACGGCGAGCCGGGAGAAAAAATGCAGGTTGTGGTAGATTCGCTGCAGGCTAATCCAGCCGTGGTAGTGGCAGGTAGTTTTGAGGATCCTCCAACGGCCGGATGGCGGTCATGGGGCGGCCGCCTGCTTGATATTTTCGCCCACCCCGCCCAGCCAATTTACGATCCGGAAGAGCTGAATGATTTTATGTTTGCGCTGGTTGACTTAAGCCCGTCCCGCTTAGACTATTTTCATACCGTTGCCAGGAACTTCGAACAGAAGGAGGAGCGCTTAGCACTCGGCAGGCTGTGTTTTGATGAAACACTAATCAACACCGCGCTTTCGGCGCGGGCACTCAGGTCGTGTACCTCATTAAGGCTCTTCCCCGACGGGGGACACCTATCGGATGCTACCACGGGCCGTAATCAGTACGATATTCCAACACATGAACTTGGCCAAAGGCTGGGCCGCATAATTTAATAACTCGCTTAGACCTGTGCATCCGGACAGCAATGTTAATTGCCAGGCGCGCCACTAAGAGTCTATTATATGGTCATGAGAACGGGCGAAGCGCTACTGGTAGGTGCCGGCAATATAGGGCTTGGCTTTCTAGGACAGGTAATGAGTGAGGCAGGATTACAGATTACCTTAGCGGACGTCAACCAACAAAGAGTTGCGGCTCTGAACCGCGAGGGCGCTTATCCTATAGAGTTAGTTTCCTTGGAAGGTACCCGCCAGCAGTACGTCGAGGGCGTAAAAGCGATCTCGTCGCTTGACGAAGCAGCCATGATCGAGGCTACCGTCAAAGCTGACATTATTACCACGGCAGTTGGAGCCGATAACTTAGCCAAAGTTGCCCCGACGCTTGCCAAAGGCTTGGTCGAGCGACTAACGAGGCGTCCGGCCGATGAAATGCATTTACTGGTGGTGGCCTGCGAGAACGTTGACAGCAATACCCAGATCTTGATGGACCACATACTGGCTGCCTTACCGGATGATGAATGGCGCCGGCGGGTAGAGGGTCAAGTAAGTTCTCCAAATTGTGTCGTTGACCGCATTGTGCCTAATACTAAAAGCGGCATTGACCACCCCCTGGCGGTTACAGCCGAAGACTATTATCAATTAGCCGTTGACGGGCCGGCGATTAAGCACGACATACCTAATATTCCAGGTATGGAGATAGTAGATAATCTGGAAGCAAAATCGCTGCAGAAACTGTTCACCCTGAACGGTCCCCACGCGGCCGCCGGTTGGCTAGCCTATCTTAAGGGCTACGAAACTGTCCATGAAGCTATGGGTGACCCTAACATAAGCTCACTGGTCAGGGGCCTAATGCACGAAGTCGGCGCCGTTATAGTCAGCCATTACCCGTCTATAAATGCCGAGCAGCAGCAGGCTTTTGCCGATAACACCTTCCGCCGCTTTTTGAACCCTTATCTCAAAGACCAACCCAGCCGTGTCGGCCGTGATCCCAAGCGCAAGCTTAATGCTAGGGATAGGCTGCTGCGGCCGGCTATCCTGGCAAACGACGATGGCCAAACCACCGACAACATTAATATGGCAATCATCGGAGGTTTTCGTTTTAACAACCCGGCCGACCCCCAAGCAGTCGCTGTGCATCATGAAATTGATACCGCGGGCCTGGACGCTGCAGTAGTTGCTATTACCGGCTTACAAAAAACCCACCCGATTGTTAGACATACCGTAGCCGGCTACCAGCTTACAGAACTCATGGTTTAGGATATATTAGACTCTATACGGCTCTGTCATTTGCTATGATTAATACGTGGAATCGTCCGTTAAACTCAAAGATCTGTCCGTCACCCTAGGCGGTAGGGTTAAAGCACTCCAAAACGTTACCGTTGCATTCCCTATAGGTAAAACCATCGGGGTCATTGGTCCGTCTGGTGCTGGAAAAACGACTCTGATCCGCTCTATAGTCGGCAGGCAACATATCACTTCAGGCGACATAAGTGTCTTTGATTTACCGGCCGGCTCACCGGCTTTACGCCGGCAATTAACCTATATGACCCAAGAACTGTCAGTCTATTCGGACCTGAGCGTGAGAGAAAATCTGAAATATTTTGCCGTAATGTCCGGCCAACCCAAAAAACAGATCAAAAACCTGACAAGCAACCTGCTTAAAGAGGTAGATTTAACAGATAAAGCCGACGTTCTAGTAAGCAATCTGTCGGGTGGCCAGAAACAACGGGCGTCACTGGCCGTGGCGCTTATCGGTTCGCCGAAACTGATGGTACTTGATGAACCGACTGTTGGCTTGGATCCGGTATTGCGCGAAAAGCTTTGGGACTTATTTACTCGTCTGGCTAGTGAGGGCATCACCCTTATAATTTCTAGCCATTCCATGGATGAAGCCAACAGATGTGACGACCTGGTCTTGATTAGGGACGGCAAGCTCATTGCCCACAGTTCTCCCGACAAGCTGCGGTCTCAAACTGGGACCAAAACAATTGAAGCCGCCTTTTTGAAGCTGGTGGGAGACAAAGAATGAGTCCCAGAAAAACGTTAGCTACTTCGGGTCGTGTCCTCAACCAATTACGTCATGACCCCCGTACACTAGTGCTGTTATTTGTCATTCCGTCAATCCTAATAACGATTTTAAGGTATGTTTACCAAGGAAACACGGCTGCCTTTGACCACATAGCCCCGATGCTGCTAGGTATTTTCCCAATGGTTATGATGTTTCTGATTACCTCAGTCGTTACCCTGCGCGAACGGACGACCGGTACCTTGGATAGGCTGATGACAATGCCGATTCATAAACTAGATTTTATTGTCGGCTACGCCATAGCCTTCTCCGTCTTAGGCTTTTTACAAGCTTCAATAGCTGCAACGGTGATGCTGGGGCTGCTGCACGTCACGGTCCTGGGCGGTGCTGTCCCAACCGTCATCGGAGCGGTTTTTGCAGCCTTACTTGGGACTTCCTTGGGACTGTTTACCAGTGCTTTTGCCAGAAGCGAATTCCAGGCTGTCCAGTTCATGCCGGCCTTTATTTTCCCCCAGCTGCTGACCTGCGGCTTATTTGTAGCCCGCAGCGGGATGGCTAAACCGCTGCAGTGGTTTGCCGACGTTGTGCCTCTAACCTACAGCGTTGATGCCTTAAAGCAGGTAACAACCCACACGACGTGGACAGGCGCCCTCACCCGTGACCTGATCGTGGTCGGTGCTTTCGCTCTAACAGCTTTAATGCTCGGCTCGGCCACCATCCGCCGCCAAGAATAACTATTTAATATTATTCAGTACAGCTTTAGTGGCATCGGCCGTAGAGTCCGAACCGCCAAGATCAGCAGTCCTAAGGCCGTCATTCAGGGCTTGTTCAACAGCCGTTTCAACAGCCGTAGCCTCATCTGACCTGCCAAGGCCGTGCCTGAGCATCATGGCGCCTGATAAAAACATAGCTAGCGGGTTGGCTACGCCCATTCCGGCAATATCCGGTGCCGAACCGTGGACGGGTTCAAACACGCCAGGCGTGCCTGCTTCTCCCAATGAGGCACTGGGCAGCATACCAATTGATCCTGCCACCATGGCGGCTTCATCGCTCAATATATCTCCGAACAAATTGTCAGCTAGAATCACGTCGAAGTCACTTGGTACAAACCCTAAGCGCTGGGTAGCATTATCTATAAGTAAGTGCTCAAGCGGCATGTTTGGATAACTTTCAGCTTGTACTTCAGTGACGATTCTACGCCACAGTTTTGACGTATCCATAACGTTGGCCTTATCGACGCTGGTAACTTTAGTCCGGGCAGCCTTGAAGGCGACGTGAGCAATTCGTTCTACTTCTTCTGGTGAATACTCGCAGGTGTCAATAGTCTTGCCGGTTACCGGGTCGATGCCGCGTTTACCAAAGTAGATGCCACCGGTTAGTTCGCGTACTACTAATAAATCCGTACCCTCTAGGCGCTCTTGTTTTATCGGGCTGGCGTCATAGAGCGCCGGAAAGGGTTTGGCTGGGCGTAAGTTGGCGAACAAACCAAGCTCTTTACGTAAGTCTAGTAAACCTTGTTCAGGGCGTGGAGCCGAAGGGTCGGTGCTATCCCATTTAGGACCGCCAACGGCCGCCAGCAGTACGGCCGAAGCCCGGCGGCAAGCTCCCAAAGTATGCGGGGTCAGCGGATTATCGTATAAATCAATCGATTTACCACCAAAAGGCAGGTAATGATAATCCAGGTCACCCGCGACCGCACCAAGAACTTTAATGGTGGGGGCCATGATCTCGTCACTAATGCCATCACCTTCGAGCACTAGTATCTCAACAGACATCAACTAACTCCTTCAACTATCGCTAGCTGTCTAGTTCAACGTCCACATGACGTTATCTAGGTAGGCCTGGATGCCGGCATTGCCGACCACTATAACCTGTAAGCTAGCCTGGGTAACGTTGGCTGAGCTGGGAGTATAGTTAAAGCCGGTGTAACCTGCTCCAATCGTATGGATGCCACCTTTATATTGTCCGGAAATCCACTGGCCGGAGCTATTGTATTCATCGATGTAGAAGCCTACTTCGCCGCTGGTTGCATTGGTAAGCTGTTTTAAGTTAAGCCAGCTAGAGATCGAGTAGTTACCGGTTGAGCTTACCGACACTTTTGGCGAAAACAAATGGCCGTTGGCGCTGGTTGTACCGGACTGCAGGGAAATAGAATTGACGGGATTGGCCGGGCTGCCGTTATTCGCGGAGTCGGCTAAAATGTGCGTCGGGTCATCGGTTGTCCAGCCGGCACCTATGCCGGCACCAAAGGTTCCATTAGGCACCAGGTCAGTTGGCGGAACGCCAGCCAGTGTCGGGAACATCTGGGCATTATCCAGGTAAGCGGTCGTGCCGGGAGTGCCGGTTGCGATCACCTGAAGACTGGCCTGGCTGACTCGTGGTGAGCTAGGGGTATACGTAAAATTCATGTCTTCCACGAAGGCCGAAGCCTCGGCTTTCAGCCATTGTCCGGATATCCAATTGCCGTTGGCATCGTATTCATCAACGTAGAAGCCTATTTCGCCGCCGCTAACTTTGGCTACATTCAAGAAGTTCTTTAGCATGTAGGTCGTGCCTGGCGTAACCGCGACTTTGGGCGAAAACAAGTGGGTGTTTTTGGTTGTCGATACGAATTTAATAGAGTTTGTAGGACTGGGGTAGCTGCCGTTACTGCCCGTATCCTTGGTTATAGTTGTCGGGCTATCGGTTGTCCAACCGCCAGAGATTCCGGAATCGAAGGTGCTATTGGCAAACAGGTTGGTGGTACTGGTTATTAGTCCTTGGTTAATATGGACGGACTGTATAAGACCGGCGCTCTGCTGGGCCTGGACATAGGCGGCTATCTGGGCAAGTTCAGCACTGCCGTACTCGTAATCGTCAGGGGTTGCGCTGGGGGTAGGCAGAACATTGTGGAAGGTTAATATCAGCCACTGCTTATTAGCTACAGCCGCGGCAATCTTAGCTTCAACGGTTGCTACCGGGTCAGTGGTTTGTAGAACCGTGAAGTCTTGCAGGTAATAGTCACTGTAGGGCCAGACATTGGGGTTATTGGAGGCGTTCTTGAATTGGCGCATTGAAGCATAGTACTTGGCGATTTGGGCCATAACCATATTGTTGAAATCACCGTAAGGCGGTGCAAAGTCTGTCGCCGTGATACCGTTAGCCGCCAGCGCGCTCTGGCTGTTGGCCAGTTCGGCGTCGACTTGGGCTTGCGTCAGAATTTTAGCCTGGCAATCACTGGGATCCTGGGCGGCACTGCTGGCCAGACACTCATGATCAACGGTGTGCGAACCAATCTCCCAGCCGTACGTGTTCTGCAAGGCTTGGAGTTGCGCCCAAGTCATATAAGGAGTATCGGTATTGGCTAGGCAGGTATTTGGTACCGTCACCATACCCACGCAGCCACTAATAGCGTAGTCGGTACCAGTTAGCCCGTACTGCTGTAGTATAGGTGCGGCATTGGTGTAGGCGCTCTGCAGACTGTCGTCAAATGTAAAAGAAATCCGCGCAGCAGAGTTAAGAGAGGTGCCAGTGGCGGCGGCCTGTACGCTTAGCGGGCTGAACAGAGTCATAATACTTGTACTGATAAGAAATACGCCTAAGGCGCCAAAAGTCTTTAGCCTGCTAGCCAAATGTTTGGTCTCATTGATTTTAAAATTCACTTGATTAAACCTTTCGTTAACGACGATCGCCGGGTACCAAGCCATTACAGCGTCTCCTCGTGACCATCATAATGAAATCCAGCGTACCAACAGAAGCCACTAATAAAGAGAATTAGTAGCGAGACTTGAACGCCCTGTATGCTCCCAGCCAACGCTGCGTAGACTACACCGAAACCACTAAACCCGCAGATACCTTGAAGGGCGGTTTCAACCAACTCTATGGATCGCTCAATAAAACTCGTCATTTTAACCTTTCGTTTAATTATGTAGCTTGTTCCCTATAAACATATCTTATACCATACAATACATACTAAGTGCAAGTATATTATATTCTATATAAAACCTGTTATGCTTGAGGGCTGCCCACCCCTAAACCGCTACAGTTTATTTAATGTTTATAAATATACTTTACATTAATGCGAGTATCATGTATTATACTATTGAATTTGAGATATTAGCTCAACATATACCTAAATATATTAGGCATATAACTGGGCCGATCAGCTCAGATAGAGGCAAGTAAAGGGAAGGAAGTCTATTATGTACGCACCAAAAAATATCGGCGTAGCCAACTTAGCTGGCGGCGCAATCGTGTTGCCAAACACTGGCGGACACGTTGTATTAACAATCGTAGCACTGACAAGTATTACGGTTGGTGCAGCCATCTTGCTGTCAATTTTTGGCCGCTGGGTAGCTAAAAAAGCCTACACCAAGGCTTAATAGCAGCAAGTACAAACGAAAATATAGAGGAGGGATACCTATAGGGGTGCACTAGCTGCACCGCCGTAGGCGGTCCCTCTTTTATTTTGTTAAGAGTTAAAATCATGAGCAAAACTAAGCGCGCAGCTATAGCCGGTCTTATTCTGCTGCTAGTAGGCAGCGGTCTGCTTATTCATATTATCCGCAGTCAAGCCGTCAGCGCCACCAACATCGTCGCGCCGCCTAGCGCTGTGACAGCCCAGCAATCGAAGCCCAATGAAATACAAGGGCAGCCAACTGAGCTACTGATTCCCAGCCTCAACATGGATCTGCCGGTTATACCCGGCTACTATGATGCCCGGACTAAAGCCTGGACCCTGACACTCAGCGAAGTACAGTACGCCACCATAACACCGCAGCCCAATAATCTGCAAGGCGACACCTTCTTATACGGGCACTACCGCCAAGCCGTATTCGCCAGGCTCCATACTATTCCCAGCGGCGCCCAGGCTATTGTTAAGACTTCCAACGGCCACGCTTTTTATTACCAGCTGGCCAGCATTCGTACAACTGACCCCGGGGACGACAGTATCTTCACTTACCGGGGCAAGCCAATATTAACCATCCAAACTTGCACCGGCCTATTTTTCCAATACCGTCAGTTCTACACCTTTAACTTAATTAAGGTCACGTAAAAAAATGCTGTTTTTCCTATATTTACTGGCATTTGCCAACTTTATTAATATTTTCCATATCGGACTATATACGGTAGGGGCCAACAGCTACGATATATTACGTTTTAAAAAAGAACGGGACCTACTTCGTAAACAGCAGCGGCCTAGCCGCGCTAAAAAAACTCCCCGCCTGGCACTGGTAAGCGTCGTTATACCAGCCCACGATGAAGCCCGCGTTATCCGCCGGACACTCGACTCGGTACTTATTAGCAGCTATCCGAACATTGAGATCATTGTCGTAAATGACGGTTCGACGGATAAAACCGCCACTGTGGTGCGCGATTACATCAAGCGGGTCAAAAAGCGCCGTGACTTACGCCTTAGGTCATACTTTACAGCTGCCGGCTTCGCTAGCTCCAATAAACGCCGTTACGTGCGGGTTAACCGCGCTAATTGCCGGATCAAAATAGTCTCGCAGCGTAACCAAGGCAAAGCCGCAGCCATGAATAATGCTATCAAAAACCACGTTAAGGGCCAGTTTATTATGTGTCTCGACGCCGACTCCATCCTCCAGCCCAAGGCCGTAGAGCGGGCCGTCAATTATTTCAAGGACTACCACGTCATCGGTGTCGCAGCTAACGTACGGGTTATGGCAAGCAAGACGATGCTGGGCAAGGTACAGCGCTTCGAGCACATGATAGGTTACCGCTCCAAGAAATTCTACAGCCTGGCTAATTGCGAATTTATCGTCGGCGGGGTCGCCTCGACCTATCGGAAAACCGTCATTAAAAAGGTGAAGTTTTACGATAACGACACTATGACCGAAGATATCGGTCTGAGCCTTAAGATAGTTGCGCAAAAAGGTAACCGCAAGCACCGGGTAGTCTATGCCCCCGACGTTGTTGCCCTTACAGAAGGCGTCCAAACGTTCAACGACTTATTAAAGCAGCGCTACCGCTGGAAAATGGGCAATTTGCAAAACCTGTTTAAGTACCGCTCGTTAATAGGCAAATACGATCCGAAAAAATACAGCCGGGCGCTGACCATGTACCGCCTGCCGATGGCCATCTTGAGCGAAGTCCTGTTAGTGCTTGAGCCCTTGCTGCTCGGCTACATTATCTATCTCAGTATTGTCTACCATACCCTGGGAATACTTATCGGGGCTTACATAACGATCACCATCTATACCATGAGCGTGTTCTGGCCTGACGAGCATTTAACGCTAAGCGACAAACTGAAAATGAGCCTGTCGGCTCTATGGATCTACGCGCTGTTTTACATTATGGACACTGTCCAAATATTTGCCATCTTTAAATCTTTACGCCTCTACCAAAACATCATACACCGTGAAATAAGCATAGCTACCTGGGTGTCTCCCAAACGGGCCAGGCAAGTTGCCAGCGCGTAAAAAACCGCAATATTTTGCTAAAATAGACTTAATGAAAGCTTTTATAGCCTACAGATCTTCCGGCGAAGACCCAGGTGTACTTGAACCGTTATTGACTGCAGTCCGTGACGCTCTGTCTAAAAAAGGCATTGACGCTTATTGCACTTTCTTTAACGAACAGGCATTTAAAGACAAGTCGCTCACCCCGCGGCAAATACTGAAGCATGCCTTTAAGGTTATTGACGGGTCCGACTTCCTATTCGTCCTTCAATCCTCCGACAATAAGAGCGGGGGCATGCTAATAGAAATTGGTTACACCTTAGCCAAAGGCATACCGATAGCTGCCGCCGTTAAAAATAACCTGGAGTTTAGGCTAATCGCTAATATAGCGGACGCTAACCTGGCCTGGACCGACAGCGCAAGCTTGGTGCAGACAATCCAAAACTTTGAGTTTGGGCAATTACGCCAAGCAGGGTAGGCCAAGCACTGCTTAAGTGGTGGAGATCAGCAGTCTTTTAGCATATAATACCGTAGATGTGATCTTAAAGAGCGCGGCGCCGTGGCGGAGTGGTTACGCAGAGGTCTGCAAAACCTTTTACGCCAGTTCAATTCTGGTCGGCGCCTCCATAAAATAATTAGTAAGATCCATTACACGCGCGGGTGTTGGAATTGGTAGACAAGGTTGACTTAAAATCAGCTGCCCAAAAGGCGTGCGGGTTCGATTCCCGCCCCGCGCACCATAATATGACTGTAAAACCAAAGATTATCAGGATAGTTGTATTGGGCGTTATAGTACTTTTGCTTGTAGTATTCAAGGGTCATATCTTTGGCAGAGGTAATATTAGTCCGGCAATCCCACCCAAAACTGCCGCTCCCATCCAGTATGTAGATAGCCAGGCAGGTTTTAAGATTACCTTGCCGACGAGTTGGGAAAAAGTAACCACCCAAGCAGGCAATTTAGCAGATTTCAAAGCCAAAAATGCCGTTATTATTCCAAGCACGGGAGCCTACTCGCCCTACATAGATATAATTAGCGCGCCTGACCAGTTTCCCAGCCTGGACGCCCTAGTCAGCGCCGACATTTCAAGCATATCGCTGCAGACCATTAACTTCCTCAATATCAGCTCGACCCCGGAAACCATTGACGGCCAGCCGGCCAACTTACTGGTCTATTCCTTTAGATTGACGGCTACGCCGCCATTAACCAGTGCCCAGCTGGTCGTGGTCAGGAACGACACCGAGTACGGTGTTACAGGTACCTCGCTGACATCTGACTGGCCGCAGTATAGCGCGGCTATAAAAAAAGCTTTGCTCGGTTTCCAAATCTAATAATATTTTTTGAGCGGATTATCAAGGCGCGTTCCTAGTGCAAGAACTGATGGTTTTCCTTTGGTAATCTAAAACGCTTATGTATAATGGTGACCATAACGTCCCAAACCCTGAAGCATGTTGCACGAGCAAGGACTGCAAGCTATGGACCCAAACACAAACATCCCACCAACCGATCCAAATGAACCGCTGCCACTAGGGCCGCCACTGCATCCTGAGGACGATATTCCATCTGAACCTCAAGTTATTAGTCCGACTGAGTTGTCGCCTGAGACTCACGTAGAACCAAGCCTGCCACAACCGGCCTATAGGCCAAGCGCACCACCCATGCCGCCTGCACCGCCCAGCCCGCTGCCGCCAGTGCCGGGGCCGGGCAACGTGTTCATGCCTCCCCAGAATCCCCCGATGCCTCCCTCAACCCCGTTGCCAGGAGCCCAAGGCGTTAATCCGGGTTTCAATCCACAACCTGCTTTCAATCCGCCAGCGGCGACACCCATGCCTGGTGCTCCGGTTGTTGTAAGTGGCGGTTTTGCACCTGGCGCAGTCATGCCTCCAGTGGCCGGTTATCCTAATCCGGCTGCCCAGGCTAGTAGTGCGCCGTTGCCACCTCCTTCAGGCGGAGGCCACCGCTTGAAAAGACTGCTGGTTGTCCTGGCCGGCCTAGTGGTACTAACCGGCGTTGTCAGCGCTGTTTACTTCGGCCTGATAGTCCCCAACCAACCGGCCAATGTACTGAAGGCTTCCATAGTCAACTCCCTTAAGCAAAACTTCCTTAACTACAAGGTTAGCATCGACTATCAGCCAAATAGCGGCGCCAGCCTAGCCCCTGTCAAGGTTACGGTGAGCGGTAATAAAAATTCTGCCGCCAAGACCAGCGACACCTTGGTTGAATTCAAAGGCTATAATATGGACCTGACCGTCGAAGCGCGGTTAGTTAACAATAATCTCTATTTCAAAACCGGTGACCTTAGTGCCCTGGCTGCCCTGGCAACGAACTATGTACCATCACTGTCCGCCCCAGCTAAAACTATTTCCAATGACCTATCCAACCAGTGGGTAGAGGTTAACCAAGCGCTGCTTGACCAAGCCGGACTCGGTTGTTTCCTCAACGCCAGCTTTTCTATTAGCCAAGCTGACATCAACCTACTCAGCTCGGATTATGCTAAACACCCGTTCATGACCATTCAAAAAACTACGGCCGTGAACATCAGCGGCCAGGCAGCCGAGGAATTCCAGGTTAACGTGGCTGACAACACGGCGGCCGGCTTCATCCAGAATATCGGCAACCTTTCAGCCATTAAACACCTGGAAACCTGCAAAGGTGTTACGGATGTCTCCAGCAGCCTGGCCGCTGTAAAAGGCGACACCAAGAGTACCCCCCTGACCATCTGGGTTAACAAGTCTAATAAGCAAGTCGTGCAAATGAGCCTGCCTAACACCGCCCAAGATATCAGCAGCGACCAGGGCAAAGTCAACAACTTAATAACTTTGAACTACGCTAATGTGACCATTGCAGCCCCCGCCAACTCCGAATCAGTCTTGCAACTTTATACAAAGCTGGCGCCAGCCCTCCAAAGCGCCCTCGGTAGCTCAGGGCTTAATCTCAGCAACCTGTTAAGCGGCCTAGGCGGCGGCTCTACCACAAACGGCGGCATGCATTTATAGTGATAAACCCCTTAAGCTACGAACTCGGGTTATAATAAGTCCTACCATGCAAGTTGTTGTTGACGACCTCATAACTAACTGCGAACTAGCTGGCACCGGCAAATTGGTGCTATTACTTCATGGCTGGGGCGATAGCCTCCAAGGTCTGAGTGAGCTACAAGCCGCCCTTGCCAAACACTACAAGGTGCTGGCCGTTGATCTGCCAGGCTTTGGCTCTACTCAAGCGCCTAAAAGCGTCTGGGACCTGGATGATTACAGCCATTTCTTGAACGCTCTTCTTAAGAAGCTTGACCAGGGTGAGACCTACGCCGTTATTGGCCATAGTAATGGCGCGGCTCTAGCAATCCGGGCAACCTCACTGGGCCTGCTTAAACCCAAGCGGATGATACTGCTGGCTGCAGCCGGTGTCCGCAATAACCATAACGCCAAACGCTTCGCCTTTAAAGTGATGGCCAAAACAGGCAATGCCGCTACCCTGCTATTGCCAGATAGATACCGGCAAGCACTGCGTAAAAGTCTCTACGCCGCCGCCGGCTCGGACTTATTAGTCATGCCGCAGCTCCAGGAGACATTCAAAAAGACTGTCCGCCAAGATGTCCAGGCTGATGCCGGTAAAATAACGGCGCCGACCCTGCTCATCTATGCCAAAAACGATACGCAGGTTCCCTTAAGCAGCGGCCAGCGCTACCACCAGCTTATAGCAGATTCCCGCCTGGAGATCATTGATGACGCCGGTCACTTTGTACACCGTGACCAACCAGCTAAAATAACCTCGCTAATCGAAGGGTTTTTAAAATGATCCGCAACCTAATCAGCATGTACCTGCCAAGCTACCCCAAAGTCCTCGTCTATATGCTTCAGAGCAGTGAATATCGGGTAAAACCATATCTAGAGTGGCTGCACCGTACCAAGGATTTTAGCTCAGTAATGCAGCGTCGTAACCTGGAACCTACCAAATCGGCCCGCTGGTTGTTGATCACCGCCCGCTTGGGTATTGTGGTCCAACTGGCCATCGGGTTAACGCTAATTTATCTTGGCACCATTCACAATCTGCCTGGCGGCGTGGTATTCGGGCTGGCAGCCATTGTCAGCTACCCGATAGTCTGGGCCTATCTGCTGGTCCTGGCGCTGGCAGCCGGACGGGCCATGGTTGAGGCCCCGGCCGGCCGTCAGGCTAATCGCGAATCAAGCAGCCACTTCGCTAAGCATCCTGGTATCAAAATTGCCGTGGCCGGTAGTTACGGCAAGACCACCATGAAAGAACTGCTCAATACCGTTTTAAGCCAGGGCCTGAAAGTCGCAGCCACGCCAGCTAACAAAAACGTCGCCCGCAGCCATGCCCAGTTCGCTAAGAAGCTAGCCGGCGATGAGGACGTTATTATCATTGAATACGGTGAAGGAGCTCCCGGTGACGTGGCCCGGTTTGCCCGCGTTACCCAGCCGACTCATGGGGTTATTACCGGCTTGGCGCCAGCTCACCTCGATAAGTACAAGACCCTGGTCGCCGCCGGTGAAGATATTTTTTCGCTAGCCAGCTATTTACATGGCAAGAACGTTTACGTTAATGATGACTCCAGCTCCGTCAAGCCATTCCTTAAAAAATCGTATAAGCTGTTCGATCAAAACGGCGCACTCGGCTGGAAGGCCTCGCGAGTTCAGGTATCACTCCAAGGAACCAGCTTTCATTTGGATAAGGGTAAAAAATCCCTGCACCTCCGCAGTGGTCTTATTGGCCGGCATCAGGTTGGCTACCTATCCCTCGTAGCCGCCCTGGCTATAGAGTTGGGACTGAGTGATAAACAAGTTATTGACGGTATCGCCAAAACCCAGCCGTTTGAACATCGTATGCAGCCTTACCAACTATCGGGAGCCTGGATAATCGACGATACCTATAACGGCAACCTGGAGGGCATTGTTGCTGGAACACAGGTCTTAAAAGACTTATCGGCCCAGCGCAAGTTGTACGTCACGCCGGGGCTGGTTGACCAGGGCGAGGAAACCGAAGCCGTACATATCCAAGCTGGCAAACTTATAGCCGCCGCTAAACCGGATATTGTGGTACTGATGCGCAATTCAGTCACTAACTACATTGAAAAAGGCTTAAAACAAGCGCAGTACAGCGGAAAAATTCAGATCGAAGACAAACCGCTGGAGTTCTATACCAATCTCACCCACTTTGTAGCCAACGGCGACCTGGTTGTCATGCAAAACGACTGGCCAGATAACTACGCCTGAGTCTACAGGGTTCGAATCCTGTTAAGCACGACATTGACCAGATTCAATTATTAAAGTATTATATGCATTCTCATGAGCTTACAACGGGAAGTCCGATCAATACTACCAGCCGAAATTCAACAGCCCGGTCTATATATTCCATCGCCTCAAGCCATGTCTTCAGAACAGCTAGCGGCGTTTAATGACGTAAGGCACTTACTTGGACAGACTGGTTTAGCTAGCTTTAATGTTGACCCGAATATTGACGAGAAGGTATTACCTTATGATCCTGAAGCGCAGGGCAGCTTAGGTTTGGTCAGCTACGAAGAAGTTACGAGTTATTTTAAGCCGATAGGTCTAGAAACGGCACGTGACTATGTTGCTGCATGGCGTCCACTACGAGGAACCAGTGCGCGAATTGCCCGGGATGTGGAAAAATGGCAAGCCTACCAACCATTGGGAGTCCAAAAAGAACAACTCGTGCTTGATCGTGCGGCAACGACTGAACAATATTGGGATTTAGATGAGGCACACCGTGCATCTAGTGGAAGTGCAGTATGGGATAAAGTAGGAGAGTTTGATAAATTGATACGCCAGCTTGACCGTCAAATCAGAAAGATTAGGGGTGCTAGCCAAAGCCTACCTCATGATCCTATAAGGAAGCCCTTTATATTTGTAGCCTCAGAGTCGGGTGAGTCTAGACCACTGACACGGCTGGAAAATAAGGTAGATGACCCGACATATATTCCGGATGAATCGACTACATTACATCTAGACAATCTGCATAGTAATGTTTTGTCATTTTCTCAAGCTCTCCGTGTCAGCCCAGACACCCGAATTAATACGTTACTGGCACAATTGCTGAATGACAGGATAACTGCCGCCCAGCATTAACAAAATAGTTCCAGTCCTCTAAAGCTACGGCCCGCCAAGTGGACAAAGTACTGCTTTTATGGCAGTATTTACTTATGACTGACGTAGTCAATCTACCGGACTTTGAATTTCCAATAGAATTACGCGATGCCATGAGGGATGATGTAGAGTTCCTCAGAACTATGGCTCACACTGCTGTTTTTAGGATGGTGGGACAGGATATACCTGAAGCTGAAATGCCTAGCGTCGAAGAAGCAATGACCGTGCATGGCCTCAGTGAGTATGTAGAAGGTTGGGGCCGTGAGGGCGATCATGGAACAATTGCCAGTGTAAATGGTGAAGACATTGCTGCAGTTTGGCGTCGTAAGTATGATAGAGGCGAAGGCGTACCCGAGTATGAGCGTTCTATCGCAATAAAGGGTGAATATAGGGGGAGAAGTCTCGGTACACTCCTGGCCAAGAGAGAGATGAGTATAGCATACGATGACGGTATTAAGGTTATGAGTGTACAAATTCACAGAGATAACAAAGTATCGTGTAAGTTAGTTGAAAAACAGGGTTTTAAGCCTATCAGAGAAGAAGATGAGCATGGTTACACATTGATGGCGGCTCCAACCGAACCTTTTGCTACGGCAAAATAGTTCCAAACATCCAAAGCTACGGCCCGCCAGTAGTATTATCAATATATTATGATATAATATAATTTATGGTAGAGACACAACCAGTTAAAGTACGAACTGCTGCTGTGTTATTGGGTACGGATAGTCATTGGGTATTTCAACTCCGCGATAATATGGCTGGTATTACCCAGCCTGGTGCCGTGGGTCTGTGGGGCGGGCATAGTGACGAGGGGGAGAGTCCAGAAGCAACAGCTATTCGAGAAGTTGGAGAAGAAACTCCGCTTGAGCTTGAGCCCCACGAATTAGAAAAACTGAGCACTTTTAGCTATAGGGAAGCTAGAACTCTTTCCTCTGGATTGGTAGAAGAAGAGGATGTTTCCTCGGATATATTTCTTGTACGAAGGCCTAGTATTGAACCTTTTGACGTCAAGGAGGGACAAGGTGTGCTTTACGTACCATTGGCACGACTATTTATGCCAAGCTTAGCCAAACTCCAGATGACCACTGAGCTTGATTTAACAATAAGCCATCTCGTCCAAGTTTCGCATCAAGTGGTTAAAAAAGCGTTAAGTTCTGAGGGTGAATTCTGAGAGTGTGCCATATGTTAATCCGAATGAAATGGTTCCAGGCATCCTCCTTAACGGTTCGCCAAGCATGAGCACTTTATTTATTATTGATTTGTGGTAAGGTTTAATCTATGCAATACAATCCAAATTCTCCTAACGGCGGTATAGAAGCCACATTTGTAGGACCAGAAGAAGTAGAAGCCGTACGAGAAGCATTTAGCGAAAATGCAGAGCGTTTAGTAGCTCTAGGTAATGATAGTTCAGTTTCTGAGTATCAAAAATGGGTAGCTANNGCTGAGCCGCTTCGCTATTTTGTTGATGCGACCGAAGAGAAAGTGGATGAGGTTTTGGATACTCACTCAAGTGCAACACGCATTGAGGCGGCCGCGAAGCGCTATGAACTCGGCTACTATGCCGCTATGATACTGCAAGAGATGGACCAGAGTCAGAGTGGTGACGCAGTGGGCTCCATAGGTTAACTCGAGTGCGACAATCCGAACCCGAGTGAGCGAAATAGCCCAGACCTGTAAAGCCACGACTCTTACGGCCCTATAGACAAATAATACCCATTATGTTATTATATGCAGATGAATAGTATAGGCCCGGAACGGTTAGCATTCTTAGACTATGCAGTTGACGAAACATTTGATGATGAGACGGTAGACTCTAAAGAAGCTAGGGGCTGGGGGACCAATAACTCAGATTTTGAAGCCTACTGTGTTGATTTAGCCTTACCCGATAACCCAGAAGGCCTGGGCGGTATAATTGAGGCTCAAATTGGTAGGAGTAAAAATAGTGTAGGCGTAGACCTAGCCGGAGGATCTGAAGCTGTGGCTTTAAGGGATTTGCTTAGACAGGGTTTCTTGGGAAAAGCACTGGTAACAAACTACTCAGACAAGCCCACTGACGATGATCCACGTCTTTATCATATCGAAGGCGATCTTGCCAGCCGGAGTACGTGGGCAAATATATTGGGATGGCAAAAAGAACACGCTGCTGACGGCTTGGACCTGGTCATGCATAGGCCAGTTGGCGGCCTGCAGAATTTTCAGCCTTTCGTCTACACAAGTGCCGCTAACCTGCTTCTAGATATGATACGGCCCGGGGGTGTAATGTTTTGCCAGATACCAAGGTCTCTTACGCGAACGCGGGGCCAGATAGGTCTGAATGTGGTCTGCTCTCAGATTACTGAGAGAGAAGACCTTGACAGGATCGTACCCTCATTCGTATATCCCGTTCATGAGGAAAAGAAGCTGGACAGCGTAATAATAACTAAAAAACCCTAAGACCAAGCCGTCCCAGTAGACCTTGCACCTAAAGGACCTTCACCCAGCTGACTAACTCGCAACCTAATTTAGCCCCGTTCATGCATAAGCACTTTTTCCCAAGCTTTTGGCGAGTTAATATATATTTATGGTAAGAAACGAAAGTCTTAACAGACATATTGCAACTGCTGGAGTCAGCATTGCTATTGCAGCTATTGGATTAGCGGCTCTAGTTAAGTACGAGAATCCAAGTACAGCTCATCATCATGCGAAACTACACGTTGGCCAGCAAATTGGCAGAATAGGTCTACAGGGCGGCGTCGAAGCCCCACCAGCACTCAATACTCCAAACCATAGAAACCTGACCGAGCATGATATACAGGTTACTGGCGGCACACTTGCTCCTTGAAGATTATGAAGTAATTGTTCGAAACTCCGACTCGATGCCCCTCCATATATGACCCATGATCTACGCACATAAAACACTTGACTTGGTGTACTAAAGTATGTATTATGATATGTATGAGTAATAGTATCCATTTAAATATAACTTTGCCTAAAGATCTGGCGCTTAAACTTAAGACATCATCTAATCAGAGTGCTCTGATTGCTGAATCGCTAAGGGAAAAATTTGCACGAGAAGAAAAAGCTAGACTATCTTTGCACCTACTAAAATCGTACCGACAGGCAGCTAGAGAAGATCAAGAAGTCAATGACGAGTGGGACGTAACAACTGGAGACGGGTTTTGATTCGTCGCGGCGAAATTTATTGGGTTCAGCTCGATCCTACAATTGGCAGCGAAATCAAGAAAACACGGCCAGCAATGATAGTGTCCAACAACCAGAATAATGAAGCGTCAAATCTAATTACAATTGTACCAATTACGTCTAACACAAGACTCTATGGGCCGTTTGAAGTGAAGCTAGAAAATGGCGATGGTGGTCTGAAAAAGCCTTGCAAGCTTAAAGTCAACCAAATAAGAACAATTGATAAACGGCGTCTTGTTGGTGGCCCGCTTGGGCCAGTGCTGAGCGATGAATTAGTGAAACATGTCAACCATGCGCTCAAAATTCATCTGTCGATAGGTTGAAGTGTTTATGTACCTAGCGCTATGCTGAGGCATTGTCAGCTAGATAGTATGCATTTTTCTAGTAGGCAAGCCAGTGTGCCCGGAGCGTTTAATAATTAATTGTATATTGTAATTGTATAGCTGAATTGTTATCATAGTGTTTATGGAAACAATCGCAGTAATTTTCGGTAGCCGTTCAGCCGAACACGACGTATCAATAGTGACGGCCCTGGCCAGTATTATTAAACCCTTAGAACTAACTAAAAAATACCGGGTTGAAGCCGTATATATTGCCAAAGACGGCGCCTGGTACTGGGACGAAAAACTTAAAGATATCAAATTATTTACCTCCGGCGGTATCCAGGACTATCTGCACCGCACCCAGCCAACCAGCGTACAGTTTGACGGCGGCATGACACTGGTTAAAGCCAGCGGTATCGCCGGCCGTAAGCAGACCCGTAAAATCGACCTGGTTTTTCCGGCCACCCACGGTACCTACGGCGAGGACGGCGCCCTGATGGGTCTGCTCGACATGGCCGGTATACCTTATGTCGGCTGCGGGGTAGCAGCGTCTGCCGTGGCCATGGATAAAGTACTGTCTAAACAAGTAGCCGTAGCCACCGGCATCCCGGTTAGCAATTTCCTGGCTTTCACCAAAGCCGAGCTGGAACGCCAACCAGGCGCGGCCGTAAAAAGCATCGTAAAAACGCTTAGCTACCCATTATTCGTTAAACCGGCCCACCTTGGATCTAGCATCGGTATTTCCCGGGTCACTACTGACACCGAACTGCGAAATGCCCTGGAAGTTGCCTCCCATTACGATGACCGGGTTATCGTTGAGGAAGCCGTGCCAAACCTAATCGAGCTGACCCTGCCGGTTATGGGCAACGACCGGCCCCAGCCGGCCATGCTCGAGCGTCCGCTGACCAAGGCCGAAGATTTCTTCGACTTTGATACAAAGTACATAGGTAACGGTAAAGGTGGTGGCAAAAAAGGCGGCGGCAAGGGTGCTAACACCGGCTACAGCGAAGTTCCTGCCAAACTGGAGCAGTCCTTGTATGACAAGGCAGAAAAACTAGGGGTTGAGGTCTATAAAAAATTTGGCTGCAGCGGCCTTGCGCGAGTTGACCTGCTGGTCGACGAAAAAACCGGTACAGTCTATTTCAACGAAATCAATCCGCTGCCAGGCAGTCTTTATGCCCATAACTGGAACCGAGCCGGTGTCAGCAACGTCGAGCTTGTCCAGAAACTAGTCGGTTACGCCAAAGAACGTTTCGTTGAGCGGCAGGCCCTGAACACCACTTTCAACACTAACTTCCTCCAGCAATTTTAATCCATTAGCTATGCGGGTAAATATAGTACATCCAGGTGCCGGCGAACTACACTACGAAATTCGTGGCATTGTCGAGTTTGCCAAAAAGCTGGAGCGGACCGGCATTGATATCACCTGGGAAAACATCGGTGACCCCGTAGCTAAAGGCGAAGAAGTCCCGGCCTGGATCCGCAAAATTGTTGCGACGGAGGTCAGCCAAAATTCTGCCTCTTACGGCTATTCGCCGACCAAGGGTTTGCAAGCCGCCCGTGAATTTATTGCCGCCGACCGTAGTAAGCAAGGAACGGTACTGCTAGCTGAGGACATCCTGTTTTTCAACGGACTGGGCGACGCCATCAACAAGGTGTATACGTGGCTGAATCCGGACGCCAGAGTGCTCGGACCGAACCCGGCCTACCCGACGCACTCGGCAATCGAAGCGGCGCATGGACGGTCAGACCACTTGACTTACAAGCTTGATCCGGACAACGGCTGGTTGCCGGACATGGAAGAAATCCGCCGGACTGTTGAGAACCATCCCGAAGTTGCCGCCCTGCTCGTTATTAACCCGGATAACCCGACAGGCATGATCTACCCCAAGGCCATACTGGAGGAGTTTGTATCGATTGCCCGCGAGTATAAATTATTCTTGATTGCCGACGAGGTCTACGCCAACCTGGCTTTCAACCAGTCCGACTTTATATCCCTAGGCGCCCTGGCCGCAGACGTTCCGACCATTATTATGCGCGGCCTGTCCAAAGAAGTGCCATGGCCTGGCAGCCGCTGCGGCTGGCTGGAATTCTATAATCTTAAAACCGACCCGGATTTTGCTAGCTATGCCCGCTCCATAGAGGAAGCCAAAATGACCGAAGTCTGCTCGACTACGTTGCCCCAGACGGTGCTGCCGGCAATCTTGGGTGACCCGCGTTATCTAACCCACCTGGCCGCCCGCCGCGCTAAATATGAGGCCCGAGCTAGCGAAGCTGTTAAGGTGCTGGGCTTAAGCCCAGCCTTAAATGTCGTAAAGCCAAAAGGCGCCTTTTATCTGGCGGTTACGTTCAAGGACGACTACCTGGCATCAGGCACACCTAAAAGCGCCGCCAATCCTAAAGCCCAGCAATTGCTCGATACGGCTTTAAAAGATATACCGAAAGACGCCTTTGACAAGCGCTTCTGCCACCAGCTGCTGGCGGCTACCGGCATCTGCAGCGTACCGCTTACCACCGGCTTTAACAGTACGACGGCCGGTTTCCGAATGACCTTATTAGAAGCTGATGACAATAAGTTTACTGCCACGCTGCAGTCTATCAAGGCGTTTATCTCGTAATGATACGCCGTGAGGCTAGAAAATTCATCCGCCGACTGGCAGATAATCATTACCAGCCCTTGAACCGGATTGAGCTCAACACTCAGCATCTATTGCACAACGTGCGCCTCATTCAAAAACTTAATCCGGGTCACTCCATCATCCCGGTTGTCAAAGCCAACGCCTATGGGCACGGGCTGCTCCAAATAGCCGAGATGCTCAATAGGGCCGACTGTTCTTTTCTGGCGGTTGACGGTTATTTCGAAGCGGCACAGATCAGAGATATCACCAGACACCGAGTGCTGGTAATGGGCTACATTAGGCCGGCCAATGCACGGCTGCTCGACACCAAGCGCTGCTCATTCGTCGTACAAGATATTGCCGGCTTACGTGCCTTAGGGGTACTAAAACGACCGGTGCGTGTTCACCTGGAGCTTAATACCGGTATGTATCGTTTGGGCTTAACGCCCAATGAGCTCACTGAGTATCTGTCAACCCTAAAAAGCTATCCCAACTTGCAACTGGAAGGCGTCATGACACACCTGGCCGATGCAGATAATGGTGGCAGTAATACTTTCACTACCAAACAGGTTAAGCTCTTTGATCAGACCGTTGGCCATATCCTGGCACAAGGCTTCAAACCAGCTTTTTTTCACATTGCCCAAACGGCCGGCAGCACCAAAGTCCATAGCCGCTACGCGAACGCCGTACGTCTAGGCATTGGCCTCTACGGTATAAACCCCTTGCAACCAAGCGACGAGCACTTTAAAGACCTGGTCGGTTTGCAGCCGGTACTGGGGCTTAAAAGCACCATCATAAAAGTCTATGATCTAAAAAAAGGCGACAGGGTAAGCTATAACGGCATATTTACCGCGCCTCACAGTATGCGAATTGGCATATTGCCGCTCGGTTACTATGAAGGACTGCCGCGCGCATTGAGTAATAAAGGCTGCGTAACTGGTGGGAAAAAGCAGCTGCCTATTGTTGGCAGGATCTGCATGAACCACACCATAATCGACCTCAAAGATACCCAGCTTTGGGTTGGTGATGAAGTGGTGGTAATTGACGATGATATTTTGCAGCCCAACTCCTTGCAGTCGGCATCGCGCATGTCTGGCAATTTTTCATACGAATGGCTGGCAAACCTGTCGAGTAGCCTACAACGCGTGATATACTAACTACTTAATAAGGAGCTAGTATGGCACAGGGCACCGGGACCCCGGCGTTGGATACAACAAACCCCAACCAACCGTCCGTGCCTAACCGTGTAGCTGTGCTTGATGCCGGCGGTCAATACGTTGACTTGGTAAAAAAAGCCGTTGAGCGCCAAGGCATGCCAGCCGACGTCTTACCGCTGGACACACCGCTTGATAAAATAGAAGGCAACTACGGCGCCATTATTATTTCCGGCAGCCCGGCCAGCTCCCATGAAGAAACAGCTCCGCAGCCCGACCAATCGATTTGGGACAGCCAGCTGCCCATCTTGGGTATCTGTTACGGTATGCAGGCTATGGTGACCGCTGGCGGCGGACAAGTAGCCAAAAACGCGATTCGCGAAGATGGACGTATTACCACCAATATCGACACCAGCCACTCGGTCTTTAGGGGCATTAAGCAAGAATTTACCGGCTTGTTTACCCACGGCGACTTCGTCAAGACCATTCCCGAGGGCTTTACGACTCTAGGACAGCACACTCTGTCTGACGGCTCTACTGCTTACTCCTCGATCGCCAAAGGCAATAAGATTGGCGTCCAGTTCCATCCTGAAGTCTTTGACGACACCCCGGAGGGCTACCAGCTTTTCAAGAACTTTTTGCAACTGGTGGCCGGTCTGACGCCCGACGACAAATTTCATCAACTGCAGCTTCATAAGCTCATCGAAACAAAACAGCGTCAACTTGCCGATCAGGCCGGTGGCGCCCACGTCATTGCTTTTGTCAGCGGAGGCGTGGATTCAAGCGTAGCCGCCACGCTCGCCGCGGGAGTTATTCCTACCGAACGGCTACATGCTTTCTACATCGATAACGGTTTTATGCGTGACGAGGATGAGTTTGTTGTGCAGGCCTTGCGTTCGGCCGGGCTGGCGGTTAACAAAGTTGATGCAGTTCAAGATTTTGAAAACGGCAAAGTCACAATTGACGGTGCCATGTACGGTCCGCTAAGCACAGTTACCGACCCCGAGCAGAAACGTAAAATCATTGGCAAAGTCTTTGTCGATATCCAAAACCGCCTGGTTAACGAACAGGAACTCCAAGGTGCCTTATTACTCCAAGGCACCAATGCCGCCGACCGTATTGAAAGCGGCCATAGTACAGGTGATGCCCACACCATGACCATCAAGACCCACCACAACCAGGTTCAAGAGGTTCAAGAGCTTAAAGCCAGCGGCCATTTGCTTGAGCCGCTTGACGACTTGTTTAAGGATGAAATCCGTGAACTTGGCCACCAGCTCGGCCTGCCTAAGGAGCTGGTTGCCCGCCAACCATTTCCTGGTCCGGGTTTGGCCATCCGTATTATTGCGACTGGCAAGTCGCGGGCAAAGCTAACACCGGATCCGGCCGAAACCGCCATCCAACAGTTTATTAATGAGCACTACACCGGTGTCTCGTCACACTTACTGCCGGTACGTAGCGTAGGTGTTGGCGGAGACGAACGCTCACATCTTTCAGTAGTTGCTATCCAAGGGGGTAGTCTTGAAGCTGGCCAACTCGCCAAGCTAGGCAGCGAATTAACAGGCCATTTCCGGGAAACTGTTAACCGGGTTATATATGCACTTGGCCCGACGCCGCTGCAAGATTGTTCACTGACGGCTACTTTGCTGAGCGCCGATGTCCGGGCACAGCTCAGACAAGTAGATAACATCGTTTTTGAGGCTATGCGAACGGCCAATCTGCTGGACAAAATCGACCAGTTTCCGGTTATACTGTTGCCGCTATCGTTTGGCCAGATTGGCCTGCGCTCGATTGTCCTGCGTCCGGTTAAAACAAGTACTTTTATGACAGTCCAAGCCATGCTCCCCGGCCGCGACCTGCCTAAGGACTTCCTTAACACGTTAAGCGTGCGTATTTTAAAGGAGTCAGAAGGTATCTCCCAGGTCTTTTTAGACCTAACCAACAAACCTCCCGCCACAACTGAGTGGGAATAAATAATGGCCTACAGTCCTAAAAAACAAGTTTGACAGACGAGCTTATTAATTCTACATTAATATACTATGGCTAAAAATAACTGGGAACTAGATGCCCACGAAGATGATGGTTTTGACCATTCTGATTTAGGTTTTGACCCGTATGAGGTTTCTAGGCGTACCCCCCGGCCTAGCCGCGTCGTTGGCCATAAGGGCAAGCCAACAGGTGTAAGCGCCAAGGCACACAATAAACGATCTTCTCACAATGCCAAGAAGCTACAGCAGGTACAACGGCTGGTAATTGGCGGGCATGGCCGGCTGCTTACTGGGGCTATTGGGCAAGTAGCTGGGATACGTGAGCTTGAGGGTGTCGAAGTGGTTGCCGGGCAAGTTGGGGTCCCAATGTTAACACAGTCACAAACCCAAGAAGCCTTCAAGTGCAATGGCAGGGAAAGCGATAATAGGTCTGAAGTGACTCTCAGAGTCAATAAAGCGATAGACCGTTACGTAGAACGTGTTAATCACAGGCGCCCTAGAGTGGTAGCCCGCCTCGGCGAGTTAGGCATATTTGATTATAGAGATCCAGGTCAACCTGGCGCCTGTGTTGTGGGGCTTGGCCTTGTCGGGAATGGAGCCGATGAGCTTACGGACGAAAACAGAGGCCTACTTACGGCCTTAAGCGCGGCAACACCCGGCTTGCCTGTGCTTGCAGAGGGCTATGTGCCACGCCTTGATTTACTTACTGCCCCTGACCAACAGACAGCCGAGGGAGTTATAAAATTGTTGCATGGGGCACAAGTTATACCGTCATTCAAAAATTACCTGTCACCTGGTACGAATGGCGAGACCGCGGCAATCACAATAGGGCGGCTTGAAACTTAATCTGCCATAACATGGCTTAGCAACTAGTTATGCACTCACTTGCATAAACTGGTAGGATTAAAGGGATGCAGCGTTACAATCCGAAAGACATTGAGCCTAAGTGGCAAGCCAAGTGGGAAACTGACAAGATTTACCAGGCTTCCGAAGACACGTCCAGGCCCAAGAAGTATGTACTGGAGTATTTTCCTTACCCCAGTGGTGCTGCCATGCACGTTGGACACGTCCGGAACTACACTATAGGCGATGTCATCGCCCGTTTTAACCGTATGCACGGCTTTAATGTATTACACCCGATGGGTTGGGATGCCTTTGGCTTGCCAGCCGAGAACTACGCTATTAAAAACAAAGTTAGCCCGCGCTTGGCCATTGACGAAAATACCGCCCGGTTCAAACGGCAGCTTATACAAATGGGCTTCGGCTATGACTGGTCACGCGAAATAGATAGCACCGACCCCAAGTATTACAAATGGACCCAGTGGTTCTTCCTAATGCTATTTAACAAAGGCCTGGCGTATCAAAGGGAAGCTTTGGTTAACTGGGATCCGGTCGACAAAACCGTACTGGCCAATGAGCAAGTTATAGACGGCCGGGCCGAGCGCAGCGGAGCGCTTGTCGAAAAGAAGTCACTCAAACAATGGTTCTTTAAGATCACCGACTACGCCGATCGCCTGCTTGGTGACCTGGATAATCTGGATTGGTCGGAATCCATTAAGTCTATGCAGCGCAACTGGATCGGCCGTAGCGAGGGCATGCTTTTCACTGCTCCAATTAAGGACAGCCAATTGCAGATTCAGACATTCTCCGCACATTTTGAAGCGTTCAGCGCTGACACTTTTGTGGTTATAGCACCTGACCACCCGTTTTTAAAAGAATTGCTAAAAGGTACTGAAGGTGAAAAGCATGTCCTGGATTTTGCCGCCCAAATGGTCAAGAAACGGGATGCCCAAGGCTACAGTGATGAAGAAAACGTTGAGGGAATTTTTACCGGTCGTTACATCGAAGACCCAGTCGGCAACGGCGACCTGCCAATCTGGGTAGCCAGCTACGCTTTGGCGCACTACGGCACCGGAATCGTGAAATGTTCAGCCCATGACGAAAGGGATTTCAAATTTGCCAAAAAATATAACATCACACTGAAGCCGGTTTTGTTTCCTAGTGATGAAAAAGAAGCCGAAAAAGTCCGTAATCTAGAGTATTGCTACACAGATATGCGGAACGGTATCTTAAGCGAACCGGCCGACTTTGCCGGCCAGACAGCCGGCGAAAACCGCGAGGCAATTATTAAGTACCTGGAAGACCATCAACTGGCAACGCCTCAGATTAGCTACAAAATGCGTGACTGGCTGATTAGCCGCCAACGCTATTGGGGCGCGCCGATCCCCATAATTCATTGCCCTTTAGACGGGGCGGTACCAGTGCCCGATGACCAGTTACCGGTAGTCTTGCCGGACGTTGAGAGCTATGAGCCAAGCGGCGACGGCCGCAGCCCGCTGGCCAACGTACCGGAATTTGTTAACACAACCTGCCCTAAATGCGGCGGCCCGGCCGAGCGTGAAACCGACACCATGGACGGCTTCGCCTGTAGCAGCTGGTATTTTCTGCGTTTTGCCGATCCGCACAACGATGAATTGCCGTTTGCCAGGGATAAAGCCGACTTCTGGCTGCCGGTCGATGACTACATCGGCGGCGCCGAACACGCCATTATGCACCTGCTTTATGCCCGATTTTGGACCAAAGTAATGTATGACGAAAAGCTCATTAACTTCGAGGAACCGTTCACCACGCTCCGTAACCAGGGTATGATCCTAGCACCTAACGGGCTGAAGATGAGCAAAAGTAAAAATAACACGATTGAACCCGACGAGATCATTGAACAAGGCTACGGCGCCGACAGCATCCGCATCATGGAACTGTTCATCGGCCCCTGGAACCAAACCGCCAACTGGAGTGTCGAGGGCATGGGCGGCGCTTTCCGTTTCCTGCAACGCATCTGGACGCTGACCCAGGAACACCAGGACGCCAAAGAGCAAGCCGGCGGCGATCAAAGCCACGAACAAGCAATTCTGAAAGCGGCCCACTACACCATTAGAAGTGTTACCAAGGATCTAGAACAACTCGGCTTCAATACGGCTATTGCTACGCTTATGGAGTACGTTAATAACCTGTATAAACTAAAAAGCCAGGACCACTTTGCCGACGGTGAAGCCTGGAACTTTGCCATTACATCGCTGCTCCAACTAGTCGCTCCTTTTGCACCGCATATCGCCGAAGAACTATGGTCCAAGACAGGCCACACGGGTTCGGTTCATACCAGCGAGTGGCCGGCCTACGACGAAGCATTGTTAATTGAGGAAACGCTCACGGTGGTCATTCAAGTCAATGGTAAACTGCGCGGTGAA
Organism: Candidatus Saccharimonadota bacterium; assembly: GCA_003133385.1. Lineage (GTDB taxonomy): Bacteria > Patescibacteriota > Saccharimonadia > Saccharimonadales > UBA4665 > PKXF01. The sequence continues at coordinate 111,654 of PKXF01000006.1, read as the reverse complement.
ATAAACGTGAGTAGAGACGCCGACGAAGCCACTGTCGTGGCTAGCGCCAAAGCTGACCAAAAAGCCGCCCGCTATCTTGAAAACCAGACAATTCGTAAGACCGTTTATGTGCCAAATAAGCTGGTCAACTTCGTCATCTAAGACAATATAACTATAAATTTAAGTCTCTGGCCTTGAGAAAAACCCCAAAATTTGTTAAGATAGGTCTAACTTTTGTCAATATAATGAAAAGGATATCGTATGGCAGGCGGTCAACCTCCTAAGAAACGTACTAGTCCACGCCGCACAGGTTCGCGTCGAAGCCATCATGTGCTTAAATTGGCCCGTAAGGTCAATGCTACCTCTCCTGTCAAAATCCGTACTACCAAGCGCGAGTCTGCCAAAGTCAGCTAGACGTCCGGGCAAACATACGAAAGTATAATTAACAATATGGCAAGTAATCGTCACCTTGGTCGCATCATCGCTCTCCAGACTCTCTATGAAGAAGAGTTGCGGCGGGAAGCGGCCGACGAAAGCTTTGATTTGTCCGTAGTACTAGAACGCAACATCAGGCGTTACCGGGACACGCTTGACGACGTCGCCTTTATCGAGCAGCTCGTCCGTGGCGTCAGCCGGCAAGCCAGCCAGCTCGATGCCGCCCTGCAGCCGGTTGCTCCGGAATGGCCAATCGACCAGATTGCCCGCATGGACCGTATGGTACTGCGCATTGGTCTATACGAACTCCAAAACGAAGCCGACGTACCGCCAAAAGTGGTTATAAACGAAGCCGTCGAACTAGCCAAAGCCTTTGGCGGGGACAACTCCTCAAAATTCATCAACGGTGTTCTAGGCACGCTGCTGCGCGAGAAGGAGGCTGCCGCTAAAAAAACCCCGGCCAAACCGGCTAAAAAAGCTACCGCTAAGAAACCGGCTGCCAAGAAACCACCCAAAGGTAAAAAATCGTGAAGCGGCCGAAACCTATCCAGGGCATCCGTAACCTGGCTCTCAAAAGGCGCCCGGTCATTGACGAAGTAGTCAGGGAAACGACTTCCGGCGGCGTTGTATTTAGGCGCCACGGCAAGAACCAAGAAGTCCAGATCTTGCTCATGCAAGACGCCAAAAACCGTTGGACGATCCCCAAAGGCCATGTTGAGCCCGGTGAAGAGCCGCGCCAAACCGCCGAACGCGAGATCCGTGAGGAAACCGGACTGAAGGAAATGCAAGTTCACAGCTGGCTCGGTAAGGTCAATTTTCGTTACCGTCGTAGTCACACCCTCGTGCTGATGAGCATGCACATATATTTGGTAGAGGGCCAGGGTGAAAGCGACAAGCTGCATCCTGAAGAATGGCTCAACGACGTTAAGTGGCTGCCGGCAGCCGAAGCCATTGACAAGATAGCCTACGAAGATATCGGTAAACTAATCCTGGTCGGCATGAAAAAGATTCGTAAGGGCGAACTATAAGGCCATGGACGCCAGTGCCTACCGGCTTTTCGCCCAAGAAAAATTAGGTGTCAACTTCAAGGATATTGAACTGCTAATTACCGCCTTTACCCACCGCTCTTACTTAAACGAGCATAAAAAAACCGTCTCCTATCATAACGAGCGGCTGGAATTTCTAGGTGACGCGGTACTTGAGCTAGTGGTTACCGAGTATCTGTATAACACCTACGACGAGCCCGAAGGGATCTTAACTAATTGGCGCAGCAGCCTGGTCCGGACCGAAAGCATCGGGGCGGCCGCTACCCGCTGCGGTTTTGAACCGCTGCTAAGACTCAGCCGCGGCGAAAAACGGGGCAGTGAACGGGCCCGTGCCCAAATCCTGGCTAACAGCTTTGAGGCCGTTGTCGGCGCACTCTACCTCGACCAAGGTTATGAGGCCGCCAAAAACTTTTTAAGCGAAACTATTCTCAGTACCCTTAAAGATATTCTGGCCAGCGGCTCCTGGATGGATGCCAAATCCCACCTGCAAGAGTTAGCCCAGAGTCAGGAAACGGCTACGCCGGTATACAAAGTTATGAACGAAGATGGCCCCGACCACGAGAAGACTTTCAAAGTAGGCGTTTACGTAGGCAATAAACTCCGCGGTGAGGGCAGTGGCCCCAGCAAACAAGCCGCCCAACAGAAAGCCGCCGAAGCTGCCCTTGCATACTACAAGGCATAAATTTGACAAAAGTGATATAGTGTATCCCTAATGAGTAATCAAGGCCCTGAGCAAACTGCTATTATTGCCTTAGTGCCGACCGAGGACGCTCCCCATATGGTCGAGCTTTTTAGCAGTGCCAATATCCCCGGCGCGACTATCGATACTTACGCCTTGCCAACAAGCCGGCAAGAGGCCGAGCATTTGGCTACCCGTTTAGCCGGTAGACGTGTCAACCGCGTTGCGGTAGGCTACGAAGTCACGCCTCATGAATCAAAACCGATAAGTATCATCAATAACATTGCCACCGGCGAAGTTGTAGAAGCCATTACTACTGAAGATTTTAGAGCCGTTTCCAAGAGCCGCAACGGCGACACTCGAGTGGGTGCACACTTGGCGAGTGCGCTACTGCGCCCGAATTATATATGACATACAGACCCAGTCTTATATAGGTCATATTTTGAAGAATATATTATTGATTACCGGCCAAAGTTCACAGATCTTCGGGCTTTACGGGCCAGTAAGGCGCCAGAGGTGCTAGCCCGTTATGACCAACGTGAGCTGGACCTTAAACTTAGCAAGAGGGGCCGTGCGCTTTTAGCCCATGTCTGTGAACTGATTGAAGATGATACGGCCTGAAAACAGGGCAGGCCGTTGACAACAGAGAAGCATATCTGTAAAATAACAAGGATTATCTTTAGTAATTCTAAATAATAAGAAAGAAGAGAGTTTCGGTAGATAATGCTAGTTATCCGTATGCAACGAACCGGCCGTAAAGGGCACGCCATGTTTAGGGTCGTAGTCCAGGATTCGCGCCGTACCCCGACCAGCGGCAAACTGGTTACACAGCTAGGCAGCTATGACCCGCATGCTAAAACGCTTATCGTCGACAAAGACAAAGCAAAATTCTATCTGGATCACGGTGCCCAGCCTTCTGAGAGAGTTGCCCGTCTGCTGAAGTCCGAAGGTGTCAAACTACCTGATTGGGTAGCGGCGCCAGACGCTAAGCAGCGAACTGTCCGGAACGCCGACAAGCGCCGCAGCACCAGGCCTGACGTACCGGCAGAAGAAGTTCCTGCTGAACCTGCGCCAGAGCCAGAAGCCCCGGCTGAAGCCGAAGCGCCAGCAGAGCCTGAGACTACCGAAACCGAAGCCCCGAGCGAAGAAACGACTACTGAACCCGAAGTTCCAGCCAGTGAGCCAGCCGAAGCGCCAGCTGAGCCGGCAGTAGAAACTGAAGAAGCCGCACCTGACGCTGCAGCTGAGCCCGATAGCGCTACAGAAGAAGCCCCAGCCGAACCCGCTGAGCAACCCGAAAAGAACGCCTAAACTACCTTACTGCTCACCTAACAAGCAAGATTTTTTACATAGTCGGTAGACCGGAGTGCCTTTGCTATATATAATGTAAGGACCTAAAGCGTGAGGGTACCACTAATTCTAAGAACGACGAGGAGTCTGCCACATGAGTGAAATCGATCAGCAATTTATTGAGTACGTTGTAAAGTCACTGGTCGGTAAACCGGATGCCGTGCACATTGACCGACGCATTGACGAAAAAGGCGTGTTACTGGAACTTACAGTTGACCCCGAAGATTTAGGCCGGGTTATCGGCAAGCGCGGCGCTACCGCCCAATCACTTAGGACGCTGCTGCGTGCGCTAGGCACCAAGAATGACGCCCGCTACAACCTAAAGATTATCGACAACGGTGAGCCGCGTCCACGGCCAAGTGATGCCCCGGCCGATTCTGCGCCGGCATCATCGACCGACGATGACTCAGTCAGCGCTAAGGACGATGACGTTGCCACCGAGCCAGAAGCTGAGGCAGCCGAACCGCCCAAGGTCCCTGAGCCTGCCAAAGAAGAAATTGAAGACACTCACAAAGAAGAGGAAACCAGCGACAGATTGCAGCGAGCCCGCGAAGAATTGGCCGACCTCGATGACCTCGACGTCTGAGTCCGAAGACGAAGCCCCCAGCTTCTATAAACACCCGCCCAATGAGCCCCAATGGGACGGTGCTTTCGCTACTTACGGCCAAGCTATTAAAGCCATCAAGCAAAACTTGAGCCCGGCACTTTTTTACGTAGCAATATTAGCCGCCATCAATATAGCCGCTAACTTGCTAATAGATAAGTCGTTGGTAGTTAAGTCGACGCACTTTGTAGAACAAACGACGGTTGAGGTATTAGTAATTCTATTCTTCCTGCCATTCAGCGTTCGCTATCCGCTGGCTCTGGCAAAAGGCGAGCGGCTCACTATAGGGCAGCTATTGCGCTCCAGCCTTAAACTATATATTAACCTTATTATCACCCTTATTATGGTAGTGCTGCTTTATTTAGTCGGTTCGCTAACGCTTGGAATTCTCCTAATATGGTTTCTACCTTGGTGCCTACTTATGTTGCTGCCGGTAGTTGACTTAGGCTATGGGCCGGGTCAAGCGTTTGCAGAGGCCCGGCGGCTCAGCGTCAAAAATAAAGGAAAAGCCTGGGCCGTATTCGGAATTTCCCTCATCCCTTCATTAGCAGTGGCTTTATTGGATCATGTGCCGGTAGTCGGCAGTCTACTATCACCGATAGTGACGCTGGTTTTCTACACCGCTGCGGCTTTCCTCTACATATGGTTACGTCAGAACGTGGCCGAGTAAACAAACATTGCTAAGTAGGCCTTGGGTATGTATAGTGTCACTCAAGGTCTTTAAAAAGAAACGACAGACCTTTTTGCAAGTACTACAAAAACAAAAAAGCTCGTTTGCGAGCCATTGCGTTTAAAAAACAAATGCGATGGGAGCTTTATGTGACAAAACAACCCCAATATGACGGGGTTGTTTTGATTTTAGGCTACAATATATAAGCTATGAAGATACAGATTATTACCCTTTTCCCTGACATGTTTACGGGCGTACTCCAAAATAGCATGCTATGGCGGGCCCAGGACCGTGGCATCGTAAGCTATGAGTACGTCAACCTGCGAGACTTTGGCAAAGGTCCGCGCCGCCAAGTCGACGATACGCCCTACGGCGGCGGCGATGGCATGCTGCTAAGACCGGAGCCGATAGTTGCCTCCATAGAGACAGCCAAGCAGAATGACCCGGGCGCTCTAGTTATCTTGCCGACACCACGCGGCGAGACCTATAAGCAATCCCACGCCAAACGCTTGGCCGCCAATAACCATGGCCTGATCATTATCTGTCCGCGCTATGAAGGCTACGATGAGAGAATTATCAAGTGGGTCGACCACAGCTATTGCATTGGTAACTACGTGCTGACCGGCGGCGAATTGCCGGCCATGGTTATAATCGATTCGGTCGTACGCCTGTTGCCAGGGGTGTTAGGCGGCGAAAACTCCGCTGAAATCGAGTCCTTCCAAGCTGACGATCAAACCATTGAATTTCCCCAGTACACCCGCCCGGAAACCTTTGAGGGCGAGAGTGTACCACCTGTATTACTCACCGGTAACCATGCTGAAATTGCTGCCTGGCGCAAAAGCCATAGCCATAAAGACCAGGCCTAAGCACTCCGCAGTACCAGCTCCTAGAGTACTTCGGCGCCTTTAGCCGTACCCCTTAAGGGGACTTCCTTCAAAAATAGCGCCACTATAAAAGCCATAACTGCAAACGGGATGGCCAGCAAGAACATGTCATGAAACGCCAACACGAACGCCTGCAGCACGTCATGGGAAACACTTGGCGGCAACTTGGCCAGGGCGGCCGGCGGGATACCGTTCTCTACAGATGAGGCATTAATGGCAACATGGCCACTGGCACTAGCTGGTAGCAGGTGACTAATGTGGGACAGCAGCCGGTTTATTAGTATCGCTCCAAATAGAGCGCCACCGAGTGAACTGCCCATGGTCCTGAAAAATGTAGCGGTGGCAGTTGCCACCCCAAGCTCTCCCCTGGGAACAGCGTTTTGGACAGCCAGCGTCATAACTTGCATGAACGAACCGATACCGGCCCCGAGCACTACCATCCAAATCGATAAGGTCAGCTGGCTGGTATGAAGCGTAAGATGGCTAAACAGCCATAGGCCGAACGCCGTAATCAGGGTGCCAACCAGCGGGAAAATACGGTACTTGCCAGTTTTAGTAATCAGCCGGCCACTGGTTATTAACATAAACATCAGCCCGCCCACCAGCGGCAGCAGGAGTAACCCTGACTTAACGGCTGAATAACCCCGGACAATCTGTTGGTATTCGGGGATGAATAAGATTCCGGCGAATAAAGCCAGCCCGGCCAGAAACGACAGGACTACTGAGACCGTAAAAATGCTGTTTTTGAACATGTGCATTGGGATAACCGCATCAAGGCCAAGCCGTCGTTCCCACAGTACGAATAGAATGCTGGCTATCATGGCTCCCGAGAACAGGCCTACAATAGTATGAGAACCCCAAGGATAAGTAACGCCGCCAAGTACCGTAGCCAATATAATTGGGATTGCGACAGCACTTAGAAGAGCCGCGCCAAAGTAATCTATCCGCTTGTCTGAACGCTTGACAGGCAAATGCAACCTAGCGGCGATAGCCAACAGCGCCAGGATGCCTATCGGCAAATTGATATAAAATATCCACCGCCACGATAGGGAATCGGTGAAGAAACCGCCGAGCAGGGGGCCGGCCACGCTGGAAACAATAAAAACCGAACCTATGTAACCAAGGTATTTTCCTCTTTGCCTGGGCGAAACCACATCGCCGATGATGGTCATGGCCAGCACCATCAGACCGCCAGCACCTATTCCTTGTAAAGCTCTAAACGCCACAAGCTGGTCAATACTCTGTGATAATCCGCATAGAGCCGAACCGATAAGGAATATTACGATGGCCGATTGAAAAATCTTTTTACGGCCGAATTGGTCACCAATCTTTCCGTATAACGGCGTGGCGACGGCACTGGTTAACAAATAAGCCGTAGCCACCCAGGATAATTTGCTGAGGCCGTGCAAGTCAGTGGCAATCCGCGGCAGGGCAGTAGAAACAATCGTTTGGTCAAGTGCCGCCAGCAACATGGCCAGCATGAGAGCCACGAGAATAAACATAATCTCCTCGTGAGAGCGTTCCAGGGCCTCTTCTTCTAGCGCAACTTGACTGTCTATTTTACTCACTTCCCCTACCTAACTATTTAAACGATTCTTTAGCGTCACTTAATTTCTCCAGCATCTTCTTGGCGTAGGCTTCCAGGCCATCGGGCTTAATGAGAACAATTCCTTCTTTAGAAGGGTGCATCATTACCAGTAATTTGTCCCCGGAGTGAAGATCTATAGCCGACCTGGCGCCGGCCGGTATGACGACCTGTCCTTTATCGTTGACCGTTACTATATCAAGTATGGCCGGTTCGTGATTCGTATTTTTACTACTTTTAATAACTTTAGTATAGACGACTATTCAAGCTAAGTAAATAGCTCGGGCCGCAAAACGCAGTTTTTATAAGCCTAGACGTTCTAATAAGGTCGTGGTCAAAGTAGGGCTTATCTGCACTTTCGTATACTTGCTGGTAGTTGTGGCAGGCTGAAGCTTAATACCCGAGTTTGTTGTGGATGTGCTCGAACTACCTTGTATTTGCGTAGAAGTTGCCGATGAAATTGAAGTCGAGCTGGAGGACACCGGTACGGCAACTATAGGCAGGTATGGCGGCGGGGAAGATATGCTAACGGTAGCTGGAGAAGGCGATACCGCTGCCCCATGAACAGAAACAGCGACCGATCGACTGGTCGCTGCCATGGGCTTATAGTACGGATGCATCATGACAAATATGAAACAAAAAATAGTCACGAAAGCCAGCGGTAGGGCAACTAGGACTTCATATCCCCGGCTTGGCTGTTTCATGGTATTTAATGTGTAATATGACAAACTTAAAACTCTCCTAGCTTTGACAATTATGTAAGTTTAGCATGATGCTAAAGCTGAGCTGTAATTATTTTCACAAGAATTAAGGAGCCTTAGCTACTTTAGCCAGTTGCTGCAAAGCCGGCAGGGGGGCTTCAAGCTTGTAGCCGCGGCCGTGGACAGTCTGGATAAGCGCCAGGGCGAACGGCCGGTCAATTTTATCGCGCAAGGCTTTAATGTGAACGGTTACCGTATTCGTCCAGTAGCTGTCGCTATCCGGCCACAGATGGCGCGATAGAGCGTCGCGCGAGACGACTTGCCCGACGTGCTCAAGCAGGTATTCTAGAATGTCAAACTCTTTACGCCTGAGCGGAATATTAACGCCGTCACGGCTGACGGCATAGCTTTGGCGGTCCAAAACCACACCATTGGCGGCCAAGGACGTTGGTATAGGCACAAGTACGGTTTGCGCTTGTTGGATGGTGCCGCGCACCAGTACTCTCAGGCGGGCACAGAACTCCCCCAGGCTGAAAGGCTTGGTTAGGTAGTCGTTGGCCCCGGCGTCCAGCAGGCTAATTTTGCTTAAGGTCTTATGATCAAGGCTCACAATTAAAATAGGGGTCCTAAGACCCCGATTCCGTAGTTGCTGGCAGATAATTATGCCAGGGATATCTGGCAGGTCAGGGTTGAGAACAATGATGTCGTATAGCTGCGAATCAGTTTTGTAGATTGCCAGCTTACCGCTGGCGGCAATATCTACGTCGTATGCATTCTTTAGTGCGTAGGCTAGAGCGCCTGCGATGCTGCGGTCATCCTCAATCAGTAAAATCTTGGGAAGAGCCATCATGCTGCCTATTATTACGCACAGATGTTAAAAAATTATGAAATCTCTATTTTTCGCAGCTTACCACGATATTATAAACTTGTCTATACATATTTTAAAGTATAGTGTATAGCAGTGATTTTAAGTGCTGAAGCGGCTCTCAACTTCGTGCCAGTTAACCACATGCCACCAGGCCTGGATATAGTCGGCCCGCTTATAGGTATAGTCGAGATAATAGGCATGCTCCCAGACGTCCAGGCCCAAAAGAGGCGCTGAACCGCCGTCCATAAGCGGCGAATCTTGATTGGGTGAAGTAACGATCGACAGATCCGGCTGCAGCCAAACCCAGCCGCTACCGAAAACAGCCAGGGCCTTTTCGCCAAAAGCGTCCATGAAGCCTTGGAAATTGCCGTATTTCTCGTTCAGGCCGTCAGCTAGGGCACCTTGGGGGGTGGCGCCGCCGTCGGGGGACATAAACTTCCAAAACAGACTGTGGTTATAGTGGCCGCCACCGTGGTTCCTAACTACCATGCGGACGCTTTGTGGCACGTTGTCCAGGTTAGAAATAAGTTCTTCAAGCGTCTTGTCCTGAAGTTCAGGCGTTTTCTCAACCGCGCCGTTCAGCTTGTCGACATAAGTCTGATGGTGCTTATCATGATGCAGCTCCATGATGTCCTTGCTGATATATTTGCCGAAGGCATCATAACCGTAATCCAGGTCTGGTAATGTAAACATAGCTTCCCCCTCTTACTTAACGTAGTACAATTGTAAACCCTTATAGCGTGGTTAGTCGAGTATCATGTCAACGGCCGCCCAAGCATTAACAATAATGTCGTCATTTTGGTTGCTCTTGAGGGGCTATAGTGCTATAATATAGCCATTGTGTCTGAAGCCTCGCCAGCCCTAAACAACCCAAATGAACCCATACCCGTAGTCCTGCTGCCGGAACCGCAGGACCCTGTTATACATGCCGTAAGCCAGAATTATACAGACGAACAGCTCGGTGTTACTACCCGATTCGAGGAGATGTCACTTGAGCAAGCTGCGCAAGAGCTGGAAGAGGGCCGGGCTGACATCGTACTCGCTGGCATTGCCCACGATACGCCGAGCGTGCTAGATGTCATACTAAAACATTTTAGACAGCCCGACACCCTGGTGAGTTCGTACTTTACGATGGAAAAGGAAGGCGAGGACACCATGTTTTACGCCGACTGCGCCGTCGTGCCAAACCCTAATCCGTCGCAAATGGTAAAAATTGCTGAGCACACCAGCGAGAGCGCCAGGCATCTTGGTTACGAGCCAATAGTTGCGTTCTTGTCGCTGGAGACCTTTGAAGGCGATCACGCTACTTCAGAAAAAATCCCAGGCGTTGTCNNCCCGCCGTTTTAAAGAAGAGCATCCTGAGATTATATCTTACGGGCCAATCCAGTATGACGCGGCTACAGACAGAAGGATATTCGAAAAGAAAGCTAAATCTAAAGGTATCGAACTTGTCGACGGTAAAATGCCCAATATACTTATTTTCCCTGATGGTATGAGCGGCAATATAACCTATAAGGCTAAGCAGGACACCCACCTGGCAACCGGGCCGATGATAACCGGCACCTCCAAGCCTTTTCATGATATGTCTAGGGGCGCNNGGGGCGCAACCGAACAAGCGGTTGTAAGAGGTATTGAACTGGCCCGTGCTGAGTTTATATCACGAAGCCATGCTGACAGCCTGCATGAGCGGCCCCTTTAGAAAAAATCGCTGATTATCCGCGTAATGCTATAGTAAATACATGACTGATGTCGACTCAAATTCCGGTAATGATCACTATATTCCTACTATTCTGTTGCCTGAACCCGATGACCCAGCCATAGAGCTCTATGTACGTAATTATGCTCAAAAGGATGCTAGTTTACGTATCCGGGCTGAGAAAGTCGAACTTGAGCAAGCCGCCGATATGCTAACCAGTGGCGAAGTTGATGCCGTCGTTGTCGGGGCCACCTATCCTTCCAAACAAGTTTTCCTGACAGCTATTCACAAGATAGGCGCTGCCAACAAGGACGCTTCGTCTTTTTTCGTTATGGAAAAAACCGGTGAACCCACCCTATATTTTGCCGATTGTGCCGTCAACCCCGATCCGGATGCACTGAGGCTGGCAAGAATTGCCGAACAGACCTGCCTTAACGCCCAGCGTCTAGGTGATGAACCGGTCGTGGCCTTCATATCTTATTCGACGGCTGGCAGCGCCGGCGGACCCTCTGTGCAGAAGGTGCAAGCCGCTACCGCCGAGTTTCAAGCCCGGCACCCTGAGATCAAAGCTTACGGCGACATCCAGTGGGACGCTGCCACTAACGAGCAGATATATAAGAAGAAGAACCAAGGCAATGGCTACTCTGACGGCAAAAAACCGAACGTCTTTATCTTTCCTAACCTGGATACCGGCAACAGCATGTACAAAGCCATGGAATGGCCGGGCGGCTATACGGCTATCGGCCCGCTTACACAAGGACTGGACGGCGATGCCGATTTCCATGACTTGTCCAGAGGCGTAAGCGCTGGGTCACTCGATAGAATATGCCAGACTGTCGCTAAACTAGTCCGCGCCCGGCATAATAAGAAAGAGCGAGCATAAGGTGCCAAATAATCTATTCGGAACTGACGGGGTACGCGGCGTAGCCGGTGAATACCCGTTGGACCAAGCCGGAACTGAGCAAATAGGTAAAGCCGTCGGCGTTCATTTTGCTAGCCTTGGCCTGCAAATAGTTATAGGTTGCGACACCCGTGAATCCTCAGCAGATATAGTAGCTTGGGTGTCTGCCGGGCTGAACAGGGCAGGGGTGAGCACGGTTTTTGCAGGAGTGTTGCCAACGCCTGGCCTAGCTTATCTGACCCGTGAACACGATGAGTTTGTAGCCGGCGTCATGATAACCGCCAGCCACAACCCCTATAAGTACAACGGCATAAAAGTATTTGATAGCCTCGGCAATAAGCTAACAGATGAAATCGAGGCAACACTTAACACGTTAATTGACGGCGAAATCCCAGATAAACAGACCGGCAGCACGCGGGCTGACAATAATTTATTGCAACAGTATGAGGAGTTCCTGGTTAGTAGTGCACCCGGCCTGCAGCTAAGCGGCCTGAAAATAGCCGTTGACAGCGCCAATGGCGCCGCCAGCGGCGTGGCCGCACAGGTATTTAGTAGACTGGGAGCCGCAGTAACCCCGCTGTTTGACAGTCCCGATGGCCGTAATATCAATGCCAACTGCGGTGCCACCGACACCAAAGCGCTGTCGGGTAAAGTACTATCTGACAAACTCGACCTAGGCATCGCCCTGGACGGTGACGCCGACCGTCTAATCATGATCGATAACCAGGGCAGAGAAGTCAAAGGCGACCATCTAATGTACATCCTAGCCGTTTGCGGCAAACAACCGGGCGTGGTAGCCACGGTTATGTCGAACCTTGGTTTTGAGCAGGCCCTGAAGAGCCAGGGTATAGACCTAGTGCGGACCGATGTCGGCGACCGCTACGTACTAGAAGGGCTACATAAAACAGGCTACAAACTCGGCGGCGAACAATCCGGCCATATTATTCTGCCGGAGCTGCTGGCCACCGGCGATGGTCTGCTGGCTGCCGTACAAATTCTACAAGCCATCAAAGGCTCTGATAAGGATCTGGCAGCCTGGTGTGAAGAGTTCAGCTTATTGCCGCAAGCTCTGGTTAATATACCGCTTAGTGACAAGTCGCAGCTCGAAAACGCCGAAGTGCGAACCTTTATAGACGGCCAGATTAATGAGCTGGCAGGCAAGGGCAGGGTATTAATCCGTCCTTCCGGCACCGAACCGCTAGCCCGCGTTATGGTGGAAGCTGACAATGCCGAAGCTATTGCCGAAACTATAGCTGAGCAGCTCAAAAAGCTGCTACCGGCTGGAGACCGCCAATGATACCCTTCCCTGACTCCTACGATAATGAGCTCAGGCCGCTGCCGGCCGAACAGATGAGTGAAGACGGCCGGGAAGCTATTGAATCGCTTAAAACTAAGGGCTATGAGGTGCAAACCGGCTTAACGCCGGAATACGCCGACGCCATAGCCGCCATGGCCTTAGAGCCGAGCATTAAGGAATATTGCCCGAACGATTCGGGATCGCGGTTTATTAACCGCCAGACAACCGCCGAGTGGTTATCGAAAAAGCGGGCGACGTTCCTGCTGCTGCATAAGTCAGACAACGGCCAACTCGAACTGGCCGGTTATGGCTGGGTCGGTGCCAAGCAGAACCCTTTGATTCCGGGCGGTGAAACAACTTTTAGTCTGCGGGTTAGCGAGAACCATCAAGGCAAGGGCCTGGCTTCGCCCTTCTCCGTCAGCATGCTGGCGGCGGCTACCGCCATATACGGGGCAAAACATATGTGGCTGGAAACCTGGGAGAGCAATGGCGGGGCTGTTCACATTTATCATAAGATCGGCTTCCAAGACGTAGCGAGTAAACAAGAAGAACGGCCAACGGCAACTGGGCAAATGGTCGCCGACACCCGGCTGTTTATGACCCGGGAATAACATCGTGAAAGCGGTCACCCTAAACGGTCAAGTTACCGCCTTTGCCGGCACCGGCCGCCGTCTTGGCTATCCGACGGCCAACATCCGGACTGAAACAAAACTGGCCGAGGGGGTATATTTCGGCTTTGCCGATTTGGCGGAATTTTCTGTCCGTCCGTCTTTAATATTTATCGGGGTGCCAACGACAGTAGGTGATCACGAACGCCGCGTCGAGGTTCACGTGCTCGATATCCCCGACATCGATTATTACGACCAACCACTGACCGTTAAAATTGAGTATTTCCACCGCCCCAATGAGCACTTTAAAAGCGTTAGCGAGCTAATAACCGCAATGCGCGCTGACGAAGCCGAGGCTCGCGGTTGGTTTGCTAAAGCGACTAATCTTAGAGATACTTAAAAGCCAGATGTTTACAGGTATTATTAGCGACACAACCGCCATGCGGCTAGCCAAGACCGACAAGTCGGGCTTAACGTTGACTTTCGATCGGCCTAAGAGCTGGGACGATCTAAGAAAAGGCGATTCGGTTGCCACCAACGGTATCTGCCTAACCGTGGCCGCACTGAGCGATAAAGAGTACGACTGCATAGTCGTGCCGGAAACCCTGGCCCGGACTTCCTTCGGCAAGCAGCTGCCAAAAAAAGTTAATCTGGAGCGGGCCATGTCGATGAAAAGCCGTTTTGACGGCCATTTCGTCCAAGGCCACGTTGACGGCATCGGCCAGGTGACAGCAATTAAAAATAACGGGGAAAGCCGCTTAACAATTAGCTTTGACCCGGAAAACCGCAACCTTGTTATATATAAAGGATCAATCACCATTGACGGTGTGGCCCTGACAGTTGCAGCGCTTGAGCATAATAGTTTTAACGTTGCCCTTGTACCCTACACGTTGGAGCACACCACACTTCCCTCTCTCAAGGTTGGCGACAGCGTCAACCTTGAGTTTGATATCCTCGGTAAATACGTACTAAACACTATGCGCGCAACCTTGCCACAAAACTAAACCAAACATAGGTTTATTTAATAATTCTTTAATCACGTCTTGATATACTACGATTATGAATGACGACTCACTTGAAGACCTTAAACAGTTTCTTGACAAGACCATTGTTCTCAATATAAGTGATGTTCGTTCAGATATTAAGCATTTGGATAACAAATTAAGCGCAGATATTCACAATCTAGATACCAAACTCAGTTCGGAAATTAATAACTTGGACAACAAACTGAGTGCTAAAATAGATGACTTATCAACGTCAGTTGCAACGGCTATAGACATTGCCAATGAAGCTGCAGATACCGAACTTAAAGACCACGGGCAGCGAATTATTGCTCTTGAACAAAAAGCAGCTTAAGCTACATTCACCTTAGTAACGATAAAAGTCGACCTTGAAGGGCCCCTCAACCGGTATGCCCAGATATTCAGCTTGATCGGCGCTAAGCTTGCTGACATGCCCGCCAAGGGCGGCTACGTGCAGGGCGGCTACTTTCTCGTCCAGTTCCTTTGGCAGCCGGTGAACCCCTATATCGTACTTCTTGGTATATAGCTCGATCTGGCCAAGCACCTGGTTGGTAAATGAACAGGACATCACGAACGACGGATGGCCTGTAGCGTTACCAAGATTAACCAGACGGCCTTCTGACAGCAGGATGATCCGTCGCTTATTGGGCAGGGTGTAGACATCAACCAGCGGCTTTAGAGTCTCCTTGGATACCCCTGGCAACTCATTAAGCTGCTTAACCTGGATCTCGTGGTCAAAATGCCCGATGTTACAGACAATCGCCGTATCTTTCATTTTCTGGATGTGTTCAATGGTTACGATATCTTTGCAGCCGGTGGCAGTCACAAAAATGTCAGCTATTGGCGCGGCCTCGTCCATAGTAACGACCTCATAGCCCTCCATGAGAGCCTGCAGGGCGCAAATCGGATCAATTTCACTGATCAGCACCCGGCAGCCGAAACCGCGGAGGGATTGGGCGCAGCCCTTGCCAACGTCGCCGTAGCCGGCTACCAATGCCACCTTTCCGGCAATCATGACATCAGTGGCCCGTTTAATACCGTCCATCAGCGATTCCCGGCAGCCGTATAAATTATCGAACTTAGATTTTGTAACGCTGTCATTAATATTTATAGCTGGTATTTTGAGGCTTCCCTCTTTGAAAAACTTATCGAGCTGCTTAACACCCGTAGTAGTCTCTTCCGATACACCTTTAATTTCATCCAAGAGTTCGGGGTGTTTGTCGTGCACCAGGGCGGTAAGGTCACCGCCATCATCCAGAAGCATATTAGGTCCTTGACCGCCTGCGAACTTCAGTGTCTGCTCAACGCACCACCAATATTCTTCTTCCGTTTCGCCCTTCCAGGCAAAAACGGGCGTACCTTTAGCGGCTATGGCCGCCGCGGCCTGGTCCTGGGTTGAAAAAATGTTGCACGACGACCAACGTACTTCAGCGCCTAATGCTTGAAGAGTTTCTATAAGTACCGCCGTTTGGACGGTCATATGAATTGAGCCGGCAATCCTGGCACCACTCAGCGGCTTTGACTTGCCAAATTCGACGCGCAGGGCCATGAGCCCCGGCATTTCACTCTCAGCCAGTGTAATTTCCTGGCGCCCATAATCAGCTAGGGCAATATCACTAACTTTATAATCCTGTTCGGCTGATTTTGACATACTTAAAGCGTAACCTCCTCGTTAAATGTTTTCAGGTATCGTTGCTTAACGGCCTCACGCGAAAATGGGGCTTGCGGTCCACGATGCTCTATGGCAAATGACGCCATCACCGCACCAAGACGTCCGCACTGACTAGCCTCCCATTGTCGCGAATGGCCATATAAAAAGCCAGCCCGGTAAGCATCCCCGGCGCCCGTCGGGTCCACATACTCGTCTGGCTTGGCTATACCTATTTCCACCGGATCCGGCAGCCGGCTGTCAAAGATACGAGAACCATGTTCACCGTGGGTAGTCACAAGAATGGGCGCGCTAGTTTGCAGCTCAGCCTCGCTTATACCCGTCCGCTTGCACAGCGTACTCAGTTCGTATTCATTGACCATGACTATTTCGGCGGCTTCAACCCCGCGTTTCAGGTCCTCGGCCGGTACAGTACTAACCTGCTGGCCGGGGTCATAAAGCAGCCGTAGCTTATGTTTGAGGCACTCTTCAGTCTGGCGCCGCATGGCAGTAGGGTCATGGGCCGAAATGCAGGCAATAATGTCTTCGCCGGTTTCAACCCAGGGCGTAAAACTTAAATGTTCGGCATCGGACATGGCCCCAGGGTAAAACCCGCCTACTTGGTTACCAGCACTATCGGTCAATACGCTGAAAGAGCCAGTTGGCAGCCGGCTCAGATGAACACCGCTTGTGTCAATACCCATCTCGCCTAAACGCTGCAAGTAATCCAGGCCGTCAGCACCGACTGCCCCAAGCAGGCTGACGTCGCTGCCCAGAAGAGCCAGGCCATAGGCAATGTTTGCGCCGATGCCACCCTCAACAACCGCCAAGCTTTCGACTAAGACGCTAAGCGACAGAACTTCTATTTTGGCGGCATCAATAAGTTCGTGGTAGTTACCTGAAAAATTCATGATGCGGTCAATCGCAATCGATCCGCAGACGACAACACGTGTTTTACTCATTCTGCCACCAAGTATATTGGCCAGACCTAAGCGGCGTCAAATGGAACACGAATAATGCCTAACTTGAAATACTTAGCAGAGCCGTTACACATACTTGCTTTTAGTAAATATAGTGTTACAATAATATTAATGAACCTTGTTGAACTGGCGTCTGTTAACGGTGGTAAAGTACCATTACATACCCACCCCATTTATGACCAACTACCTACTCTACAGAAAGTCAACGCCTCGCTTGCCGCATCTAAGTTAGTACTCTGCGGAACTATGGGCCTGTATAACCCGGATTCCCAAAAAAGATTAGTGGATTTTGGAGCCGGCAAAGGGGGATCAACTTTTGCGTTAGCTCTACTAGCCGAACAGAATGCCGGTTCAGTTGACGCCGTAGAGGACGATCCGGCCAGGGCCTCACACTTGGTGGCTACCGGACTTGAGGCGCAGATGCCGGTACGTTTGCATCGGGCCGAGGGAATAAGGTGGCTATACGATCATGCTCGCGAAGGTGAAAGCTTTGATCTCATCAACGCGGCCATGTTTGGCCCGGATTTTGAAGGCGATTTAGCCAGAAAGCTGCTTTTGGTCTCCAGGCGCGCTTTGAAATCAGGCGGTTCGATGATCATATACTCCGACCCTCTAACGATGGAGGCAACACAGGAAGTTTGCGAAGAAGAAGGCGTTGATTTTCGAGGGATAGGCCAACTTACTACTGGGCTCTCGGGTTCACCCGACACCATCGTAGTCACCAATCCCTGATAACCTTTAGAACTAAGCGCCGGCTTTCTTAAACAAGACCGTATGATAAATGCAGACCAGCATGGCGGCAGAACAAATCATAGTAAAAATTTGAAATACCGACACAGCCGAGATCCTATAAGCAATCAGGCTGATAAACGAAGCCGAGCCGCTTAAAGCGTAAAGCCAGGGTGATTCGGTATGGGGATGTTTCCAAGTTTTATACAAAGCCGGCAGGTAAGCGACAAAGTCGCCCATGACCGCGAACCAGATGCCTAGTATAGGATTGGCGGCCAGTCGCCAAGCTACGACGCCGCTTAAGGCTATAACTAAACACAGTAAGTCAAAGACACTCAAACCGCCCATACCCGATTTGAGACTGAGCAAGAAAAAAGCAATGGCGCTCACAAACAGTATCCCCGAATAAATTTCGGCCCCTAAATTCCCATGGGCCGCCAGGACACTTAGGAAGTTAAGGGTAAGAATTACCAGCACGGCGAACCGCGTCGTCCTATGGGGTTTTGTCCGGCCCCTTATAATGCTGGCGCAATAGATGATTCCCGCCGCAGTTATAAGAATAGTGCTAATAGTAAGCAGGATAGCTTGCATCTAAGAAGTATAACAAAGGGCTGATATACTAATACTTACAAGGATAAAAACTATGAGCAATATCATACATACAGAAGGACTAAGCAAAAAATACGGTTCGCTTATGGCGCTAAGCCCGCTCAACCTTGACCTTAAACAAGGTGAAATCCTGGGCTACCTAGGTCCCAATGGTGCCGGCAAAACCGTGACCATCCGCCTGTTGCTCGGCCTTATTAAACCGACTGCCGGCCGGGCTGAGATATTCGGCCTCGACAGCCGAAAAGACCTGGTAAGTATCCACAAGCGCACGTCTTACGTTCCGGGCGAAACGGCCCTTTGGCCATCACTGACTGGCATGGAAACTATTGAGTTGCTCGGTAATCTGCACGGTTCTTATGACACCAGCTACAGGGATAAACTTATCAAGCGCTTTGCGTTTGAGCCTGATAAAAAAATCCGGACTTTATCAAAAGGCAATCGCCAGAAAGTCAGCATCATATCGGCCTTTATGACCCGGCCGGAGCTGCTGATACTTGATGAACCGACCTCGGGCCTCGACCCGCTGATGGAACAAGCGTTCCGCGAAACGGTTCTAGAAGCCAAAAAAAACGGCCAAACTGTATTTTTATCCTCGCATATTTTAGATGAGGTCGAAGCCTTGTGTGACCGCGTGGCAATTCTTAGGACCGGCAAGTTGGTAGAAGTCGGTACACTGTCGGAAATGCGACACTTGTCAGCCTTAAGTGTTGAAGCAACCTTCGCAGGTCAGCCGCCCAAAGTCGACACGATCAAAGGCGTAACCAACGCCAAAATCACCGGGCACCAACTTACCTGCCAAATCCAAGGCCCGATTGACGAGCTGCTGGCGGTGTTGTCGGCCGCCAAGCCGAAAAGCCTGCTCAGCCGCGAACCGACCCTGGAAGAGTTGTTCCTTTCCCTCTACGGTGAAACCGAGAAAACTTTGAGGAGCTAAGTCGAGGTGCCAGCTAATAACGCCGCATTAAAACGTCCACCACGTTTAGTGATTGCCCGTTTCACTGCCCGCCGCGCCCGTCGGGGTGCCGTGTTGTGGGGACTGACCTTTGGTATCTATGTAGACTCGAAAACCATCGCCTACGCCTCACTGTCACCCGCCGCGCGGGCCAAAGTTGCCGCGCCGTTTAGCAACAGCGTCGGTTTGAATGTCTTCTTGGGCAGGCCTGAACAAATCAACACCATAGTAGGCTACACCACTTGGATAGCTGTCAGCATTCTTATGATAATAGGGTCAATCTGGGCCCTTTTACTGGCAACTAGAAGTTTAAGGGGGGAAGAGAGCAGCGGGCGTTTAGAGCTTATGCTGGCCGGCCGCGCTAGCCTCGCGAAGGCAACCGCTAATGTCCTGGGCGGATTAGCTGCCAGCCTGGTTCTACTCTATGCCATTACGGCGGTATGTTTTATAGCAATTGGCCGCTACCATGGGGTGGGTTTTGGAGTCCAGGCTGCCCTCTACCTGGCTCTGGCGGCCGTGGCCGGCGCAGCCGTCACCGATTGGCTGGATCAATACGACTACGGCGACGCCAACGTNNTCATAGCCTTTGGAGCCTTCGCATCCCAGTTAATGCCCACCCGCAGCCGGGCAGCCGGCCTAGCGGCTGGCTTTTTCGGTGTTTGCTTCCTGCTTAAAGCCCTAGCCGACGCCACTAGTGCAGTGTGGGTTTTAAACATAACCCCGCTGGGCTGGATAGAAAAAATGCAGCCCTTGGTCGGCAGCCGGCCTATTTGGCTTTTGCCGATTGCCGGCTTTAGTGCCGTATTTGCCGGCTTGAGCATCTGGCTGGCTGGCCGGCGCGACCTTGGCGACAGTACCTTTGCCGATAAGGATAGCGCCAAGCCTAAAACCAGGCTGCTGCGTTCGCCGCTTGGCCTCAGCCTTCGTATAACTCGCATGTCAAACCTCAGCTGGCTAGTCGGTATCGGCTTGATGGCCTTATTCTACGGAGTAATAACCAAAGCCGCCTGCCAAGCCTTTAATGACATATCGGGTAAGGCTGAGAAAGAACTCACCAAGATATTGCAGGTTACTCAACACGCCGGGGCCATACTGTATCTAGCCATAGTTTTCTTGTTCATCATGGTCGTTATCATGGCGTATGCCGCCAACGCCGCCGGCTCCATGCGCGAAGAGGAGGCCGAAGGCTATCTGGACAGCCTGTTCGTCAGACCGATAAGCCGCCTGCGTTGGCTCGGCGGGCGGGCACTGGTCGCCATTATAGTCATCATGCTGGCCGGTGTGGTCGGCGCCCTGGCTACATGGCTAGGGGTGGCCACCCAGCATGTCGGCATATCGTTCCATACCTTGCTCCTCTCAGGTATTAACACCATAGCCCCAGCCTTATTTATCCTTGGTATTGGCATATTAGCGCTTGGTATAATCCCGAGGTTTACAACCTTTATAGCTTACGGGGTCATCGCCTGGTCATTCTTGATCCAGTTGTTNNGACCTTCAACCACTGGCTATTGGATACCTCCGTGCTGCAGCATGTCTCCCTGTCGCCGGCCGCCAGCCCCAATTGGACCGAGGCGGTAATTCTAGGCGGACTGGGGCTTGTAGCCGCACTTATTGGAGCGGTCTTTTTCCGTAATCGTGGCTTACAAACTGACTAGACCTGACGCTACTTGACTTGCTTAAGTACGGTATAATTATACGCAGATGGAAAAGGATAAAACCCAAGAAAAAAAGCCAATAAGCCGGTCTAGCTGCCGGGCTCTTGGAATTTTGGCTTTAGGGCTGTCCCACTAGAAAAAAATATTCTCTTGACAAGTCTGTTACCCAGGTAGATAGTGATGCTTGCACGGTTGTGCTTATAACGCACCTAACTCGGATAATAAAAATGTTAACCAACAATCGTTATGGCTCCCACTAGTCAGGCAGAACTTGGCTCTGCTCCCGCCGGGCCGCCAGACTCCGAACAACTAGCCAATGCCTTAGTCGCCAGCGGCTTAGCAGGCACCGCTATAACAGAACACTTCAGCCCCTCGAGGCCAAACTTAAGGTTGATTCAAGGCCTAGCAGGTACTGCCATGGAACAAACAACAGCTACTACTGATACCACCCCAGAGATAAAAGCCCCTCTAGGCGACGCTTATACCAGGAACTACGATGAAGCAACCTGCGAAGTCCACGTTGAAAGCCGTCTTACGCTGGCAGATTACCAGGCAGTAACGCCCCCAGATGTTTGGGAGCGTTTATTAGAAAACGCCGAGGCGAACAAAGGCAAAACAATTATGCGCATTAATGCCACACCCTACGGCGGCGGCGTGGCGATTATGAACGAATCTTGGGTACACATTATGCGGTCATTGGGTGTTGACGCCCATTGGTATGCACTCGACGAAGACGAGGCCGGTTCCGAGGTCACCAAGTTCCGGTTTCATAACGGCATGCAAAACGTTGCTCCCAGGGAAGAAATTACCCTGACTGATGATGACAAAATCGCCTATGAGAGCTGGATAGACAGGAACGCCGAAAAACTGGAAGACCCGCTTAGGCAGGCCGACGTTATAATAATCGATGACGCCCAGCCCAGCCGCCTGATTAGGAACATCAAGGGCTTCACCGTACAAACCGCCAACGGGCCAGTTGAGCGGCTAGGTTGGAATCCTGATGCACCGCTAATTTACCGGGACCACATCCACTCCGAGGGCGAGCTAATGGTTACCCCTGGAACGCCGCAGTACGACATCTGGAATTATCTGTGGGACTTTAACGGCGTAAGTCGAGCCGATGCCTTTATAATCCACCCGGTCGACGAGTTCGCGCCGTCCAATGTTCCCGATAATAAGATCGTAAAAATGCCAGCTACCGTCGATAAACTTGGCGATTTGCTCCGAGATCTAAGCGAGGAGGAAATAGAAGAAGGCTTTGATTTTATTAATGACCAGCTCTGGAAAAAAGATGAACAGGCGCCTATAGACCGGACCAGGCCATATGTTGTACTCATTGCCCGCTTTGATGAATCCAAGGGCATGGCGCAGGGCATGGAATCTTACCGGCTAGCCAGGGAAATGATGCTTGCTCAAGATGTGCCAGAAGAAAAAATACCACAGCTGGTGATTATTGGTAACGGCGCGATTGATGATCCGAGTGGCAACAAAGAACTTGCCAAGGTAATGGACTTGCGCTCTTCAGAGGCCTTTGAGGGCATTAAAGACGACATAAAGGTAGCACGCGTTCCTCACAAAGATATGGCCATCAATGCCATTTTACGGGAAGCTAAGCTTGCCCTGCAGCCCTCAATTGCCGAAGGCTTCGAGGCCCGTGTGACAGATGCCATAGTGCTTGACGTACCAGTCATTGGTTCCGATAGAGGCGGTATACCTCTACAAATCAAAGAGCATGTCGACGAAGCCGGCAACGTTGTCGGCGAGTCCGGTTACGTCATTGATCCCTATGACAGCGGGCAGTGGGCGCAGCGAATCACTGAGCTTATGACCGATGAAACCTTGTACGCCGACATGAAGGTAACGACTGCCGAGCGGGCCAAAGATCATAACGAACAGTTCACTACCGTACAAAACGAGATAAATTGGCTCTACTTATCAAGAAAGCTGCTGGCAGACAAGGATGGCTTTGACGGCAATAGGCGCTGGGTAAGCGAGATGGCTGCTTCCGAGTCCCGGTTTTAGTTTTAACTACGCCGGGGGTTCCTATAAACAGATCTTTTAACATCGATGCGGCTAATAGTCATATAGACGACAAAGATAGCAATAAGTATTGTCAGGATAATGGTAATCCGCCCATCGCCGTAGCCGAGGCCGCCTATGGTCCGTGACTTGCCCAGCCAGTCGGCAAATGAGGCCCCAAGCGGACGGGTGATGACATAAGCAAACCAAAAAGCGCCAACCTCACCTATCCAGCCTAGATAATAGGCGACAGCCGGGACAAAGAACAGCACGGCAAAGGCAATACCCGAGGTAAAGTAGCCCAGGCCTAGAGTTGTAGCAGTCATATCACCGGCCGCGGTGCCAAGCGCAAACGTTGCCATAACCGTAGCCCAATAAAACATCTCCCGGCGGTAACTGTTTATAGCATGAATCGACAAAGTTTTTTCGCTTCTATACCAAACTACAAAAACAACGGCCAAAGCTAACGCGAAAAACGCGCTTGACGCCGCATAGGGAACGCCTAATTGTATATGGGTAGCGTCGGCCGCCATGGTGCCGAAAATGGCCACCATGCACACGGTCAGCCAGTAAATCCAGGCTACGTAGCGGTGTACGGCAAACTGCAGCGCAAGGGCAATCAAAAGGGCAATGCCGCCCAAGCCTACGGCTAGGTAGGGGTTAATCTTGATTACGGAATAATCGGCCGCCGACTCGCCCATGGCTGTCGACAGTAACTTAATAATCCAAAAGTATACCGTTATTTCCGGAACTTTGCGGGCCAGATAACGGGCTGTTAGCGGGTGGTGGCCTGATGAGGCGTTGCTAAAGTCTGCCAATACTCCTCCTTACCACCGTTATTATAGACTAATACGCCAAAGATCATTTAAGTCCATTTAAGACAGTTATGCTTGCTTCAAGGCAAGTATTAGATGAAAATATCATGATATGCCAGAAGCATTCCCACAAATTGAAGTCGCCATAGCCGCATCGACCGGTGCCGTCGGGCAGCGCTTTGTAGAACTATTGCACGATCATCCATATTTTAATGTGTCGGCCCTGGCAGCCAGTGACCGCAGCGCCGGTAAGCTATACGGCGAGGCTGTCGATTGGCGGCTGGATAGTGAACTGCCTCAGGAAATATCTGGCATGGAGCTCATGCCTTTGATTGAACTAGGCGAACCCACCTCGCCCAATGTTATATTTAGCGCTCTGCCAAGCAACGCTGCTGACGAAATCGAAGTACACCTTGCTGCAGCTGGTAAAGCAGTCTTTTCCAACGCGCCTGACCACCGTATGGACGAAGACGTGCCACTGGTTATTGCTGAGATCAATTCAGACCATATGCGTCTCACAGACCAGCAGACGACATCGGGTTTTATTGTAGCCAATGCTAACTGCAGTTCAATCATGGCAACCCTGATGTTTGCTCCGCTAGAGGAGCAGTTCGGTATTGACGAAGCGCATATTTTTACCCAGCAAGCCTTAAGCGGTGCCGGTTACCCCGGCGTTTCCGCCATGGACATAACAGATAACGTCATCCCGTTCATTGCCGGCGAGGCCGATAAGCTGCGCCGTGAACCGCTTAAGATGCTCGGCACGGCTTACCAGGCGGCCGACTTCCCTATATTCCCAACGGTATCGCGGGTCAATGTCCGGGACGGCCATCTTATAGTGGCACACCTCAGCTTGCGTGAGACAGTCGACTTGGAGTTGGAGCATATCACTGAAGCCCTAGCGTCCTTTAGAGGGCCAGAAGAAGTCAGAAACTTGCCGTCGGCGCCAAAGCTACCGATACATGTGTTAAGCCAACCTGACCGTCCACAACCCCGGCTAGATCGTGACACCGAAAACGGCATGAGTGTCAGCATCGGTCAGATTTCGGAAGAGCCTAATACAGACCGGATGGGCCGTAGGGTATTTAAGCTTATTGGCTTAGGCCATAATACTCTCCGCGGTGCGGCTGGACAGAGCGTGCTTAACGCCGAACTTGCCTATGCCAGGGATCTGCTTACCCCGTAACTAATATTATTGGCCGTTTTGGTATGCCGGCACACCCAGCAGCTCGCTGATCGGAACGCACTTATATCCCTGTTGCAATAGGGAATTTACGGTGATTTTTACGGCTTTAACTGTTTGGCTGCGGTCGCCGGTCTTAGAGTCAAAGCCGTCGTGAAAAATTATGATCGAACCGGGGCGCACTTTTTTAAGCGCTGCTCTCGCTATCCGCTCGCCACTAGGCTGGAAGACCTCCAAAGAATGGCAGAACCGGCCGGATACCGGCTGCAACGACTGGGCGCGCAAGCTGCGTATCAGCCACGGCTGGCGCCATAGCCACGGTGAACGGAACAAAGCCGGCCGCTTACCGATGTGCCTGAAGATAATCTCCTGGTTCTCCGTTATCTCCTGCATGTATACCGGATGTTTCAGATAGTCGCTGAATCTATGATGAACCGAATGGTTACCAATATCGTGCCCGTCGGCGTACAGGCGCTTGGTAGTATCCGGATAACGTTCAATGCAGGTTCCGACCTGGAAAAAAGTAGCTTTGACCTGTTTGTCAGCTAAAAAGTCAGCAATTTGAGAGGTGTAAGGTTCATTCGGCCCATCGTCGAACGTCAGGGCCACAACTTTCTTATCGGTACGCACCCGCCACGGATAGCGGCCAAATACTTGCGACCATGGCGACATAAACAGCCAGTACAAAGCGCCTGCACCCAAGCAGATTATTACGGCTATTAAGGTCGCTGCCATGCCTTAGTCGTTGGCTTTACTGCTCGCCATGCTAACCCTATTCCTAAGAGGCAGGTTTTTGATTGGAGTTTCCTCGTCAATTGCAAAGCGGTAGGCCGGCGCCGGTCCAATAACCGTCCGTTTAAAGATTCTATCGACGTAATAGCCGCAGAGATAGTAGTAAAACAGGGTGACGAATATGTTATAAACCAAGCCGCGGCTTAAGCGGCGGGCTGAGGTATAGACCGGGTTGTTGATAATAAAAGCCACCTTACCCTCTTTCTTAAGCTGCCTGAGCAGACTAAGCTCGTCGCCACCTTGCGGGGTATTGACGTCGTAACCTTTCCAAGAGCTCTTTTTGAAGGCAATGTTGGTAGCCGTTATATAGAACGGATGGCCGAACAGCTTGCTGTAGCCGTATACCGCGCCAAAGAGTATTTTTGGATAGGCTTTGCCCCAAAACGGCCCGCTGCGGTAGATGCACGGTCCGCCGACGGCTGTATAGTTTTCGTTACGCTTAAAAGCCTTATCAAGTTTAGCTAACCAACATGGCGTAAAAACGGTATCGGCATCGGTAGAAACAATAATTTCACCTAAAGCCGCCTTAGTGCCGGCCTGACGGGCCCAACAAACTCCCGGCCGCTTTTCGGTAACTATGCGCGCCCCATACATCTTGGCAATAGCAGAGGAGCTATCGCTGCAGTTATTATCAACGACAATAATTTCAAAGGTTCCGTCAAACTCCTGCTGTTTTAAAGAGGCCAGCGTATCCCCGAGATAGTTCTCTTCGTTATAACACGGTATGACCACGCTAAACCGCAGTTGCGGTAATGTTTTGCTCACCACATTAGTGTACATTATTTTACTTAAAACCAAGGTCAGTAAATTACCTACTGTCACGCTGTCACGGCAGACGCCGCCCGCTCATATTTGACATATGACTATAATTTAGTTATAGTTTGTTAAAATCATTAAGTTTGACGGAGCTAATATATAATGAGAAATTTTAACCGGCCTGTTGCAGCCGTATTAACGTCCATGGCGACCTTCCTGGGAGGCAATGCTCTAGCGCAAAGCACTGCTAACGCCGACCAAGCAGCGATCTCCCCGCCGCCAGTCTTTAAGGAATGCGCTAAGGTCGCAACCTTGCAAGAATTGGTTATAAAACCAAACCAGACAGTCACTACAGATACCGGGTTTGACTGGAAGGTAGCAGTGCCAACTGGTACCGTGGGGCGAGCTAACTTTACACTGACCACCGAACAGGGCGGTCCCATAACAACTGTTAAAGGCATCGCTTGCGATGGGGTTGTCACCGACAAGACCACCATGTATCTAAAAAGTGGAGCTTATACTAAAACCATACCGGATGCTGGTACTCAAATGACCTTCAGCAACGCTAGCGTCAACGAACAAAATCCGCTTACATCGACAAATGAAGGTTCCTTTTCTTACGAACGCCTCTGCCAAATTGTCAAGCGGCATCACAGAGACACCGTCAGGCTTGACCTTCTTGAGACGATGACTTATACCGAGCCGGGTTATCCCACTTTTAAAGCCGAGAGTGATTACTCCCAAGAGTTTGTTAATGGTGATGGTATTCCTGATCCTGCTTGGGGCCTGCCGTGTAAGCAAAATAAATCGGGCTTTCATTTTGAGGTCAATAATCCACCGACAATGGGAGTGGTCCCAACACCGACTTTCTAGATAAGTTGAGTAGTTTTCTTAGACGAATATATGGTTCGAAAATCAGTTGCAATATCGACTAGCTAAGCCGGCTAACCCCGAGCCACGCATTTTTCATACAAACCCTTGAACTGCCCGCTGGGGTCATAGGCTGCCTTTAATTTATTGTAGGCCGGATAATTATACTTCCGCTCAAACGTGGCACGGTCGTAAAAAACACTGGAGTACAGGCTTTTCATGCCGCCTAAAGTTTCAACCAACGCTTCAACCTTTTTGTTGTAATAACCGCTGTCCGCGCCGTGGGTGGTGGCGACACTGTCCCAAAAGCCGAAGTTTACATACAACTGTTCGGGATCCATCGGGTAGAGGGCATACGGCCAATCCTTGGTCGTTGACTTGGTCGGGCAGAACCACACCGGCCGGATGTCTATCTGTTTTTGGAACTGGCGCAAAAAAGCCTCAGCATTGCCAATTGTTACTTCAACATCCTGAATGACCGCCTCGCGCGTCCCGGCCCGGCCGAGCAACTGAGCCAGCCATGGTACTAACGGATAACGGTCATTGAGTCTCATCAGACGCGAATAGGTGGCTGATCCCAGGCGTTTACGTCCTAATAACCGCCGCACCAGCCGGCGGTCGGCGTAAACATTCTTGGAGCACCAGAACCAATCGGTGTCCCACCGCCATATGTAATCGTAGGTGGTCAGATAATCTTCGCTCCTCACGCTGATCGAGCGGTAGTAGACATCCATGTAGGTGTAGTCCGACGTGTATGGCGCGCTGGCGCTGCCCACCCCCAAGGTCAGATAGAGCTCACCGGGCCCAAAAGCCACGCCGTCCACAAAATCCACCGGTGCGCCTTGGTATCTGCCGGTGTTGCAGATTGTTTCCAACTCCTTAAAACAAGCAGCCGGTTTATCAAAAGACAGATGCCTAAGACGCACATACGGTTTGGCGGGCCTAAGTTTTATAGTCAGCTTTAGGATATAGCCAAGCGTGCCGTAGGAGTTAGGCAGCCCGAAAAATAAGTCTTTGTACCTATTATCTGGCGTACAATCGACCACTTGGCCGTCAGGCAGCAGGACTTCCATGGACTTGACGCCCTCATGCACCAGGCCGTATTTCCACGATGACGACTCAATGCCTAGGCCCGACACCGCCCCGCCGACTGTAATGGTTTTAAGCTGGGGTACAACCAGCGGCAATAAGCCATGACCAAGCGTGGCATTAACAAAGTCTTCAAAGGTGGTCATGCCTTCAACCTCAGCCAGCAAGTGCTTAGCATCGATGCTGATTACCGAATTGAAGTCACGCACGTTCAGCCGTTTTTGGCTGCGGGCGCGCGACCGAAACAGGTTGGAAGTGTTTTTGTTTAGCCCGATATCAGTTTTGGGCAGCTCACGCAGCTCACGCATCTGCTGCATGACCCGGCGCTTTTTAGCCTTATAGCTTTGGTTAGCTGTCATAGTCATCATTGTACAATTGTAACTAACCTTTTGTTTCTATCAATCCCCCAAGTTGTGATATAGTTGCTTCAATGTTGGAGAAGACTATTCTCGACCGGTTTTTACAAAGCTTTACCAAGGGCACGTTAACCGTCAAATTTTGGGACGGCACACGGACGTCCTACGGCAGCGGCTTGCCGAAGGCTACGATAACTTTTAAAACGCCTAAAGTGCTTAGGTCTATGGTGCGTGATATATCACTGGCCGTCGGCGAAGCCTATATGGACGGCACGCTGGACATTGAACCGCTCGATAACTTTTTCCAAATCGTCAATATTAACCGTGACGCATACACTAGTAAGCTGACCAAACTGGGCATATCGCTTAGGCGTACCCAGCGCAACCATAAAGCCGCCCACAAGAGCCAGATCCAGTACCATTACGACCTGGGTAATGACTTTTATAAGATGTGGCTCGACAACGACACCATGGCCTATACCTGCGCTTACTATAAAACGCCCCAGGACAGCCTGGAAAAAGCCCAGGTCCAGAAGTTCGATCACGTCCTGAACAAACTGCAGCTTAAACCAGGCCATAATGTATTGGACATCGGCTGTGGCTGGGGCCACTTGCTAGTTAAAGCCGCCAAAGATTATAAAGTGACCGGCCTGGGTGTTACCCTTAGCGCCGAACAATATGCTTACGCCAGCGAACTTGCCAAGCGAGAAAAGGTTGATAAGCTAATCAAGTTTGAGCTGCTAGATTATCAGGACCTGGCCGCCCGTGATCTGCAATTTGACCGTGTCTATAGTGTCGGTATTCTTGAACATGTCGGCCGGGGCAATTATGACACCTATTTTAAGGTCGTCGACAAAATGCTTAAACCCGGCGGAATATCCTTCGCCCACACCATTTCCCAGGAGTTTCCTCACCGAACTGACCGATGGTTAGACAAGTATATTTTCCCCGGTGGCTACCTGCCAACTGTCGCCCAAATTACCGAGCGCCTGCCTGAACATAATTTCCGTTTGCTGGATTATGAAAACCTGCGTATCCATTACGCCATGACGCTTGACGAGTGGTGGAGCCGATTTGAAGATCACAAGGGCCAGGTCATCAAAATGTTCGACGAGCGCTTCTACAGGATGTGGCGGTTCTGGCTGGCCGCCTCGGCCTCCGGTTTCCGCTACGGCAAAATCAGCCTGTCGCAGTTCTTATTTACCAAAGGCCTGCGCAACGACCTGCCACTGACCAGAGAGTACATGTATAGCGCCAAAAAGTAGGTTCCCCTTAAGCTACTTAGCTACTGGTGGCAACGCGGTATTGTCTAGCCGACCAGCTAAGACGCTTATGCTATAGTCAAGTTATGCATTACCTCGGGCTGCGCCATAAGTATGAGCGTAAACAGAGCCGAAAAAAGCAACGCAAGTCAGCATATATTACTTTTCTTGATAAGCTTACCTTTATAGTCGGGGTAATCGGTCCGTTTACTGTCCTGCCACAAATTTACAGTATCTTTTCCACAAAGTCTGCGACCGGCGTTTCACTGACAACATGGTCGCTTATATTTATCGTGACATTTCCATGGATTTTATATGGCGTAGCCCATAAAGAAAAAAATATTATCGTCAGCTTTATCTTATGGGAAGTAGCTAATCTCTCGGTTGTTGTCGGGGTACTTTTATACGGCTAAGTACAAATTAAGCCTGAAATAACTCCGCACGTCCCGAGCCGCCAAGTGCCTTGATTGACACCGTAAGCCCATAGATATACCATATGTCTATAATTTAAACATAAGCGAGATCATATCATGAACAAACGAATGCGGCTTGATGAACGAGGCGTTGCCCAAGTGCTAATTGTTATCGTGGCGGTAGTTGTCATTGCTGCCGTGGCGGCCGTTGGCTACAAAGTTGCTAACAACAAATCCAAATCAAACAGTAACGGCTCCACTAAGAGCAGCGTAAGCGCCAATACGCCTGCGGCTGCCAGCAGCAGCTGTATAACGGCCTATCATGACACCAACCTGTGTAAGTTTGCTTCAAATTCAACCGACTTTACTAAAAGTGCCTACACGGCAACTTTAAAGGTCGTCCAACAAGGTACGGCTTCGACTATGACGCTTAAGGCGGACGGGAAAGGCAACACCGATTTGTCTACCACCGGCGGAGGCCAAACGCTGAACGCCATATCTTTGGGCGGTAACTCGTATATTCAAACAAACGGTACGGGGCCCTGGATAGAGTACCCAAGCGGCACAAGCGCACCGACTTCCAACCCAACGAGCAACATGAACATCGGAGTTGGCAGCTCCGGCATAACCTACAAAGCCCTAGGTACTGCAGCCTGCGGTAGTCTGACCTGCTTTAAGTACCAAGTCACTGATAGCTCAGCACCTAATGCTACCCAGTACGCATGGTTTGACAACAGCAGCTACCAGCTTCGGGAGTGGCAATATTCCGACGGCAGCGGCAATACTACCGATATGACCATAAGCTATGGTGCAGTCACGATTTCGACACCCTCACCGGTCCAATCGTACGCAACACCTGCTGCCCAATAAGTTTCCATACTCTAATTACTGCTGGCTTCTGTGTACTATGCTCACGGCATAACTCTTCACTTGCTTCTTGATATTGCATGGCAATAGAGGTATGGTAAAAATATTATTTACAGAAGAGGTATAAGTTCTAATGGACATGAGGCCTAAAAATTTAGAGCAACTTGCTGCCGTTACTGCAGTAGCTACAGGACTGGCGGTATTTGGCGGTGCTGTTGGTCTCAGAGCACTCGACGAAGCTACAGCCACGCCAGCGGCAGAACAGAATGCCCAAGTCACAGCATGCGCAGGGCATCTGGCTGCTTTGGGTCACCAGGCTAGTCAATCCCAAGTTGAGGTTACACCGTGCCGAAAGTTTATTGACGACTTCGGCCAATATCAGACAATTACAACCTACTATGAGCCGGGGACCAATAGTTCAAATAATACAGGCAAAATTACTACAGATACTGTAAGCTATAGCTTGCCAGGGCCCCAGAAGTTTTTAAGCGAACATATAATTACAGCCACACAGGCGGAGCAAAATAAAAACCTGTTATTAGGACGCGATGCTCTTTTCGGCGTTGGTGGGGCAGTACTACTGTTCGGCACATATGAGCTTGGAATGATTATTCCTTTTCGTAGGCAGGACAGGCAAAACGCCCGTGAATCAATTGCTCGGGAATAGCTACTTACATTGCAAGGTAAATTGACCTAATGCCTGTACTCAACGGATAACTTCCTAAGCTCTCGGCACCGCAGCTGGCACGAACGGCAGCGGCTGGGCACAACTTGAGACATTTTGTTTATGGGCAAATCTGTCACTGATCCAGTTAACTACGTTACCTGAGCTGGCAGCCGGTATATTCTGATGGGCAACATTATTTAACCAAAGCGAAGCCAGATTAGAACCATTCCGGCACGCGGTTTGGATATATAGGGCGGTGGTGTTCGGCAGGACGACCTGATCTGTCTTGCTTTCTATAACGAATAACGGCTGGGTAGGAGCGAGTATCGGGGCGGACTGCGCATCCGCCATAGCCCGCCAAGCCGGCACGTTAATAAGGTTGGTAGTAAAAAACTTTTGGCCGAGGACGCTGCGTATCACACCGGCAATCGTCGCCCGTACAATGCAGTGGTTAGCAATTTTATGGTAGTTACTATATCCGTCAGCCGTCAGTATGTTATGGGCATTTAAATTAGCATCAGCCGATGGCCAGGAAACGGCTACCAGCGGCCCTATGACCCAATCGGCCGCCGTACCGTACTGTTCGTCTAAAAGAGGCACTAATTCGGCAGCCGGCGCCGAAGCTACGGTGCCAACCAGTTGTAGTTCTGGCGCATAAGACTTGGCTTGGCTAGCACTAAACAGGGCCGAGTTACCGCCTTGGGAATGACCCCATATAGCATACGTCGTACCGGCCTGGGCCTGGGACAGATTATGGGCTGCCCGGACGCTGTTTAGAACGTCATGGGCTTCATCGCCGCCCACCAAGTAGCCTTGGGTGCCGGCGGTGCCAAATCCGGCATAATCCGTGGCGCTCACCACCCAGCCTTTTGCCAGCAGGCTGCTGACCCATGCAATGCTAGCTACTGGATCAGAGGTGCGGGACGGCGCACAAGCACTGCCCATACCAAGCGTACCGTGGGCCCAGGCCACCACTGGCCGCGGCAAGCCGGCGTTTGCGTTATCCGGAATAAACACCATTCCAGATGAAAAAGTATAACTGCCGTCAGCCCGTTGGGTACGGTATAAGATGCGTACGCCGGTGCCACCGGGAACGTTGACGCCTAGCGGCTCTTGTCTGACCACTTGGCCGGGTACCCCATTCAACTTAAGCCCTTGGGTGTTATAAAAAGGCTGGAGCTTGGACTGGGCTATTGAGCTGCGGACTTCTACCACTGCCGTCCACACGGTAATAACTAGGAGCAATGCCAAAAATACAAGCAGAAAATACTTAAAGTATCTGTGTCGCGCAAAGAAATGCTTGGATTTTTTGGGCTTTGTTCTAGGGCGCGCCATATCCTAGAGTTTATCATACAGCGCTTATGCATATACTGCCCTACTCCAGTTCACTATCCTTGGCGTGAATAGAAACCCCCAGGGCGGTTCGCGAATCATGCTCAAGCACTGCCTCGATAGCATCGTAAACCGATTGAGCCGTAATGCGGATAAGGGAAAGGTTGGCCTTGGAAAAAGGTTCGCTGGTGTCAATAAAGCCGAGCAAGCGCTCCGCCACCTGCAGTTCACTACGAAGCGCCAAGACCCGCTCGCGCAGGCTATAGGATAATGCATATTCATATAAAACTAAGACTTGCTCCAACTCAGTTTGAGCAGCTTGTAGACGCTCCAGGTACTGCGCAAAGGCATCCTCGTTAAAAGGGGTTTTCCTATCAACAAAACTGTGGTGGGACAAATAGCTATCGACCTCAGCAGTAACGGTGTCCAAGTACTCCCTGGCTTCCTGGCGGTCGCTTATATGATCACGGCCCGAGCGGCGTCTAGGTAAGCCGAACAGCCGTGCTAAACGCCATTTAATACGGAAACAGGTCGCTTTGATCTCGTCTTCTGCTAAGCCGGCGGCATGCTGGGTTTTGCTATTCTGTTCTTTCAGCCCTAGATAGTCTATGATCAGGGCAGTAAAGACAATCGTAACTGACGAAGCCGCCAGATCAACGAAAAGCGCGCCCCATAATGTCGAAAAACCACTGGCACTGGAAATGATTAACGATACGACGAATGTGGCGATGCCAACAATGAATATTGCCACCCGCTGTTGGGTAATGAATTCTTTAAATTGCACTACTCTTCAATATATCAAATAATCGCTCCATCAACGATTCTCCTGAGGAGCTTAATTTAGCCGAACTTCCCAGTGACATATTCTTTAGTGCGGATATTCTTGGGCGTAGCGAAAATGCGTTTAGTCGGTCCCGCCTCAACCAATTCGCCATCAAGCATAAAGGCAGTATAGTCGGCTATCCGGGTAGCCTGGGACAGATTGTGGGTGACAAGTACGACCGTGAAACGGCTTTTAAGCTTGACGATGAGTTCTTCAATACGCAATGTCGAGTGCGGGTCCAGCGCTGAGCAGGGCTCGTCCATAAGCAGGACTTCAGGCTCAAGAGCGATCATCCGGGCAATGCACAAACGCTGCTGCTGTCCCCCAGATAGACCGCCGGCGTTTTTGTTGAGCCTGTCTTTGACCTCGTTCCAAAGTCCGGCGTCGCATAAGGCACGTTCGGCCCTTTCATGTAACTCATCACGCTTCACCCCGGCCAGTCGCGGTCCGGCCGTGACATTGTCAATGATTGACATAGTCGGGAACGGATTCGGCTTCTGAAATACCATACCAACCGTCCGCCGCACAGCTACCGGGTCAATGCCTAAGGAGTAGATATCCAGGTCATCGAGCAAAACCTGGCCTTTGGCTGAGGCGCCGGGTACTTCTTCATGCATACGGTTTATACAGCGGACGAGCGTCGATTTACCGCACCCCGACGGCCCGATAATAGCCGTGATCTTGTTGGCCGGAAAGTCGACATCAACACCTTTGACTGCTTCGTTATCATCATAAAAAGCATGCAAGGCGCGTACCTTCACGCCAAAACCTTTGCCTGAGGCTTTGGAAGTTTGATGGCTTTTAGTCTTGGACGTACTCATCGTAAATGGTTCCTTCTGGCCGCTAAGCGGGCCGCTAAGTTTATAAGCAGGATCATTACTATTAGGGTCAGTGCGGCACCCCAGGCTCGGGTAACCAGCTGCGGGTTGGGTTCACGGACATCGTTGAAGATCTGCAGCGGCAAAGAATTCATCTGGGCACCCAGGGAGAAAGTCGTGGCCTGGGCACCGAGCACCGTAAATAGCAGCGGGGCCGTTTCCCCGGAAGCCCTGGCGACTGCCAGCAAACCGCCAGTCAGCAAACCGGGCAGGGCCGTAGGCAGAACCACCCTTAGGATAACCCGCCACCGTGGCGCGCCGAGTGCCAAAGCGGCCTCGCGCAAACTATCGGGCACCAGTGCCAGGCTGACTTCGCTTGTACGGGTGACGATCGGCAGCATCAGCAAGGCAAGGGCGGCCGAACCTTTCCAGGCGGCAAAGCCGGTGAGCATGCCGCCTACGACAAACACTATGTAAATAAATAGGCCGAACAAAATCGACGGTACGCCGGTAAGCACGTCGACAAAATAACGCACAGTCATAGCCAGTTTGGATTTTCGCCCTATTTCATTGAGATAAACCGCCAGCGTCACGCCAATCGGCACGGCTATAGCCGTGGCCAGCGCTACGATCTCGATGGTACCGAGAATGGCGCTTTTAATACCGCCTTGGTCACCGAAAAATGCCCCGGTCGGATCGGTAGTGAAGAACGACAGGCTGAGGGCGCCAACGCCGCGCTTAAGCACATAGAGTAGCACAAGCGCCAACGGAGCCAGTGCCAGCACCACGCCGGCCAACAGTGCCCACCGGGCCAGACTATCAACCCGCCGCCGCCTAGGTGAGGTAACAGCAAGTGTGTTCATGCTACCGCCTTGTCGGCTATGGAACCCCGGCGACGGTCAGACCGGATGATAATACCGCGGGCTATACCGTTAACGACCAAGGTAAGTACCAGTAGTACTAAACCGGCGGCAATCAGGGCGGAAATATGCAGGCTGCCCGGAGTGGCCTCACCGAACTCATTGGCGATTACAGCCGCCAGGGTATAACCTTGGTTAAATATTTGATGGCCGATGACTGGCGAGCTGCCGATCACCAAGGTAACGGCTATGGTCTCACCGATGGCCCGGCCCAGCCCCAGCATAGCTGCGCTGGTTATACCGGCCCGGGAACGTGGCAAAACGGCCAGGCGGATCATCTCCCAACGGGTTGCGCCCAGCGCCAGGGCGCCTTCCTTCTCCTGAAGCGGCACGGTGGCTAGCACTTCACGCGAGACGGCCGAAACTATCGGGATAATCATAATGGCCAGGATCAGGCCGGCGATGAAGTAGTTGGGGCCGCTGACTTGGCCGCCGACAAAGGGCAGGAAGGAGAAAGTATTTGAGAACCACTGCTCGGCGGGTTTGAGATCAGGAATGAGAATGAACACCCCCCATAGCCCATAGACAACGGAAGGGACGGCCGCCAGCAGGTCAAGCAGCAAGGCCAGCGTGCTGCGCAAACGCGACGGGGCAAACTCCGTTACGTATAGCGCGGCGGCTATGGCCACCGGTACGCCAAGTACTAAAGCCACAATTGAGGTGATTAGCGTGCCCACCACGAGCGGCCAGGCACCAAAAATGTTATGGGCAACGTCCCAGTTGTTGGTGAAGATAAAGCCCAAGATCCCGAAGTGGGACAACGCTGGCTCGGCGGTAATGGCCAGGCGCACGAAGAAGTAGCCGAGAACCGCTAACATGGACAGCGCCGTAACTCGCAAGCTCCAACGCAGGATTACATCAGCTTGTAGCGCACGCCTGGATTTCAAGCGTGCGCCACTAACTGTATGAGGTACGTTTATGACTTCCACCACGTTTTTGTATTAATCCGCGATTGCCTTTGCGTTACATTGCATGCTACTAACCTTGGCTTGGGCTTTTGCAAGCAGGGCGTTTGGCAGGGGAGCATATTCTAATTGTTTCATACTCGTCTGGCCGGTGCCAAGCAAGTAGTTAAGCCAACCCTTAAGTGCTACAGCCTGAGCTGAGCTAGTGACTTCGTGAGCCTTGCAAGTGTCTTGGTAGACGACGATGAAGGTTGCTGATGCTATCGGGTAGGCACCTGCTGTCGGTGAATTAATGGCAGTAAAACGCAAATCGCTAGGGAGATTTGGCAAGTTTGCACCAGCCTTGGACGTGCTGTCGAGTGAAGGAGTAACGTAAGTCCCGGCTTTGTCTTTAACTGCTGCCGTCGTGAACTTGTTCTGCAGCGCGTAAGCGAGTTCGACATAGCCGACTGCACCCGAAGTCTGGCTAGTAGTTGCGGCGACTCCGGTATTGCCGCTGGAGCCAGTACCTACCGGCCACTTGACCGTCTTGCCGGTGCCTAGCTGCTGGGCCCACGTTGGACTTACGTCAGTAAGAAACTGAGTAAACTGAGCGGTTGTTCCTGAACTGTCAGAGCGGTACACAGGGCTAATCGCCAGGTTGGGCAGCTTGAGGCCGGGATTGAGCTTGGCTATAGCCGGATCGTTCCAGTTAGTGATAGTGCCCATGTACATATTGGCGATGGTCGGGCCGTCAAGCTTTAGGCCTGATTTGACACCCGGGATGTTGTAGGAAACGGTAACTGCCCCAAGAGCGGTCGGTATGTCCATAGGCGTACCGTTGACCTGGGCTGCCGTCAACTCGCTGTTCGTAAGAGCAACGTCGGTGGCACCGAAGTTAACAGTATTGGCGGTGAACTGCGCGATGCCGGCGCCTGAACCTACTGACTGGTAATTGATAGTCGTGCCAGACGCAGTCTTATAAGTACTGCCTAGCTGGTCGTATAGCGGTGCGGCGAAAGTTGACCCCGCTCCTGTAATTACAACGTCTTCTTTGGGCGGCGCAGTGCTGGACGTATTGTTAGTGTTGCTCGTATTTTTTTTATTGTTGTTATGACTGGCTGATACCCCAACAGCTATGGCCACCACCACAACTACGGCTAGTAGTGCTGTTACTGTCTTGTTCATGTAACTCCCCTCGGCCTTACGGCCTATATATTACACACCTTTATATATATAAATATAGAGCCACTTTTATATATGTCAAGAGATTTCTATCCACAGGTGTAAAAATCACAAAGTTCTGGCAAATATTAACAGTTTGATATATATATATTGTATGGAGAGACGTAAATTACAAGCCACTGGCGGCAGCAGTTTGACCCTTACCTTGCCTAAGGCTTGGATCAAACACTGGAAGCTACAAAGCAAAGATGAGGTTTTGGTTGATGCCGTCGGACCGGCTCTTATCATTAAGCTGGCCAGCAAGCAAAAACGCGAACTGACGATAGATATTGCGGTAGATAATATGCCGGATAAATGGCTTGTCAGGGAAATGATAGGCGCCTATATTGCCGGAGCCGACAAGATAGCCTTGCGCAGCAACCGTATAACTCCTTCGCAGAACCAAACTATCCGCCAATCAGTGCAGCTGCTCTTCGGTTTTGAAATACTTGAGGAAACGTCACAAAAAATTGTCGCCAGGACTATCCTGGACGACAGTATGTTCCCGGTATCGGAAAGCACGCTGCGCATCTTTATGATAACCCGCAGCATGTTTGAAGACTCGCTTAAGGCGGCCCAGGCCGGTGACCGCGACCTGGCTAACGACATCAAACTGCGTGATTACGAGGTCAATAAATTCGTACATGCCATCCAGCGGCAATTCCAGGAGATATTGAGCGGCAAGGTCAAGGGCAGTCTCGCGGAAGTCAGTTTTTACCGCACCATTGCCATCCAGCTGGAGCGGATAGGTGACCACGGAGTCAAAATAGCCGAACTGGCCAGCAGTGACCGCACCGACCCGGTCAAGCTGTCCAGTACCTTCCCGGTTATCCAGGAACGGGTTCACCAACTCTTAAAAGACGTCGAATCGATGGTGCGGCATATGGATAAGCCAATGGCACATAAGATACTAGACAGCGACAGCGAGCTGGAGCGCCTTATATACAGCTCCAAACGCATGAAACTGTCATATGAAGGCGCGATTGTTGAAGACAGCCTAGACCGCCTGCGCGGTTACTTGATGAACATTGCCGAACTGACGATCGATTATGCCGTAGCGACCACCAGCCAGAAACTTTGACCTTGAACGCCTAATCTAATAAGAAAATTTCTCTATACCAAAGATACCGCCATATTGGCGGGACCCGAAATCACCTAGTAATGAGCCAAAGCGCAAGGCCGTAATGATCTGGTCTTTGCCGGACCGGGTCAGCATCCTTTTGTCCGGTCTGTCGAGACGGTGGATTACTGCGCCGGGCAAACAAGCTTCAAAATCAGTTTTAGGGCTAAAGAAAATCGAAGTTTTACCACTAGGCCTGTCAACGGCTACCGAGAAACTACCCCACAGATCTGCCGATCCTGCCGGGCTGACAGTAATACCTAGCCCTGAGCCGCGAGCGTAATCTGACCGGCTTAACAATAGATTGCATATGTCATGCGCCACCACAGTACGGTCAGGTATCCCGTAAGCCTCTTCCAAAAGTTCCGGGTAGCGGGGCGCTAAAGGTTCGAGTATCTCCAAATCGGTCATAAAAAATAAAATATCACAAATAGTAGTATTTGTAAAACTTGCCCGCCTGTTTATCAGTGCGTTTGGGTCAGCTGCTGGTAATAGGCCTGCACCTGAGCAAAATTGTCTATGCCAGCTGTCGGTATAAGGGCACTTTGGCCGTTAGATGGAACATAATAGGACTTGAGTAGTGGATTAGGTGTAGTGGTCGACACGGTTGAGCTGAAGGCATAGGACTGCACGCTAGACAAGTTTATAGGCTTGGTTATCTTAATTAGGCGTAATACGTCGGCTAACGTTAAATTAGTCTGGAAGTTATTGCCAAGGGCGCTGAATAAGTTACTGATCTTTACTGGATTACTGAGGGTTCCCACGGATTTGGCTTTAGCGGCTACGGCAATGAAAATCTGACGCTGGTAGGCCGTACGGTTAAAATCACTGCTAGGAAAGCCGTACGAACCATAACCGTCACCCCGGGACCTGGCGAGATTAAGCGCCTGTTGACCATTCAAAGCTACCGGGCCATTGGGCAAATCTATGCCGGTATTGCGATCATATAGGCCGCGGGGATCAGGACTCTGGACATTAATTGTCACGCCACCAACGGCATCAACCGAATCTTTAAAAGCTCCATAGTCCATAAGCCCGTAGTAATCTACAGGTATTCCAAGCTCGTTTTGAACCACATATGACAGTTCACCCATACCACCATTAGGATAACCGGACTGGGTGAAGCTTGTGACCTCATTGGCAGCGTTAATTTTTTGATGGGTACCGCCCGGATAAGCATTCCCGGGCAATGGTACCCATAAGTCGCGCGGGATACTTAATAAGAAAGCGGTTTGAGACCGGGTGTTGACGCTTAGTAAGAGGATGGAGTCGGTAAGCTGGGCTCCGGCGTGCCCGGGGTCATCACTAGAGTCACCGGCCAGCAGTATGTTAACCCGGCCTGAGGACTCGCCTTTAAGCTTGACGGGGTGGAATAATGCTTCAATGTCACTAAGTAAATTGCCA
This sequence comes from Candidatus Saccharimonadota bacterium, assembly GCA_003133385.1. GTDB lineage: Bacteria > Patescibacteriota > Saccharimonadia > Saccharimonadales > UBA4665 > PKXF01. Next base: position 71,142 of record PKXF01000006.1, on the reverse strand, counting down.
TGAAAAACTTAATCCAGCTCCCCTATAATTTTCGCACTGAAGAAAGTGCCGGAGACCACTAGAAGCAAGAGCAGGACAAGAGCCGACCGTTTGATTATTTTTTTAACATTACGCGGCGGCTTTATCTTTTGAGGCTGTTTTTCGGCACCCGAAACATAACCTGGAATTGTCAGGTTCAACAGAGAAGGGGCGTTGGCGTTAAGTGAAGGCGGTCGCTTCCGGATATTCTTTTTAGGCTTTTGGGGCATAGTAATACTATATAAAACTATACTCTAGCATATTGGGCATGCCCAAACGTAAGCAATATTTAAAATGGCAGTTATACAGCTAACTCTCACCTAAAGATCGACAATTCTAAAACCCTATCAGATCAATACGGTCGGGCTAAGCGTTCAGGCTCTTGGGGTATCTTGCATAATGGCTAGGATTTTACGCACGGTGTTAGGATTGCGTACGGTCAATTTTTTGTGAATATCTGATCCGATAATTTTCAATACTTGGCCCTGCCTAATCTTATTTCTGTCTACCCTCCACACTACGGCGCCCGGCAGGTAAATGACATCTTCAGCTTCCGGGCTATGCGGAATCTGTTTTAGAATGCCGGGACTATCTATCTCTGGCATTAAAAACATTACATCGCATTTCATTAGCTGGTCGTTTACCCATGTAGCTGGTATTTGCCTAACCAGACTTTCCAACTCTTTTTGACTGCGCAGCAATACTTGAATGTTAAAGCCGAATTTGGTTTGCAAAGCGTCTTCTACGTCTTTAGCAATTTTTTGGGGGCTGCCTTGCGCAGGCTCAAATATAACGTTGCCGGAGTTAATGTACGTAACGACATTGTTGTAGCCGAGATTTTCAAAAACGTCTTTAAGTTTTGGCATCTCGACTTTGGCTTTTCCGCCAACGTTTATACCTCTTAGCAGAGCTATGTAAATCATTAACTATACTTTAGCAGGTTAATGGCCTTCGTTGCTTGGCTGACCACTGTTTTAACGCTAGCTTAAAGAGATAAAAACCATACTATGACATATGTTTTTTGGACAAAAACAGCTTATATTTGACAATTAAGCTAACAAAATATGGTCTAATAATTACACTTGTTTTAAAATCATGCATGGTATATATTAGGAATTAGCGTTTTAAAAACAATAGAGAAAAACAAAAAATCTCACGCGGCTAAAACGCTACAAGAGACTTGTGTGTGCGGTGGAAACTCCGATACTTATCTTTAATTTTGATTAACCTTTATTAGAATTGTAAGAAATCCCCTATTTTGCTATGAAGTAATAGGACATAATTTACGAGCCATTAATGTAAAAGGGGGAGCTATGGGAAAATTATCACTAGAGCCGTACATATTTTTTCAAGGCAACTGCAAAGAAGCCATGGAGTATTACAAGAGTGTTTTTGGGGGCGAGCTAACTATGCAAGCCATATCAGATTTGCCTAAGGGCGCTCCGACCATGCCTGGATCTAAGCCAACTGATGTGATGCACGCCAGCCTAAAAGGCGGGGCCGTTGACCTGATGGCCAGCGATAGTTCTAAAGCCAGCGTTAAAGCCGCTAAAGTAGAGCTGTGCCTAGGCGGTACAGATGAAACCGAAATGCGAAAAATCTTTGAGGCTCTTTCTAAGGACGGTGAAGTTAGGATGCCTTTAAATAAGGAGTTCTGGGGAGATATTTTTGGTAGCCTGAGTGACAAATACGGAGTCGAATGGATGATGAACATCGGCTCTAATATGGCATAGTTCCGGCTTGGCTGGGTGAAAAGTATTCGAACTTTTAAACAGCAGAGTATATACTGAAGCGTAATAGATTATGCTTAAGACATACTTTTCTAATCGTGGCAAAAGACCCCAGCAAATAATTGCGTTGTTAACGGTCGTTATAGTGGCAGGTATAGGTACTTACCTATTAATTGGTTCTCGGGCTGCTACGTCATATGCCAGTATTACCTCGGATAAAGGTACTCTAAGCAGTAGCGCAACTAAACAATCGTGCACAGGGGCCAGTGATGGGAGCTGCGTAGTGTTTAAGGGCGCTAAAACAGGAAACGCTCTTTGTGGATTTAAGACTGGTACCCCCGCTATCTCTAAAGTCATGATAATTTGGGAGGAAAATGAAAGCAGCTCATCAATAATTGGAAATAGTAGCGTTCCTTATATGAACCAGATTGCTACAAACTGCGGCTATGCTAATAATTACTGGGCCCTTACTCATCCTTCACTGCCTAATTACATGGCGATGACCTCGGGGGTTAGCTACGCCAGCTCTCCATGGAACGGTGACTGCATACCGAGCGATTCCGGCTGTACCACCTCTAATGCCTCGATATTTTCACAACTGGGCTCAAACTGGAAGTCTTACGCCGAAACTATGCCAGGCAATTGTGGCCCTGACAACTCAGGATCATACGCCCCCAAACATAACCCGGCTGTCTACTATACGAATATCGCCTCTGCCTGTGCCAGACAAGATGTGCCGCTTGGGACCACTGGCTCAGGTAATCTACTGAATGATATACAGAGCGGCCTGCCGCTTTTCACCACCGTAACACCTAATCTCGATGATGACTGGCATGACGGTTCAGCCCAGCAAGCTGATAACTGGCTAAAGGGTTGGCTGCCTATAATCACTACTGGCTCAGATTACCAAAACGGCAAGCTGGCAATATTAGTCGTCTTTGATGAAGGCGGCGGAGGCGGTGACAATCCTTCACAAACATACGCCACCTGGCTTAGTCCCTACACCACGCCTGGCACAAGCTCATCGACGCACTTTGATAACTATTCAGTACTCAAGACTTCCGAAGATTTGCTAGGTCAGCCAGAACTTGGAAATGCCAAGAACGTTACATCGATGACATCGGCCTTTAATTTATAGACACCACCAGGCCATAATAGTGTCAGCTGCCCATGGTTGAAGTGTTAAATATCCGCTAAACGTGCTATAGTTTAAATAAGCAAGTGGTTATTATAACCTCTCCGTCTTCATATTTTGTTCCTTACAGACTTACTATCATTTCGGTTAGACGATACTAAGCGCGAGTGATATTAGTTAAAAAGAAGGACAATCAACTTATGGCAAGCAAACTTTACGTAGGCGGTCTCGCTTACAGTGTTACTGAAAAGGAACTCGAAGAGCTATTCGCTGAACAGGGCAAAGTAGTAAGTGTGGCCGTAATCAAAGACCGCGATAGTGGCCAGTCAAAAGGATTTGGTTTCGTCGAAATGTCTAACGATGACGAAGCCCAAAACGCTATCAAGACGCTGAACGGCAAAGAGCTCAGTGGCCGATCAATCATGGTCAATGCCGCCCGCCCGCAAGAAGATCGACGCCCAAGCGGTGGCAGTTACCGCTAAGCATATCGAGATTGTTCGCTCGACCAAACCCTGGCTTAGTTCGATGAGCCGGGTGTCGGGTGACGCGATACTCGAGGTTTTATACGGGCAGTACGCCGAAGTCGGCGTGACGATTGTTAATGATCTGTCAGACCTGGAGGCATTGGTCGCTCTGCAACCGGACTTGGTCTTCTTAGGTATGAAATTCGTACCTATAGATTCATCACTTGGCCGTAACGGCCCCAAGATTTGGCTGGCTGACTACTTGGACGAGTACGGTATAGCCTACACTGGCTCCAATCAAAGGGCACATGCGCTTGAATTAGATAAGCATTTGGCCAAGCAGCGGGTGCTTGACGCCGGCCTCAACACTTCGCCGTTTTGTGTAATTAACCATGACCAGAAACTAAGCCGTGAAGACATTGGCCTGGCTTTCCCGCTATTTATTAAGCCGACTAATCGCGGTGGCGGACTCGGTATCGATAGCGACTCGGTAGCCAATAATTTTGATGAGCTGGAGACAAAAGTCCGATCGATAACGGCTAACCTAGAGTCAGATTCACTGGTCGAAGAGTACTTGCCTGGACGCGAATTCAGCGTCGCCATTCTTAAATATGAGACTTCTAGGGAGTTTGCAGTTATGCCAATTGAGCTGATTGCCCCGCAGGATGAACGCGGTCTCAGGCTACTAAGCAGCAACATTAAAGCCTCTAACAAAGAGACGGCAATCATGGTAACGGACCAAGCTATCAAGTCCAAGGTCACAGCACTAGCCATGGCTGTCTTCGAAGCTTTGGGCTCGCGCGACTATGGCCGCGTGGACATTCGTTTCGATAAAACAGGGACGCCTCATTTCTTAGAGGCTAATCTTATTCCCAGTTTGATCAGCGGCTACGGTTCGTTTCCGAAAGCTTGCGTCATGAATATTAATCTCGATTATGAGCAAATGATTCTGAGTATTGTTAGGCTCGGCCTGGCCCGCCAGCCAATCCTGGAAGCCGATATTGCCGAACATAGTTTGGTAGGCGGCCTGCCCGTACTTGAAGCCATGGCCTAGTAGCTAGTAGTTACTTTGATTGTTGCCTAAACCCAACAACATTACCGTCAGTGTCTTTAATCTGCGCAATGAACAAGCCCCCACCAACGTCTTTGGGCTCTTGGACAATCTCAGCACCGACTTCCGTCATTGCCTCAAGGGTGCTCTTAATATCCTCAACATCTGTATAAGCAATAGGTCCTAGATTAGTGTTAGGGTCTAACCCAACTTCCTGATCCCCATTTCTGTAACCGACATAATAGTCGCTGTCAGCATACGGCTCTTGGTCTAGAAACTTTCCATAAAATGCTTTAGCTTTTTCTATATCCTTAACCGGGTAAACTATGAGTTGAATATTATTGGCCATAAAGCCTCCTCTTAGGATTAATTATTGTTAATTTATGGTAGCCCGCTAGGGACCTTCAAACAAGCTCGAATGCTCTAGCCCTTAGCTCACCGCTTGCTTCACAAGCTTGGCAATCTTCGCCTCTTCGGCGGCAGTCAACTCGGTGAGCGCGAAGTAGATCGGCCACATGGCGCCTTCATCGAGGTTCGCAATGTCGTTGAAGCCGAGCGTCATGTACCTCTCGCCGAATTTCTGCCTAGTGCGGAAGAAACAGACTATCTTGCTACCGTTGGTATACGCAGGCATCCCGTACCAAGTTCTAGGCAAAAGGGCTGGCGCACTGGCTTTGATAATAGTATGTAGCCGCTCGCCCATGGCACGATCCTGATCCGGCATCGCGGCGATTGCCTCGAGTACAGCGGTCTCGTCGTCGGCCTTCTTCGTCACCTTGTTGTTCTGAACTGGCATATATATCTCCTTTCTATCTTATGAACTTGCTTTATGTATTCCGGCGTAAGCGAAATCTGTAGCATTGACCGTAGTATTGAGGCCATCTGTCATTATGCTCATTAATTCATGACCCTCCGCTTCAAGAACCTCATCATCTCCAGATATTTGTTTTAGCTCCTCATGTAGCCCGAACGTTGGAGTATCTGAGCCCTCAATTTTACCAAATGCCACGGCGATATACGTACGCGAACGAGCGAACATCCTAAGACTGCCAGGGGTAGGTGCGTTGAGCCAATGGATTCCATTTTCCTCTTGGTGACTGGTGCCACTGAGCGCTGCGGTTATAAGCATGCCGCCTCTTTCTTGTTCGTCGGCGATGTCGGCTCGCACTACTTTGTTTTGTTGATTGATTTGCGAAGCCGGAACAACTTCACTGAATTTAGACCGACGGGCATTTTCTGTTCGCGGGGTAACCAACCATACCTTATCACTAGCCCAGCTAAGCGCAGTTGGTAGTGGAACGTTGGAACCGTTGAATTCACTCGCCAAGCCTGTAACACCTTGGCTGATAACAATACCGGCACGGAAGTCATACCCGAGCCGACCCAAGCCAGTATAGGCCAGAGCATGCATTAAACCAATATCGATCAATGAGCTGTGTGGTACGGCGTTGACGATGCTATCGCCATTTTCTAAATGCTCACCTATTCGCTGGAGAGTTTTGACTTTTTGTTTATCTTGCAGCAAGCTCTCCAGCATATTTTTAAAGCGAGGATCAACTATCTCGCCCATGTTAGCGACAAACTCCCAATCTTGGGCTTGGCCGGCCAGAAAGTAGGCGCCTTGGGCTGGATGAAGCTCAGGATTAGTATCCAGCTTAACTATTTTGTCATCGGCGTGCGCCGATGACAGTTCTGTTGATAAGGCAATATATTCGTTAGGCATGCGGGGAATGGGGTAGGTGTAGCTTATTCCTGCTACCTCTTCGCGGTCTAATGCCACCCCGTCAATATTGAGCTGCTCTGACATAATTATATTCTACTGTATAATAAAAAACTATTACTGTCAAAATTAGTTTCGTACGTATCCCACGATTGGAACCCCATCCTTCTCACTTATTATAGCTCGGCCGTCTAGAAATTTGAAAAGTTGCTGCGGCCAGAATAATGCACATGCTTGTGCTTGGCGGCGTAAAAGAGACTCGAATTTTTAAACAGTAGAGGCTATAATTGTCACGTAGTAGATTATGCTTAAGACATACTTTTCCGATCGTACCAAAAGACTCCAGCAAATAACCTTAGCAGTGGCAATACTGACTGTAGCTATCTTAGGCACCATATTGTTGCTGGGTAGCCATGCGGCTACGCCCTATGCCAGCATTACCGCCGACAGCGGCACGCTGGCCAGCGGCGCAGTAGCCCAATCGTGTACGGGTGCCGCTAACGGGAAGTGCGTGGTGTTCAAGGGAACCGGCGGCGGCACCCAGACAACCGACTGCTTTGCCAGCCCCGGAGCCTGCGGCTACCCAGACCCCAACTACAACAATAACAGTGGTGCAACTTCTGTCGGTTCGACGACTCCATGCGGCTCGCTGCCTGCTTCCGGCAGCGTGACAGCTAGCACAAACGGCCAAACCATTCAAAATCTGAACATTGCCGGTGGCGTCGCGGTAGATGCCTCAAACGTTACGATTAACAACGTCTGCGTCACCGATCCCGATGGTGGCAGCGGCGCGCTGGCCATAACCATTGAAGCCGGCTCATCAAATCTCCTAATCGAACATACGACAGTGGCTGGCACATCTTCAACAAATGCTCTCGACACCGGTATCTGGAACGCCTCTAACATTTCCAGCGTGACCGCTAACAACGTATACATCTATAACGCGGCAGAAGATTGGCACGGCTCAGGAACCGTCACCAATAGTTATATGCAAGCAGGTGCAACGTATAGCGGCTCGCACAATGAAGACGTGTACCTATCCGACACCGGGATTACTCTGACTCATGACACCCTACTCAATAGTACCGGTCAGACCGCTGTGCTGTTTGGCGACAACGATGGCGGCGCCAAAGACCAGCCGGCCGACAATCACTGGACAGTCAAGAACAGCCTAATGGCCGGCGGCGGTTATCTCATGTATTTGGATGCTGCGAATAATAGTTCTATGCCAGTTGGCTCTAGCACCATGGATATAGAGAATAACCGCTTTGGCCGTTGCCTCGGCCCCCAGCACTTTGATGGCAGCGGCACGACCTGTACGACCGGCACCGATAAATACGGTTATTTCCCGAATGGCGGCTATTACGGCGGCCCCGTGGACGATTATTGCAGCGGCAGCGGCCAAACATGGTCTAACAATGTCTGGGACGACAACAGCTCAGCACTTAGCTGTTGAGAGACGCTACCATTTGATAGCCAAAACTTTTGACAAACGATTCGACTTTGTTGTCATGAGAAATTGAGTTCGATAATTTCGTCTAACGTCGGGTACAATAATAAATAGAAGGAGGGCGCACCCATACAGGCTACTCGAAATCATTCGGAGCTACTCCCGTACCTCTTCAAGGTTGGATTGCTTGCAGTGGTCTACTTTGCTACCGCAAAAGCCGGCCTAAGCCTTTCTCCGGTTAGCGGTTTTGCAACACTGGTTTGGCCGCCCACAGGCATTGCCCTGACGGCGCTTTTTCTTTTTGGTTGGCGCTTATGGCCAGGCATTTTCCTGGGAGCCTTTTTAGTTAACTTCATGACCGGAGCGCCACTTCTGGTTGCTATGGGCATAGGAGCCGGCAATACACTGGAGCCGGTCGTAGGAGCGTACCTATTAAAGCGTTTTGGTTTCCAGCAAAAACTATCCCGCGTTAAAGACGTTGTTTTACTGGTGACCTATGCAGCACTGATCTCGACGCTAATCAGTGCTACCATTGGCACTTCCAGTCTTTTATTTGGGGGCACAATTACCCTAGCTGCCTACCCAAAGACATGGGCCGCCTGGTGGATAGGCGATATGCTGGGCGACTTGATTGCCGCGCCGCTTTTAATGGTATGGATCCAAAACCGTCGCCTGCAACTTAATCTCAAACAACTGGCCGAGGCTTTACTGCTCAGCTTATTGTTTATCGCCCTAGGTACGGTTATTTTTGGAGATATTTTCACAAAGGCCTCAAGCCTGTACAGCGCGCCGTACCTACTATTCGCAATTCTGATTTGGGCTGCTCTAAGATTTAGAACACGCCTGGTTATAACACTAAATTTCGGGCTAGCTGCACTGACGGTACTGGCTGCAATTCATAGCCATGGCCCTTTTGTGGGCAAAACACTCAATGAGCGCTTGTATTCCTCGCAGCTGTTTATAGGTGTTACCGCCGTTACCTTCCTGGCGTTCGCAGCGACGATGTCCGAACGCAAGCAAGCCCAAGCCTCAACTTATAAGCTCAACGCGCGACTCAAAAAGACGCTTGCCTTAAGAACTGCCGAATTGCGTAAAGAAAAAGAAATTGAGAAGTTAAAAGACGAATTCGTAGCTGTAGCTTCGCACGAATTAAATACCCCGATTACCTCTATAAAAGCTTATGCCCGGATTCTTGATGAAAAACTAACGAAAGGTAAAGACAAAAAAACTGCCCAACTGGCGGCCAACATCGATAAACAGACTGATAAGCTGACCAGGTTCGTCGATGAACTTTTGGACGCCAGCCGCATAGAATCAGGAAACCTTGTTTTTCATAAGTCAAAACTGGACCTAAATAAGCTGCTCAAAAGAACAATAACTGATTTTCAATACACTTTACAAACGCATAAGATTGTAGACGAGGTCGGGAAGTTACCACTGGTTAGCGGCGATCAAAACCGTATCGAGCAGGTGGTGCTTAACTTGCTTACTAATGCAGTCAAATACTCCCCCAAGGCAGACCAAGTTGTCGTCAAAGCCGTGACCGACGGCAAGCAAGTAATCGTTAGCGTCCAGGACTTTGGCCCCGGCATTCCGAAAAAAGACCTGACCAAAATTTTTAGCCGTTTCTATAGGGCGGCCGACAGCAGTAAACTGCAACAGGCCGTTTCCGGGATAGGCCTTGGATTATACATCGCCTCGGAGATTATTAGGCAACACGGCGGTAAGCTGTGGGCCGAAAGCAAATTAGGCGAAGGCTCAACCTTCAGCTTTTTACTGCCGATAAAAAAATAAGCACTAGCGACAATGTGTGAGATAATTAACAGGCAAGGGGGCTATTTGGAACTCACTGACATCAAGGCCAAGGTGCTTATCATTGACGATGACGCTGATATACGAAGCGCTATCCGTATGACGCTTGAATCAGACTCAGGGGTCAACTACTCATTCACAGAAGCAGGTGACGTGGCTTCTGGCCTGACAGCCTTAGAGTCAACTGAACCTGCCGTAATAATTCTCGACTTACATATGCCCGGTGAAAATGGTTTCGACTTTATGAATAAGATGAAGAAGGAACACTCTCGCTCACGATCAAAGGTGATTGTCCTGACCGCCGACAATAGCATTAAAAATCTCTTGAAAGCTGAAAGCGAGGGCGTTAACGCTTACCAGTTCATAGGTAAGCCGTTTGTAAATGATGAATTACGCGCACTAGTCTTAAGCCTGGTCTTGCCTAAGTAAGACAGCCGGAACTTTACTGTACGCAGCTGTTAAAAGCGTTAGGCAACTGCGCGCTATCCCGGGCGGACATCTCTGCTAATTAAAGCTATGTGGCCTACGCCACGCACTCCCCGGATTACTCCCATGCTTGGATGCCCTAAATCTTGATCGCCGAATACCTTGTTAATAAAATGTAAAGATCCGCTTATTTTAGTGCTAGCACTCAGGCCGTTATACGTGTAGCGTTCTGGAGAGAAATCCGGCCATACGGTTTGAATGGTGAAATCATGAGGAACAAGACTTCCCCTATTGGCGGCTAGTACAGATAGGACTTTGAATTCCACTGGCCTTAACTTACGAGACTCGCCGTCTACCATTACAGTATTAGGTCTATCGTGCTCTACAAGTATTCTGCCTTCACCAATTGCGGAGGGCGGAACTTCTCGAGGACGTATTAAAGGATTGATTAACACGCCATCCTGCTTGCCGGCATTATCCGCAGCTACGGTGCTCAAACCCTCCAAGGATATGGCTCGCTCTTGCAATAAATGGGCTCCTCTGGAGGTGATGGCCAATAGATCACTATCGCTAAGTTCTTCCATCCCTACTTGTTCAGCCATCATTATTCCCCAATTTATTTAATTAAGTAAACAATAAACACACCCACGATGCAACTGTTATAGCAAAACAGCCTTATCGCTTGCGCCGGCAACACCATGATAAATCTCACTGACAAACGCGTCGAAAGAGGCTATCATGTGTTAACTAATTGTAGTAGTGAGGATCTATATGTCAGAGTATGACCTGACAGGGAGCCTACCTGAAGAAGACGAGCTGTTTTTACCTCCAGAAGAGGATTTTAATACGCACGGCTTTGAGCCTACTAAGTTACAGCAATTCAGCGACGCAGAAATCGAAGCGTTCGACCGCGACAGCCGGGAAATAAGTATTGAAGCTGAAAGCTTAGCTTTGACGCACAGCTCGGGGGAGGTATTAGACGAGGAAATTGCCAAAATGCTAGGCGAAGAAGCAGTCGGCCCCGTCCTTCTGGAAGCAATAGAAAGCCTTGACGACGAATGGGGCGCTCCAATGGCAATGCTTGACGAANNCGCTGTCGGCGTCCCTGTTATCGCATAAGCAAGGCTAATTTTTAGTTAGTGCTCATTCACACAAATGGCTGGCCGCGTGGATTATTTCTGGAACCAGCTTTACCCTAATTTACTACGAGTCCATTTCTAGCAAGTTTACAGTTTACAGTCAACTGTAAACTAGTCGTTATAGGATATGGCTGGGTATCTGTCCGACGCTGGGAACCCCTTCCTTGCTGATTTTATCCTGGTAGGACAGAAACTAGAACAACTTGGCTTCACCTATTATAAGGGTAAAGTCATAATTATTGAGCCTGAATTGGAGAAAAACTATGTTTAGGCTCCAACGGACTCAAGGTAAACATTATGACGATTTATTAGCTTCTCAGCTGTATGACCAAGACGGCTTCTATAAAGCATTTTTAGATGATCTGAAAAAGGTTAAATCTGAGCTTATTATTGAAAGCCCCTTTATCACCACCAGGCGCATTACTAGTTTAATGCCTGTTTTCAAGCAACTTGTTAAGCATGGTAAGCGAATAGTAATCAACACGAAGCCTTTAGATGAACATGAGCCGTATTATCAAGCCCAGTCCGCGCATGCCATAGTTGAATTACAGGAGCTAGGGATACAAGTACTTTTTACAAGGGGCCATCACCGTAAATTATCTATCATTGATAAACAGATCACCTGGGAAGGATCTCTCAATATATTGTCGCAAAATGACAGTTGTGAAGTTATGCGCCGCATATATTCTGAAAAGCTAGCTAATCAGATGCTAGCCTTTCTGCATTTAGAAAAGTTTATAACCTGATGTAGTATGGAGATGACTATGAGCGACACAGAGTATAACTATCCAGAAGAAGATGTTAAGGGTATGTTGATATGGCTGCAAGTCAATGTTCCGAAACATGCAACCCCGGAAAAGGCGATATTTCTTCTAGAACAGCAAAAAGTTCACTACGAAAAGCTTGAGGAATTATATCCAGAATTAGTTGAGGGAATTCTCAAGGACTTTGAAGAGCATTAAAATCGCGTATTCTCACCTACCTTCAAACAGATATAGATGACTTGATTTTTAATGCAAGTCTCAGAAACTTGGTATGATTAGTCTATAATAAAGGAAACCGAGTGGCTAACAGGAATCTTACAAGTGCCAAAAAGGCAAAAAACGACGAATTTTATACGCAGTTTTCAGATATTCAAAAAGAAATAGAAGCATACCTAGAGTACAATCCTAATACCTTTCGGGACAAAGTTGTTTACTGTAACTGTGACGACCCGTTCGAAAGCAACTTTTTCCGATATTTTGTATTGAACTTTAAACGGCTTGGGCTAAAGAAGCTTATAACCACCAGCTATAAACCCTCACCCGTTGCGAATACCCAACTTGAACTGTTTGGTGATGATAAGTCACTCAAGCCGCTTAAAGGTAGGCCAAAAGTTACGGCCAACAAGTTCATTATCAATGAGGTCGGAGACGTGAATGGTGATGGCTCTTTTACGCTGCAAGACATAGCTGAGCAGCTAAAGACTAATAAAAACAACGAGTGGACACCTCTCGATAGTGACGGAGACTTCCGAAGCGCAGAATGCATCGAGCTACTTAAATCCTCAGATATCGTGGTAACTAATCCTCCATTCAGTTTATTTCGCGAATATATTACACAGCTTTCCAAATTCAATAAGCAGTTTCTCATTATTGGTAACCTCAATGCGATAACCTATAAAGAAGTCTTTCCATTAATGAAAATGAATAAAGTATGGCTAGGAAACAATGCTAGAGTTAATGGTGGCGCCATGTTCTACGAGATTCCAGAAGCTATTGCAAACCTCGATCAAGTTCGCGAAATCAAGACAAATGAACATGGTAAAAAAGTGTATATTACAAGGGTGCAAGGCGTGCGCTGGTTTACGAATCTCGATCACGGACGACTACACCAACCAATTCCGTTAATGACTGAGGCGGATGTAATAAAGTTCAGCACTCATATTCCATTCCTGCGCTACGATAATTATGATGCTATCGAAATACCGCTAGTCAAGAATATCCCGAAAGACCATGTCGGCGTTATGGGTGTACCAATCAGCTTTTTAGACAAGTATTCCCCTGAGCAGTTTGAAATTTTAGGAACAAGCGATAATGGTCTTGTTGATGATAAAGTCAAGAAAACACCAGGATTAACAAAAATATTTGTCGATGATTATTATAAAGCGGGCGGCACAGGAGCATACAAAGAAGGCAATCCAACAGCCGGTTATTATGAAGATAACGTTGCCAAGATGGCGTATAAAAGAATTTTTATTAAACACCGAAAGGCAGTAGCATGATCACCACGCTCAAAACCGACATTACCATACGTGATATCGTCGACGGATTTGTCTATAACGAACTCGAGGGCAAAGGTCTGTTTGGACTATCTGGCAAACTGACAATTCAGCCAGAATATCAGCGAAATTACATTTACGCAGACGGCAAGAGAGACGTCGCTGTCATCGATTCCATCCTCAAGGGCTATCCGATTGGCGTGCTTTATTTCAACAAAGTAGCTGATGATAAATTCGAGGTGCTAGACGGTCAACAGCGCATCACCAGCTTCGGCCGATTCGTGACCGGTAAATTCGCCGTTAAGGATAGTAATGGTAATGAACAGTACTACAGCGGAATGGCAGATGTGCAGCACAAAAAAATAATGGATACTCCGTTACTCGTCTACATTTGTGAAGGCGAAGAGCCAGAAATTAGAGATTGGTTCAAAACCATCAATATTGCTGGTGTTGAGTTGACAAAACAAGAGATTCTAAATGCAGTCTATTCGGGTCCATTCGTGACGCTCTCAAAAGAAGAGTTTAGCAACAGTCAGAACTCAAACGTACAAAAATGGGGTGCATACATTGCGGGTGATGTTAAGCGCCAAGCATATTTGGAGCGCGCACTCGATTGGGTTAGTCATGGCACAGTCGATAACTACATGAGTAAGCACCGTCATGAACACGATATTAACGATCTAAAAACATATTTCAATACAATTATTGACTGGATCTCAGGCGTATTTACTGATGTCGAGAGTGAGATGAAAGGCCTTGAGTGGGGTAGATTATATGAAACTTACCACAGCCAATCATATAATTCGGTAAAAGTCTCTGAGGAGATACATAAACTTCTTGGTGACTATAATATTAAAGACCGGCGTGGTGTATTTGAGTACATTTTGGGTGATTCGAAGGATACAAAACTATTGAACATACGCGTTTTCGACGAACCGACCAAAAAGATAGTCTATGCAAAGCAAACAGAAGTCGCTGGAACTAAAGGTGAATCAAACTGCCCTCTCTGCTCTATAGGGCATGATTCGAATAAAAGTAAGTTTTGGGGTTTATCAGAAATGGATGCCGACCACGTCACTGCATGGAGTAAGGGCGGTGAAACTTCAATTGAAAACTGTCAGATGCTTTGTAAAACCCACAACCGAGCAAAAGGTAATCGGTAATTTACATTTCATAGTGTTGATCCGTGGTAAACTTAGCCTGAAATAGCCTCTGACTCGCTTGCGAGAGGGAGGCTATTTTGCCGTCATAACGCTTTTTCTTAAGTAGCACCAAATGTTAAATAATTCTTAAATATTCCAAAAAAGTATCAAAGATCACAAACTTGTCCACAAGCTGTTTTGTAACGGATACAACAGCTGCCTCTGGTGCTCCTAGCGAGGGCTTTTATAATGTTTATGCTACTAAAAAACTATTTGATAAAATTGCAACACCTGCTAAAGTTCGATTAACAATTTAAGTGGAGGTACGCGGTATGCGAGATCGAAAGACCACAGTACGGCTCATAGGATCCTTAATGGCCTTGGGGCTGCCGCTCTTCACAACGGCTTCGGCTCTCGCTGCTTCGGGCAGTGTTGGGCAGGTGGATAGCTTCCTCCAGAGCGTCATTGCGGCGCTCGCAGGAATTGCCGGTCTCATAGCGACCGGTTTTTTTGTTGTGGGCGGTTTTAGCTACATAACCAGCTCCGGTAACCCAGAACACTTAGATAGAGCCAAGCGGACTATTCTCTACTCGGCCATAGGTCTTTCAGTGACCATTGCCGCCTTTGTCATCAGTAGCATCGTCACCTCCTTAGCCTCTAACGCCTTCGGGGCTTAGCTACTAATGCACGCATTAGCTGCCATGCACCTCACGCTCATGGCCAATTCAAGCTCGGCCGGAACGGTGATGAGTGCTTATGTGACACCAGTTGTCAGCAGTCTATGCGTGGCTGCCTCATTGGTCTGCGTCTTCTTTTTAGTCAACGGCGGCATGAGTTACATGACTTCTGCCGGCAAGGTAGAAAACCTCGATCATGCCAAGCGGGTTATCCGTAATGCACTTATTGGCCTGGTCATTGTCCTGGGTGCCGGCGTCCTGACAGCTATACTGACCCATGCCTATGCCAGTTCTGGTCATACAACAACTTCCACACTTCCGGCCTTAACCTCTATTAAACCGGTGCCGGTGTCCAATGGCCTGGTTAATGTGCTCATTAAAGCCATTACTGGAGTGCTTAATAACATTATCCAGTCCATCGCTACGCCGTTTCTGGCTGCCTTAACTTTCTTTACTTCTTCGACGCCGCTGATGGCCCAAAACTCCAGTGTCTTTGATCTATGGGGGGCAATAGTAGGTATAACAGACGCTACGTTTGTCTTAATTGTCGCTCTTTTAGGATTCCACGTCATGAGTGCCGCCACCTTTGGACTGGATGAGATTGAGTTTAAGCACTTGCTGCCGCGCATTGGCGCTATCTTCCTGCTGATAAATACTTCTATCTTTGCCATAGACGGGGTCATAGAGCTGTCCAATGCCATGATCAGCGCTATAACCAATGGGCTGGGTACGACCGCGGTATGGACGGTATTGACTGGAGTGGTGCAGCAATCCGGGGGCTTAGGTGTAGCGGCTCTGCTCATCATGGTAGCTTTCCTGATCTTTGCTGTCATGCTGCTGGTCTACTACGTTTTCCGTATAGTGACGCTGTACGTCGGCGCTATCTTGTCGCCATTAGTGTTACTGCTGTGGCTAGTGCCGGGCTTTCGGGACTTCTCTGAGAGTGCCGCCAAGGCCTACATAACGACTGTTTTTGTGCTGTTCGTTCATGTCGTTATCTTACTGCTGGCCGCTTCGCTATTTGCCGGCCTGATTGTCGGCAGTCCGACCCAAACGCCAGATACCTTAATGGCCCTGGTCGTCGGCCTGGCTACAGTTATAGCCTTACTCAAAACCCAAGGCCTGATGATGCAGCTTTCCTACGTCAGCATCGGCCCGCGCACTGCCCGCAAGCTGGGTGGCCAGTTTGTAAACGGTGTCAGCTTCTTCGGCAGTCATGGTAAGTCAGCAGTTACGAAACTCGGATCAACTGACAAGGATAAAGAGGATCATACTTCCGACAACCCGAAACCGAATAACATGAGCCGAACTATGAACCGCACTATATTCATCCAGCCAAGGAGCACGCCGACCAACTCGCGTACTGACGCTGCTGCCATCCAAACCAGGACGTCGCGAAGTGACTCTGAGAAAACCGGCACCACCACACCGGCTCCTCGCATGATGAATAACGTAAATAAATCTAAAGAAATGGAGAAAACGTCATGAAGACAACTATAGTTCCGGCTCAAATTACTACCGTCGAGGACCGCATTGCCGGCAATCTCGGCTTAAATCAACTGCTGCTTTTGTCAGTACCAGTGTTTGGCGGCTGCGCCCTGTATATAGTCTTGCCGCCGACTATGCACGCCAGCTTATATAAATTCTTTGTTATAGCAGTAATGGCGGTAGTCTGCGGTATTTTGTCGATTCGCATTAAGGGCAAAATACTGCTGCTTTGGATCGTGGTTATAGGGCGGTATAACTTACGGCCGCGTTACTACCTGTTCAACAAGAACACGCTTACTAACCGAGAGCAGCCGGAACCAATAAAGGCCGAGGACGAGAGCGAAGCCGAAGTTAAAGTAGTAAAACGTCGCCGCTTGTCGCCGCTCAGTTTCTCCGACACTGCTCATTTGCAGTCCATATTAGAAAATCCAGCCAGTAATTTAAGCTTTACAGCCAACAAGAGAGGAGGCCTTCGTGTTCTTATTACAGAAGTCAAAGACTAAAGCAAGTTCCCGTGACCAGATAGACATTAAAAGCGTTAAAGACGGAGTGCTCAGGCTGCCCGGTAATCACTATAGGGTGGTGTTGCAAGTTTCATCGGTTAACTTTGAGCTAAAGAGCGAGGATGAGCGGGATGCACTCATCGACACCTATGAGAGTTTCCTTAACTCCGTAGGCAATCCGCTGCAAATTCTGATCCGCACCCGCGAGATCGACATGGACAAATACTTAAGTGAGCTGGACGAGCGCCTGTCCGGTGAAGTCGAAGCCATATATAGGCAGCAGCTCAGCAACTATAACGTGTTTATCCGTAGCCTGATTACTACCAATAAAATCTTAACCCGTCACTTTTACGTCATCGTGCCGTACAATGCGCCCCATAGAACCGACTTTGAGCTGGTGCAGGAGCAGTTGGGACAGATCGTCGACATTGTCAGTAAAGGCCTGGCTCGTATGGGCGTACACAGCCGCGAACTATCCAGTTTAGAAGTCCTTGATCTGTTCTATAGCTTCTATAGTCCAGTCCAGGCTAAAATCCAGCCCTTGACCGAGCAAACCATGCAGTTAATCCATAGCTCGTACATTCAAAAGGAGGAAACTCATGAATAATCCCATAAATCTTGCCAAAGACTGGAAGCAGCAACGTGATGAGCGTCCCAAAGAATTGGCCCTAGAGTACGGCGAACAGGATCATGTCGATCTATTGTCCTACGCTGGCTTAGAAGAGCAAGCCGATTACCTCTCCATAGATGGGGTGTACATCCGCACCCTGTTTATCTCCGGCTACCCCTTTGTAGCCTCAAGCGGCTGGCTAGACAGCCTCATTAACTTTAACCATGATGCTGACGTCGCCTACCATATCCACGAAGTCGGCGCGCTTCAGGCCTTACCGAAGTTGAACCGTAAGATCACCGAGCTGGAGTCCACTAAACGGGCTATGATACGAGCCGGTAAGATTATAGGGTCGGAAGTAACTGATCCACTAGAATCGGCTATGGATCTACGGGATAAAATTCAGCGCGGACAGGAAAAACTGTTTCAAACGTCTATTTACATATCCCTTCGGGGCAGTACTTTGGCTGAGTTAGATAAAGTCACCAAGCTACTTGAAACTACCCTGTCGGCACGTTTATTTTACGCCAAGACTGCCCGTTACCAGCAGCTTGAAGCCCTACAGTCCATTTTACCCAGAGGCGAAGATCAGCTAGCTCAAAAGCGCAACCTGGACAGTTCTTCAGCGGCACTTAGCTTTCCCTTTGTCAGCTCTGAGCTAGTACAGGAATCCGGTATTCTCTATGGAGTTAATAAATCGAACAATTCTCTCGTTATACTTGATCGCTTCAGTTTGCATAATGCAAACAGTATAGTTTTTGCGCAGTCAGGCTCTGGAAAAAGCTACGCTACCAAAGTAGAAATACTGCGCCAACTGATGCAAGGAACGAAGGTCATTGTTATTGATCCCGAACGGGAGTACAAGCGCCTCACAGAGTCTGTTGGCGGCACCTATATTAAGCTGTCAGCTCAGTCCGAGGAAAAGATTAACCCGTTTGATCTAGCTACTACCTTTCATAGCCGCAGTGACCTATCTGAACATGCCCAGGATTTAACTGAAGTCATATCACTAATGGCCGAAGGATTAAGTTCGAGAGAAAAGGCCGCCGTAGATAAAGCCATTCTGAAGATATATAGGGCAGCCAAAACTACTCAACCGTTACTGGAAGACCTCTATGCTGAACTGCACAACTTAGGGCAGCTAAAGCTCAATGAACGGCTGGAGAAGTACATATCCGGCTCACTATCAAATGTCTTTAACGCCCAGACTAATATTCGCTTAGATAACCGCTTAGTCATCTTCGATATTAAAGATTTACCTGAAAGTTTGCGGCAGATCATGATGCTGATAATCTCTAACTTTGTGCAGAACCAGGTGAAAGCCTTGCCAGAGAAACGGCTGCTGATCATAGATGAGGGCTGGATGCTGCTAGAACACGAGGAAAGTGCCCGCTTCGTGGCCGGGCTCGTCCGTCGGGCCCGTAAGTATTACCTCGGCGTATCGATCATCTCCCAACAAGCCAATGATTTCCTGCGCAGCGATTACGGACGAGCCATCGCCTCTCAAAGCGCCCTGCGCATTCTCATGAGGCAAGACACCACCACCATTAAAAATGTAGTGTCTGAATTTAACCTGAGTGAGTACGAAGCCAGCTTCTTGCTGACCTGTGAGCGCGGAGATGCGTTAATTATCGCTGATCAGAACCATGTAGCCGTAAAAGTTGTGGCCTCAGATAAAGAGCACCCCTTGATTACCACTAATCCGGCGGAACTCTACGACCAATGAAAAACGCCTACCTGCTGCTGCGCTTTACGCAGTCCGCCAGGACTGAAATTAAGATAGCCCTCCTAACCCTCCTGATTATTCTCTGTTTGCCGGTTATGGCTGTTTTTGCCCTGGGTGCGAGTACCTTGTCATTCTTAAGTGGTGGCGGTAGCAGCACCACGGCTATCTCCACTCAGACCGTCGGGCTATATGAAGGGCCGGAAGTACCAGGCGATACCTATGCCTGGGGCAACTGCACTTATTGGGTATTTTTACTACGGCAACAAGCCAATGACCCGATACCAACTACGTGGGGCAATGCCGCCACTTGGGCGCCCAGGGCTCAAGCTGACGGCTACCAGGTTGACCATAACCCCGCAGTCGGCTCGATCATGCAAATCTCGACGGTGGATGGCGGTTTAGGTCATGTGGCTTACGTAACTGTCGTTGATCCGGCGAGCGGTGCCTGGACAATATCGGAAATGAACGTGCAGGGGCTGGATATTATTGATCTTAAGACATATCCGGCCTCGGCTGCCGCAGACTTTAACTTTATACACGATAAGGAGATCCTATGATAGACGAACCTAAGATTGTAAACGGTAAGTCAACTAGCCAGCCACTACCGAACCTGCATGTTGCGCACTACCTGGCTATGCTCGACAAGCTTATACCGTTAATTGCCGTTACGTTAGCAATTGGGTTAATTGTGGCCATAGTGTGTTACCTAGTAGCCCACGCCGCCTTTAAGGTATTGAACTGGCAACGGTTAAGCAAGCGTAAACTAACGTTTTTGGAACTGACTCCTCCGGTTAGCACTATTAGAAGTACTCAAGCTAGCGCCAAACTCATCTCAGTTTTGAGTGGCATAAGTCCATCACTAACGATTCTCGATAAGTTACTGCGCAGAAAACAAACCTGGGCACTGGAACAACCCTCTACTCGAGGTACAGGTATACGTTTCGTTACTGCGGTCAGTGAAAAAGAGGCCGATAACTACAAACAAGTAATCTTAAGTTATTTGCCGGAAGTAAAGGCACGGATCATCCCCGATTATCTACCAGCTAAACTAGACGCTAGCAATAGCCGGGTTATGGAGTGTAAGCAAACAGGACACTGGCCTTTTCCGCTAGAGCGGCACGATAAACTTGAAGATTATGATCCCATGGCTAATCTCGCTGGCGCTATGACACAGCTAAAAGATAATGAGTTAATGGTAAGGCAGCTGGTCATTACTCCACTCAGTTCTAACTATGCGTCGGGGATTCTTCACAAACTATTGAATAATGAAGATTTGTTGGCGCATTTGAATCAGAAACATTCGTCGCTGTTAAAAAGCTTTTTCTTTGTCTTGAATAAGCTGTTATTTGGCATCACCGATTTAATAACCGAGGCGTTTCACGGCTCATCTGGCTCCAGTCAAAATTATGCCCAAAGTGACGCGCATAACAGGCAACAAGTAGCCCAGCGTTTGAAACCCGCCAGACAATTAAGCGTCTTTGAACAGCAATTGGTCGGCTCGGTTGATCATAAAGTCCGGCAACCATTGTTTCGGGTCAGTGTGCGGGCCTTAATAGTGACAGACAATAAGCAGGAGATGACGAAGCGGACGGGAGCTTTCAAGGCGTCGCTGGCTGCCTTTACCGTGCCGAAGTATCAGTCACTGGCTGTCAGATTTGGCTCGAAGCTGGAGATAGTTAACCGTTACCGCTTGTTTTTGTTTACTCACCGTATGCCGGCACTGCTGCGTCGGCACGACTGTATCTTAGCGGCGTCCGAAATATCTGATTTGTTCCACTTCCCCCATCCTGAAACTACCGAGACCGAAAACATCATTAAGTCACTCAGCCGCACGCTGCCGGCTCCGGTGTCGCTTAAAAACGGCACAGAGCTGGACATACTGCTCGGCGAAAACCATCATCACGGTGCTGTTACGCCGATTGGGTTAACGGTAGATGAGCGGCAGCGGCATGTCTATATTATTGGCGGAACCGGCAACGGCAAGACGACTATGCTGTTGTACGGTATTATGCAGGATATTAAAAACGGCAAGGGAGTTGCGGTCGTTGATCCGCACGGTGATCTGGCCGACACCATTCTGCATCACATACCCGAGGACCGTCTTAAAGACGTTATTTATTTCAACCCCGACGATCTCATGCATCCTATCGGCATTAACTTGCTGGAACTCACGCCTGGACTGTTAGGTGATGATTTACTGCGGGAAAAGGACTTAATTACCGAGTCGGCTATCTCAGTCCTCAGAAAGATATTCTCAGACGATGATAGCGGCGGCCACCGTATAGAATACATCCTGCGCAATACCATACAGACCGCACTGACTGTTGAAGGCGCAACTTTCTTTACTATTTTTCGTATCTTGAACGATGCCAAATACCGCCGAACCATAGTTAAAAGTCTGAAAGATAGCGATCTTAAGAACTTTTGGAATAACGAGCTGGGCAAGGCCGGTGAGTTCCAACGGGTCAAGATGTCGGCCGGTATAACTGCCAAGATTGGCCGGTTTCTGTTCTCGGCCTCAGCGAAGCGGATTTTAGAGCAGGAAAAATCTACTATAAACTTTGAGGATATATTAGACTCGGGCAAAATACTGATCTGCAATTTCTCCAAGGGTTTGCTCGGTGAGGATACGTCTACCCTATTCGGTACGACTATACTCGCAAAGTTGCAGGTAGCAACGCTGAGACGAGCCAGGATTCAGCAGGTTGATCGCCGTCCGTATCATTTGTACGTTGACGAGTTTCAAAACTTCGCTACCACGTCATTCGTGCAGATGTTATCGGAGGCTAGGAAATATAAGCTGTATCTGACAANNCAATGGCCGAACAATCTACCTCACAGCAAAAAGATCAACAGATGGTCAATGTCATTTTAGCTAATGTCGGTACGGTTATTTGCTTCCGCACCGGCAATCCGGCAGACGAACAGCTAATGTTACCGCTATTCAGCCCATACATCAACGAGGGAGGGATTGCTAACCAGCCAGCCTACAGCTTTTATGCTCGTATTGCTGCAATTCAAGCACAGGAGCCGATGTCAGGCATTACTGTACTCCTGGAAGATAAAGGCAGTGATGCAACTGCACTGAGCGTTATAGAGCACTCCAGGCGTGAATATGCGCCAGCCAATTTCGATGGAAATAAAGGTCATAAAGCTGCACGACCTAAAAGAACACGCAAGAGGCAGAAAAAATCCTCTACGGGGGCTAAGAAAATTCGGGAAGCAGTTCCTACCACTTAAGCAGTAGCACTCCCCCGACATCCATCAATAGTGTCAAGGGCTAATTGTTATGACAGGGCGACCGATACTTTCGTAATGAAACCCGTGCTCTTTCATGACCTCGGGTCTATAGATGTTGCGTCCGTCAAACACCGTCGCTGTTTTTAGTAGGGTTTTTATCTTGTCTGGACTAGCTGTTCGAAATTCAGGCCACTCCGTCGCAATCAGAAGAGCATCGGCTCCTTTAAGAGCCTCATAGCTACTTTTGGCAAAGGAGAGCTTTGGGTTTGAGCCATAGAGCTTTTTAACGTTATCAATAGCCTCCGGGTCAAAGGCTACGACCTGAGCGCCTTCACTCGTCAGTGCCTCTATAATTTCCAAGGCAGGAGCTTCACGGATGTCGTCAGTATTGGGTTTAAAAGCTAGTCCCCAAAGGGCAAACTTTTTACCTTTAATATCTCCCCCGTAGAATTGGCTGACCTTATCAAGAATTCGGCGCTGCTGCTTGGCATTGGTTTTTGTTACTGTTTTCAATATCTCCAAGGTATGACCTCTCTTTGTAGCCGAGTGCTGCAAAGCCATAACGTCTTTCGGGAAACAGCTGCCACCGTAACCAATTCCGGCATTTAGGAACTGTTTGCCTATCCGGGCATCTGAGCCAATCCCCAGTCTAATGTCATCAACATTAACGCCAATGACTTCACAGAAGTTGGCGATCTCGTTGATAAAAGAAATCTTGACAGCTAAAAAGGCGTTGGCAGCATATTTGGTCATTTCGGCAGTTTGTTCGTTCATGAATAGTATGGGACATTCAGGTCCGTCAATTGTTTCGTATAATTTTTCTATGAGGCTACGGGCTTTTGTTGAGGAAGTGCCAACAATGATCCGATCAGGTTTCTGAAAGTCTTCAACGGCGTGACCTTCTCGCAGGAACTCAGGATTGGACACGACATCAAAGGCAAACTTGGCTTTTTTAGCGATGTGCTTTCGTACAGCCTCGGCCGTACCTACCGGTACTGTGCTCTTATTTATGATAACTACATAGTCTTTCAGTAAAGGCCCCAATTTGTCGGCGACATCCAGTACATACGAAAGATCAGCCGAGCCATCCTCGTTCGGTGGTGTTGGTAGAGCTAAGAAAATTACCTCGGCTCCGACAACGCCCTCTGACAGATCGGTAGTAAATTGTAGTCGTGCCTCGTCAATATTACGAACGAACATTTCCTCTAGTCCGGGTTCATAAATTGGCACTTGTTTTCGTTGCATCGCTGCAACTTTAGTCTTATCTATATCAACACAGATTACCTCATTGCCCATATCAGCAAAACACGTTCCAGTTACTAGACCTACATAGCCCGTTCCTACGACTGCAATCTTCACTTTATCACTATACCTTACGCCAACCCGTTAATCACTTGCCTATATCATAACACCTGTTTGCTCAACAAACTAAAACATTAAAAGAGTATTAAGCCAAGATTGGGCTAGCGCTGTCGCGGATTATCTTTAATAAGGTTATAGACAAAAAAGCTAATGAACGAGACGGCGAAACATATAGCACCGAAGGTATCTTCATGGGGCCAATTCGCAAAGTGTGTAAGATGCAAGCCAAGCGTATAAGGATGAAAAACCGCGTTTTCAACAATATATATCCAGCCAGCAAAACCAAAGACGAAACATGTGAGTGACAATGATTGGGCGATTTTCTTTTTCGACATCTTATGCATTATAGCAAAAATAAGAGATTACAGAAGTGAGCAACCTTGTAATAATAATCCATAAGTTGTACAATATACATTATTATACTATCCGATAATGAGTTGGTAATATCGCAAAATTGGCGATAATAATAGCATGAGTGAAAGACACGAATACTTTGATAGAAATTATTTAAGATGCAACTTACTATAAATCACCAAATATCTAGACACGCTATAAAGCTATATAACCATTTTATGCATGATAGCTTACGTCGAAATTCGACCTTTTTGTTACTAAGTACGGGGACATCTGCGTTACTAGGTTTTATATTCTGGTCTATTGCAGCACATAAATACTCACCAAGCGACATCGGTATTGTCACGGCGCTCATTGGCGTAGCGTCCTTTATTATCGGATTAAGCCAACTTGGTTATGTTAACGGTCTAATTAGATATATGTCAGATTTTCGGCATAAGAATCATATAATTAATACTGTTTTTTCTATAGTAGGAGTGATCGCTATAGTCTCTTCAGTAATATTTATTGCAATATCTCGGTATGTTTTTCCTAAAGCAGATTTTATAAACCAAGGGGTCATTCCAATGTTATCTTTTATCACATATATATTGAGTAATGCATATGGAGGAATACTTGATGGTCTTTTTGTTGCATTTAGGTCTACACAGCTTACTTTTATACGTAATATTAGTGCTAGTTTGTCCAAGATCCTCGCAATATTAATAATAGGTGGTGGATTAATTGGATTATTTTATTCAATTACTTTGGCGGCATTATTTGGTGCCTTGATAGGGCTGTATTTCTTATGGAAAGAATTCAAATATATGCCTTCCAGAAAACTTTCTAAAGAAGTACGAACGATGTCCAAGTTTTCATTAGTTAACTATCTTTCTAGTGGGACTGCTAATTTAGTAGTGGCACTGATACCTATACTTATTATATGGAAGATTGGAGCTAGTGACGCAGCATTTTATTATATCGCCTATTCAATTGTGACCATACTAAATTTTATTCCAAATAGCGTTTCTCAATCATTCTTTTCAGAAAGTTCAAATGACGAAAATTCATTCAGGGTTCATCTAAATAAATCAATAATATTAATACTAGTACTTTTGATACCTTCCGCGATTATTGTTTTGATATTCGGAAAATATATTTTACTTATATTCGGGAAAGAATATTCCGAAAATGCGCTAACATGCCTCCGTCTTTTAACTCTAACTTCAGTTTTAGGTACAGTTAACTACCTAGGCGATAATATATTAAACATTCAAAAACGATTAAGAATGTATACTTTCACTAATATATTTTGTGCAGTTACTACCATTATTTTTATGTATCCGTTGCTTAGATATGGGTTGACTGGGGTTGGATTGGGATGGTTACTCAGCGAAATAGCAACCGCAATCATATATCTATATATTTTCAGATCTAAAATATTTACTAAGAGGATATTTTCATGAAAATCATTGAAAAACAATTTGGTTATCAAAATCCTAGGCCGAAAATATCTGTAATTATAGTTGCCTATAAAACTAACCTGGAATTGAGAGATTGTCTAGATTCACTTAACAAACAAACTTACAAAAATTTCGAGACTATAGTGGTGGACAACGACTATGAAAGTACTGAGATGCTAAAACATTATTCTTTACGATACTACAGACTAGGGAAGAATTATAAACCATCATACGCGAGAAACTATGGTGCAAAAAATGCTCGTGGGACTTTGCTGGCCTTCTTAGACGACGATGCGATTACTGATAAACACTGGACTCTTGGAATATTTAACGCCTTCCAGGATCAAGCAACCGTGGCAATAAGGGGTAAAATATTGCCGAAATCAACTAATAACATCTACACACTTATGTCTAACACGTACGACCTAGGTGAATCTATTTTAGATTCCCCGATTACATTAGAGGGTAATTGCGCAGTCCGTAGAAAGGAATTTCTAAATGTTGATGGATTTGACCCAAAATTGTACGGACATGAGGGTGTAGACTTAAGCTACAAATTATTAAACTATGGCAGGCAACTTTATGTACCTAACGTTGTTATCTATCATAATTCTTCAGATAACTTACGTCACTACTTAAAAAGAGAGTTTCGGCACGGGTACAACAGTTCACTGCACTATCATGAATGCCCGGAAATTGTCTTATACCTTAATCGATTCAAACACTTATGGGCAATTAAAAATACGTACAAGTTAAATACGATTCAAAAGTTTCACATAATTGTCATCCGAGCGCTATCTAGAGCTGCATTTCATATTGGCTCACTACTATATAGGGCGCGTAGTATTAGTTTAAGATAAACTAATAGATTTCCTCGGATGTGGTTTTCTTTGATTTGTAAACACGAGTTCCACATCCAATATAAGGAGTAACCAAGTGGCTTATTAGAATATTGGATAGTTCTAATCTAGATTATTATGTTAGACAAGGGGGTATTTAAGATTTTTTACCATATTTTGTTAAATCAAGATACTCTCCAAGCCAATAGTCGTATGAATTGGGAGTAAATCTGTATAGCCCACTTCCCGGTGTAAAGGTCAATTCACCAAAGTAAATCCTATCTTTTACGGAGTAAAGATCAACTCGGACAAAGGGAAATGGCTTTGATAGCTTTCTTGATATTTCCAGCATTTTATCAAAGTTCATTGGTTTAGGAGCTTCGTCAGTAAGGTTAGGGTAAGTATAATTGACGGGTAGCTTGTTCCAATTTAAATCCATGAGGTTTGTTCTGTGCCCCGTAAATCTATCAGAATCTAATTGTACTATCACTGGTTCTCCGTTAAAGCAGAAGAATTTATAATCTTTTAGGTTTCCAGAGGGATCCTCAATATATTTTTCGCATATTATCCTAGGTTTACATAGCTTATATTGTGTCTCCCTAGAATGGTTATAATAATTTTCATTTGTCCACTTATTGACGACTGCCTTTATCTCACGTCTATTTAATGCTGCCTTATCTAAACATATAAAGTTATATCCTGAACCGTGGGTTGCCTTTATGACAAACTTTTTTGGTAATGCTTTGAAAGGTATCTCATCAAACTTTTCCCAGACACCTAATAATGGTATAAGATAATGTTCACCAATTACGCTCTTTACATACCCCCTTAGTTCATATTTGTCTGCATATTGGGTGTATAGTTCTAAGTTGCCATAAACTTTTATCCATTGTAACTTTTCGGTGAAGCGCTTTGGATTCCTAAGACTCAGGAAGCTCCTAATATTGATAAAATACTGTAGGCGTAGACTTAATCTTTCAGGCAAAGCTCCGATAAGCCTATTTATTAAACTTTGTATAGATTTCCTCATTATAATAGTCCTCTCGCTGTTAACTGTTTCATGGGTAACACGTAATCTGTCATCACGATATTTCTGACTAATAGCTCTCTAGAGTTAAGCGATTCACTGAGTAGGTACTAACTAGGTTGAGCGTTTGTGGAGATATCCAATCCTTCATAATATTGTGTTCCAACTATGTACTAAGACTTCGTATAATACGGCCACTGCATAAACTAAATGATCTATTACGGTATGCAAGGGCTTTTTGTTATAATTTTTGGTTAAGGGTATTAGTATTAACGCTGGGTACCAATACCACCAAAATGTAATCGGCAGTCCTAGTATAAAAATCAGATAAATAATCCTAACTGTTTCATGTCTAACAAGGTAGCGCACCCTCTTGTGCTTAAGATATAACCGGGCTCGTGCTCGGCCATAATAATATGATCGTTTTAGTTCGTGCTTAATACTACCCCAGTCGTGAGATACAATTGCTTTGGGCTGATATCTTACTCTGTAACCAGCGTCGATAACACGCCAGCTAAAATCTATGTCTGAGCCGTAATCAAATCTTTCATCAAACCCTCCAACCCTATCATATAACTTGCGCGTAAATGCAAGATTAATCGTTGGGCACTCGTCAATGTATTGATTATTTTTGTTTACTTCTTGGCTCTGATCATGGAGTGTAGGCTTACCTCTTGAAAGTGTAGCGCCCGCAACTATTGACTCGTTTTCATTGATAATAGGTTCGACTAAATGCTCCAGCCAGCCTTTGTGGGGTACGCAGCTTGCATCCGTAAAGACTATAATGTCGCCACTTGCAGCTAATACTCCTACATTACGTTGCTCGGGTATGGTTATTTTATTCTTCTTTAAGTTATTGTATTGTATCCACTTAACCGTTGGAAATGTTTTTTTGATATCGTCCAGTTTTCCTCCTGAACCATCCACTACAACTATCTCATAAGAGAACGACGTCTTGATAGCACTGAGCGTAGTAAGTGTGTCACTTATTCCACGATCATTTTTATTAATAATGACTATGGATATCTTCATGTTTTATTCCTGGCAAAATATTTACACAATAATACAATTTCCTCTATTCTGCCCCTGGATATAGTTTGCATTGTCGATGCGTATGAACTCAGTGGAGTTGATATATCTAGCCTAGTCATGTGTTAGTTACCCCTTGTCCCTATCATGATCTACGGTATGGCGTAACTTTATGTATCCCGTAACAAAACCATAATCATTAACCAACTCTAGCGATATTTGCACAAAAGAGTACAGAGTATACTGAGGACGGTTCTTTCGTATAGCCTCTATCAACCAGCCAGGATATAGAAGGATGACTAGTAAAAAACTAACTAACAGTAGGTATGGACTAAGCAACATTAGGCCCAGTGAAAGCAGTACAAGAAAAGGAAATGGATATAAAGTTGGGACTCGTAGACCCTCACTCTTCAGAAAAAGGTGCGCAAGACCAGCACCATAACTGCGGTTACGTCGCAGGGCATCTTTAAACTGTGGGTCATAATCATGTTTTACTATAGCAGTAGGCTCATAGAGTAATTTTGCGTTAGGCTGAAGCCGGCGAAGGCGGTTCCAGAAGTCATCTTCCTCGGCGCTTCTTAAATCAGGAGCAAAGCCACTTATAAGTTCGAAAATTGCTCGTCGTATAGACATATTTGCTCCAACGATCGTATATAGACCAACAGTCTTATCAGGTAACTGACGAAGTGAGTATGAACGTTTAATATACTGCCAAGCTGAATAAAATATGCCTGAATTTTCGTCAAAACGAAAAGAAAGATGTGCTAATGGGTTATTCATCTCATAATATTTGAGTAGCCATGAGTCTGTATGGTAGGGAACAATTTTCCCTCCTACTGCAACAACTTCTGGATCTTTGTAGACCTTAAGAAGATTTTTAAGCCAGTTACTGTCTGGAACACAATCATCATCAGTAATTGCAACTATATCGGCTCGCGCAACCCCAACGCCGTTATTACGAGATTGAGCTTGGCCTTGATNNTTACTTTATTGGTAATAACCTTAACGTTCCAATTATTTAATACATCCGCGGTATTGTCAGTAGAGCAGTCATTGACCACAATAACTTCAAAATCGTTAGGATTTAGAGATTGTTTAAGCAGTGCATTAAGACACTTATTAATTTTTCTCCCGCGATTATAAGTGCAAACTACTACACTAATCTTAGGTTTTTTGGAAGTCATATAACTACCTCTTGCTCAAATGACTCTATCTTCGTATTAAAGAACTTCATTGCCATTAACACTTCTCGTTAACTTTTTGGATGCGAACATCTTTCTCAGGTTAGGAATTGATAACAAGGTAATCACTCCGCAAATAACACCTATAGTCCATGATGTATTCTTAATGCACCAGCCTATAAACATTGTCGGTAGATCAATAACTGCTGCTTCTGAATTCAGAATTGATATAGTCATTTGAGCAAGAGGTAGTATGAATATCGCAAACAATAAGTAAGGATTAAATAGGCTTAAGAAAATACAGAATATAGCGGCACATAAAGGGACATAATCTATTATTCGGTAAGATGACGCCCAATAGTTATAATAAATTTTCCAAATACCATATAAATACATTTGTTTAGCGTACTCTTGTGGGTTGTCACGTGTTTTGTGATTGACTTTCATCCGTGACACATATTTCCATTTATAATTTTCTCCAACCCTAGTTGCAAACTCTAAGTCTTCGGCAACCTTAAAATTCTCATTGAAATAGTAATCACCTATAACATCCCTGTTGATGGCACAGTTACAAGTACAGAAAAGTAAGATGCCATGTATGAATAGTTTTCGTGCTGCGCTATCGTTATAAGCAATCGCTTTCGCAAAATACGTATTATATGTAAGCACCTGTTTCCCGAAAATCATAGCAAGAGAGGGATCTTTTTTATAAGTAGCTGTAATTATTTCTAGCCAATCTGATTGGGCAGAATCATCAGAATCTAAAAATGCAACGATGCCACGCTTAGCCTTCCTAAGGGCTATATTACGACCCGTAGGTATACTGTGGCTGCCATTTTTTAGTATCTTTATGTTTAGTTTTTTATTTTTTAAGTACTTTAAAACTATTTTTAAGGTGTTGTCGGTCGAGTTATCATCAATAACTATAACGTCAAACTGTTTAAATGTTTGGGCAATTAGAGATTCAAGGCATTCATTAATAGTCTTGGCGCTATTATACGTGAGAATAGCTACCGTGATTATTTTATTAGACTGATAAGCTGTTGTGTTATGCTCAAGTTTTTTTGTAACATCTGAATGCTTTTTCACTTAATTCCTTCCTCCATTTAGTTAGTTTAGTCCGTTGTAAGGTGATCACCTAAGACAACGTGCTCAGCATAGCGGGGTCGGCACATACTAAACATTATTTATAAACCTTTGAGTCGCCGTTTGAATAAATTAGATTTTTATTCTGCTGCAGAAAACTTGTCGGGAACGTATAGGTAACTCCCTGACCGTTAATTGCTGCATTAGCAACAGTAATATCGTCTTTAACGTTGGCGTAATCAGCATATACAAAACTACCTACAGCAGTAGTCTCAGGAGTCACATCAAAAAATTGACCACGATTAATACTGCTTACAGCAGCTAAACGAAGATTACTATGCGGATCTGTAAATACTGTACTATTCGAAGTATATTTATTACCAAGCCATTGCGCCGAGGCTAAATCAATTTGTTGTACGTAGAAGCTGTCGTAATCTGCGCCAAAGTTATTAAGATTGGCAGGTGCAGTTCCGCCTACAAACTGTGTAATTATTCCAGAAGCAATAGCAAATGCCAAGCAAATTAAACCTGAAATAATAATGCGAATAGATCTGGCCGACAATGACCGTAGCACCCAAATAAATGTTAAAATAGCCGGTAGTCCAATAAACATTAATACTTGCTCATTAAGTCTAGAAACGTTATAAATCTGCGCAAGTGTCGGGATTAGGTGTATAGCTAAAAAGGTTATGATGCCAATAGAACTCAAAATACCAAGTTCAAGTTTACGATAATCAAGCTTCTTGCACGCACTATATATTAGCACTAGGATTCCCGCGCCACCAAAGATCCACCAGCTATAGCGTAGCGTTGTGTCTGCTGCGTCAGCTAATGTTTTCAATATAGGCCACCTAGTCTTAATTGAAGTTTGCGTTACAGGGTAAATACTAGAGTTAGTTGCGCCCTTATAATATGAAAAATATTTATGTGATCCACGAAATTGCTGACCTGTTGTTTGCAGGTAAGCTTCTGTAGATGCTGGGACATAAGGGTGATTATTAAAGTGTCTGCGTATAGCATTTTCTGTATTTTGAATTATCTTACTATAGTCATGCTTTTGAGTAAGTTTTTGTAAATAGCCACTAGAATGGGTTACTGGGCCATACCATATAAGTGCCGATATAATAAGAACAGCTACTGTCCAGCCACGTATGTATTTATCTTGGGACACAGTTTTATTCTTCTTGTATCGTTGCAGTAGAACAAAGATGACTTTAGTCGTGATATATGTTCCGCCCAAGAAAATTATAGCTAGGTAGGATGTTGAGTAATGCGAGACCACTAAACCAAGAACCGACAATAGTAAGAGACAGTCCCTTGAGCGTTTATTTATGTAGCCTTGGAATATTAGAAAAAGAATACTGGCGAAGAATAAGAAACCTATCTGTTGCCTTACTAATGCCGAGAATTGTTGCATATAGTAAAACTGTGCAATTACTACTATTGAAGCTAGAAACGATATCCAACGTTTCGTAAAAAGTCGGTATATATAATACAAAATAACTGGCACGAAGCTAAATAGTAACGGAGATAGAAACTTAAAGAATGTTAGGCCAGCTATACCTGAAACTTTGGCAATTATTACTGGCAAGATCGTAAGACTTAACATGGCATCGTAGGCCGAGTGTTTTGTCCCTAGTGCCCACTTTCCGGAGGCTAAAGTTGTTTGGAATACGTGAAACTCTTGTTGTATATCCCAGCCAAATACGTAGTTGCTCCGAAGTGAGTAAGACCATACGCTAGCGGCGCTCAACACAAATAGCACAACAGGAAAAATATTCTTAGGTAGATGTTTTTGTCTGAGTACTGCGAAAACAATACTAAGTAACCCTATTACAAAGGCACTTATTGCCAGGATATTACTATACCCATTATTAAGTAGCCGTGCTCCACAAAAACTACAAAATAGCATTAAAATTAGCAATACACTTAGGGCAAAAGTATCCCAATTCAGTTTGAAGTTATGAGTTTTTTTATGAGCTATTTTATATCTAAGTGACCATGGAATGAGTAGGCCGGTAGTAGATACGAATATTAGAGGTATCCAGCTGCTTGTTAGCGAATGCTTAAATCCGAATGTTGGTAGGACAATATCTGCAATCAGACCGAAGAACATTATCCATGCAAGGCCAAGGGTAGCCATTAGGGCCAAACGAAGCATACCGGGAAAACGGCGTTCTCTCTCAGCGCTAAAACCTCGTAGTAACATATAACCGGAAAGCAAGACTATCGCTATGGCTGCAGGAACGTGGAAAATGGTGCTATTTTTTACTAGCGTTGCAGCCAAGACTAGACCTAATATCAAGACTATAGTTCCGGCCTCAGACAAAAACTTATCATTTCTTTCTTGCGGTTTTTCTAGTTCAGTTTTGCTGGGGTTAACGGAAAATTTAAAGTCTTTCTCAGAAAAGGTCCTACTAAATTTAGATACTGCGGCTTTAACGTCTAATATCTTTGATCGTTTTTTAACCACATCAAATGTATTACGAAACTTCCACCATCCTTTTATAAATCCAACAGAGTAATTCCATTCCTGCAAATATTGTATGTAGCCGTATAAAAGCGGCTCAAAACTATGTTCCTTAACAGCCAATCTGACTCCCCGGGAGTATATGGCCATTACTAATATAGGCGGAGTCAATAGAAGCCATGGATTGATCAGACCAAGTAGGAATGACATTGAAATTATCACTGGAAATGGGTATGGATAGATAGTTGATTTGGTGTCATTATGCTTTCGGCTCATCCGAGCGTTTCCCAACCCGTATGCTTTACTTCGACGGAACGTATCACGTAATCTGTCGTTGAATTTATGAGTAACAACCGCTTTTGGAGCGAAGCATAGACTGTTCGGATCCTTGTCTATAAATCGCTTGCACAGATCGAAATCTTCACCGCCAAATCTAAAATTCTCATCAAATACCCCTATATCCTTAAGTGCCGATTTTCGGAATGACATATTAGCCCCAACAAGCGAGAAGACAGTTCGCCTTCGGTTAGGGGCAGAATGATTTAACTTCGTAAGTTCTTTCCAGTACAGACCAAAACGATATATAAGTCTGTTCGATTTTAATACCTTATTCTCAAGAGGTTTCAGGGGTGAATTAGCATTTAAAAATCTTTGTGTTAGGTTGCTTCTATCATTAGATATAATTTCTCCACCAACACCTAAGACATTGTCGCTAGCGTACCCGGCTTGTAAATTTTTTATCCATGTTGGACGCGGACGACAATCATCATCGGTAAATGCAATAATCTCTCCCTTGGCAGCTCTGATACCTTTATTGCGTGAAGCAGCAAGACCTAGGTTTTTCTTACTCTTAATGACCCTGATACCCTTAAATGATTTCGCGATTTTATAAGTGTCGTCAGTAGAGCCATCATCAACAACAATAATTTCTAATTTACCTGCCCATTTTTGTGCTTTGATAGCCTTTAGCGCATCAGGTATAACATCAGCGCCATTAAGGCTACAGACAACAACACTGATTAATGGGAGCTTCTTATCCATTAGTTGTTCCCCTTAAGCCAAAAGTCTATAGTTTGATTCAGATTTGTAAGGGTAATTTCAACTTGGCTACGAGCCGTCTGGGGCTGAACTGCCACCTGCAATACTGCAGCAGCTAGGTTGATACTTTGGCCCGGAAATATTAAGTCGGGATCATTAATCTGGGGGTTAAGTGCTTCCAGCCGGGAAAGGGGAATATTATTATTCTGAGCAATCTCTGTCAAAGTATCGCCGGATACGACAGTGTACGTAGCACCACTGGCTAGTGTTCTAACGGTATTGTCGCTGGAAGTACTTGGTACTGTAACGTTCTCTTTTATTGATGCTTGGTGATTATCACCTAAATAGAACTCGCCTTTTTTGATAACTGTTGATGTATTGCCTGATTTTATGATTATGGTGTAAGGGTAAACTAAAGATCTTCCTTCTACGTTATGCACCCAGAAAGTGAAAGTTATTATGTGGTTAGCAGGTATTACAGTTGGAAGATTGTTCGGGTTATTAAATGCTAGCTCTGTATAACTCTGATTATGAGGCTGAATAGCATTATAGAACCTATCAAAGTCATGAGTGCTGAAGCCCCATTGTATAAAAGTTATTGCTGATAATATAACTAAAACAGAGATGGTACGCTTAATAGAACTAAGCTTGTCGGCTCTATCTATTAAATTTAAAAATATATTGAAAGGCATACATCTCCTGTACCCTCCAAAAAATTACTTGATGACTAGTGTTAATTATACACTATATTTGTCTCTGACACAACAGTATGTATGTGTATATACGCTTTAGCGTTTAGCCATCCGTTCTAGATGAGTTTCGGACTTGTCTAAAGGCAAATAACATCGTGCGCCAGCGCGATCTTGGTCTTTTTCACTGGGCTGCCGCCGTCTCCCACTCATTTTCTAGATCCTTGACGTTTTCCTGCCACTCTAGATTGACCTTTTTAACGTTGGCTTTACTGATCCGCAGCCCAAGCTGCCGACGTTTGTTTAAGAGGTGCACAATGTTGCCTATACCATCGGCAATGGTGTTCAGCTTAACTTCACCGGCGCGGGCGCGGTAGCCAATTGGCATTTCGGCGCACTTGAAGCCGCGGACGTGGGCTTCTATCTTCAGCTCCTGGCTGAAAGGCATGCCCGAGGAGCGGACGTCCAGGTGATCCCAGATCTGGCGCCTGAAGATCCACATACCAGATTGAGAATCTTTGTATGGCCACCCGAACAGCGTCCTGGTGCCGAAGCTTAACAGCTTGTTGCCGAAGACGTGCGTGCCTTCCATAACTTCTCTCTTCAGCGTGGTCAGGCGGTCGGTGTTGATGAAGTCCAGGCCTTCCTTTTCGAGCTTTTTGATGGCCTCGGGCAAAATGCTAAAGGGGTAGGTGAGGTCTGCGTCGCCAGTGGCAATTATGTTGCCATGGGCGTTAGCGAAGCCGGCCTTGTAAGCATTGCCATAGCCTCGGATAGGTTGGATGATGACTTTAGCGCCATTTGAACGGGCAATATGCGGAGTGGCATCGCATGATCCGTTATCTATAACCAGTACTTCGGTCTGATAACCCATCTCTTTCAACTTTTTGATGGGGATTTCCCTGAGTACCGGCCCGATGCCTTTTTCTTCGTTCAATGCCGGTATGACAATTGATAAAGTCTTCATCTTCACACTCCCTCTTTCTTTAGCAGGTAATAAATTGACTCGTTTTGACTTACCAGCTTTACTGATATTTTGACATGGGAACCAAGATCGGTTGGTATGATATCTAACTCTGGGGATTTGTACTGACTTTGGACTGGGGTGAAGGAGCCGCCGCTTAGGGATTGAGAGATAGCTCTAGACGTGTAGAATACAACAGCAACGATGATGGCAACATATGCTGTTAGTAACACAGCCGGCTGTAGTAGCTGGTGATTCAGAATAACAACTCCCTTGTTTAGTAGTACGAGCTCTGTTTAGGCTAACCTATTTTAGCGAAATGTGTGATTTGATTCTATGATAGCTTTTTAATACGGTGTTGTAAAGTGTTATTTTGCATAACCGTCAGGATTCTTAGATTGCCAGCGCCAACTATCGGCGCAAGCTTCTTCTAAAGTCTTCTGGGCTTGCCAGTTAAGCTCCGCTGTGGCTTTTGATACATCGGCGTAGTAACTGGCGATATCGCCAGGCCGTCGTCCAACAACCTCATAAGGTATCGTTTTGCCGCAGGCCTTCTCGTATGCCTGGATCACATCCATGACTGAAGAGCCTTTTCCCGTTCCGAGATTAAATACATCAACTTTGTCACTTGCTTTGAACTGTTCCAGCGCGGCGACATGACCCTTGGCCAGATCTACGACATGGATATAATCGCGTACGCCGGTACCGTCCGGCGTGTCATAATCATTGCCGAAGACCTTTAGTTTATCTAGCTTGCCGACAGCCACTTGAGAGATATAGGGCAGCAAGTTGTTGGGAATATCCTTGGGATTTTCACCGATCAGACCACTCTCATGTGCGCCGATCGGATTGAAATAGCGCAGAGATATAATTGCCCACTCCGGGTCTGATACTAGTAGATCATTCAGAATCTCTTCGATCATGTACTTAGTGCGGCCATAAGGGTTGGTAATACCTATGCCGACTCTGCTGGTTTCAGTCAGCGGCAGTGCTTCCGGCTGGCCGTAAACCGTAGCTGAGGAGCTGAAGATCAATTGCCTGACACTATTCTCTTTCAAAACTTCAAGCAGTGAGAGAGTGCAATCGATATTATTACGGTAATAGGCCAGGGGCTCCTTGACAGATTCGCCGACGGATTTCAACCCGGCTAAATGTATGACTGCGTCAATACGATTTTCTTGGAATATCTTATTAAGAAGAGTCTTATCCTGCACGTCGCCGTCATAGATTTTAGGTTTTTGACCGGTTATTTTGGCAATCCTAAACATCACTTCGGGATCACTGTTGGAGAAGTTATCGATCATTATTGCGTCATGCTTAGCGTTTAAAAGCTCAATAACTGTATGCGAACCAATATAACCGGCACCGCCCGTAACTAAAACATTCATGCCCCTCAGTATACTCAAAAGTCCACCCTGAGGTCTAATAGATAAAAAACGATACCTTTACGTAAGCCTCTCAGTGTACACCCCGTAACCCCATCAGCAATGTAGTATCGGCCTCTGGTCAATCTCCACATTGCTAATGCGGCTGGCGGGATGTCCTATGTGCCTGTTACGTAAATGTAAGGAGGTAATACTATGAACGTATCAAATCTAAAAGCACGGTCTATCGGTAGACTATTGCTAGAAAAAGCCGCACTAAAAGAAGTCTGTGCCTGTCGGTATTACGAGTTGGCAGATGACTTGGAGATAACCAGTTCGGTTGAGCTGGCGAATATCATTAACGGTAACTATGACTGCGCTCTGTGCGGCCGGAAAGGAGCCTGACATGGACACCGCAGTTGCCTCCTACAACGGTTGGAGTAACCGCGAAACGTGGCTGGCCAGCCTGTGGCTTAACAATGACGAGGGCAGCTATGCCTTACTGCTTGAAGCCGGCCGTCAGGGTGATGAGCCGTTCGACCGAGCTGACTGGCTAGAGCGGCAGCTACGCGAGCAGCTCGATGACGAGTCTGGTGACGCCAGCTTCTGGAGTGATCTGCTGTCTACAGCTTTTTCTCGGATTAACTGGGTTGAAGTTGTAGATAATAATAAAGATTAAAACATAGCCCCGAGCAAGGCTTGAAACTGCTCAAATACCTACCCCTTATGAGGGTGCAGGTAGGTGCAATAACTAAAGTGACACCAACACTTCCGGCTCCAACACATCACTCCATATCGCCCTGTTTGCCCTGTTTGAGTTGAGCAGGCCTTTAGACGACGTTGTCAGCACTTCTAAGTCATCAATGCCGGTATTATCCAGCTTTGCCGCTATATAGCGCCTGACGCTTTCCTCTGCCCTGGAATCGGCGCAGACTAACAGCACGGTTGGGTAGTCGGTTTCGCTTTCCGCCTCCCAATCACCTGAGTCGAAATGCTCGATTAACGCATCAAAGTCTTTTTTGATGGCGAATAGCCGTTTATCGGTGAAGCTATACAGGATGTATTGTTTTGGGTCTCCCTTAGCGGCAATACAGTTTAAGTAAAGGTCTGGTCTGGGGTCTGCCGGTAGTTCACCGTATTTAAAAAGCTCTGAATAGGTAAACAGGTGAAATGTACCAGGGTAGCTGTCCCGCAGCACCAGATAGAACCGGATGATCTCAATGAAGTGGTCAACGAAACTCTCGGCAACTCTCTTGTTGTTATACATAGCGTGCAACGACTTTTCATCAGCTGAATGAGTCTCCCGAAGTACTTTGAAGGCTTTCGGGGCAAGGAAGTAGCTGGCACCCTTATTTTGAAAGGCTATACTTTTATCTATCCTTTTTGAGAGATATTCTTGCTTAGCTAATAATTCTAATGTAGCGTACATAGCTTGACGGCTTTTTAAGTTTTTATACTGCGTGAGTAATGGTGCTGTTATGAATCGGAATTTATGTACGAGTTTTAGTATGTGTAGTTGCTTGGAGTTGAGTGGATTGTGTATAGTAGACTTAGTCATGGATAGCTCCTGGTATGGATTGTTACTGCTCTCCCCACCATATATCTTCTCTCCTCTATTACATAGTAATATAAGAAGGAATAAATAAGAATACTTATATCTGTTAAATGAAGTGTGTTTATAGGACATCGGTGTCCTATAAAGTTTTATCAATAATCTGTTGTGAGATTGGGACGATATACACTATGGCGTATACTTTTATTTAGGTAAGCATACTCCGGTCCCTGCTTAACCTTATTACACACTGAGGTGGTATACTCACTGACTGCTAAGCGGAGCAATACGGCGTTCGTCGTTACGATCCCAGGCACTCACGTCACTGCTAACCTCAAAAACTTCAAGTCCATTGTCTTCTAGGGGACGCAAGAAAGGCTCAATGTCTTCTGGCTTATCCTTGGATGGCTCCAGCCAAGCGGCTTCGTCCTCTTGGTGCAATATCACAGGCATACGGTTATGTACCTTAGCCATCTCTTTATTCGGCTCAGTCGTAATAATTGAATATGTCTGCCACTGTTTGCCTTCTACGTCGTGCCAGGTATCCCAAACGCCTGCGAACGAAAAAATATCTAACTGTTTGGGGTGAATATAAAACTTTTGTTTTGGTTGCTTAGAACCCTTCTCCGGTTTAGTCCACTCAAAGAAACCGGTGGCCGGAATAAGGGCGCGCTGACGTAGCACCACACTGCGCCACACCGGGCTTTTAAAAAGGTGATCGTCGCGGGCATTAAATAGACTGTAGCCCATGTTAGAGTCTTTAGACCATGATGGTATGAGACCCCACTTCATGTACGCCTCCACATTTTTGTCATTTTCCCTAATGATAACCGGCGCAAATTGTCCTGGAGAAATATCGTAGTTGGGCATGACGCCTCTCGGCTGAGTCGCTAGATTAAACCGCTGCTTCAGATCTTTTATTCCTGTCAGCGAATATCTACCGCAACCATCATCAAACTTCATAAGTACATTCTACTGGAGGATTGCTATATGCGTGAAAAGATAGACCAAGAAGTGAGTGTTGTTTCCTACTACAGCGCCAAGAAAAAACAAACCGTACCGTATCATTTGCACTGGCAAAATAAAGACTACGCTCTCGGCCCCGTCAGCTACTATCACAGCTACATGGAGGGTCAGGATAAACAACATATTTTCGAGTTGGTAGACAAGGAAAACACCCTATGGTTCCGGCTACGACTAGATAGCGGTAATCTGCATTGGACTCTGGAGGCTATCCATGATGGACTTGCAACTTAACGACGCGCCGCCACTAATCATGCACATCGACTTAAACTCCTGCTACGCCATTATTGAACAGCAGGCTAACCCATTGATTCGCAACAAGCCCGTGGGCGTGGCGGCCTATACGTCGCCGGGTGGTTTTATTATTGCTTCATCCTATGAGGCTAAACGCCAGGGGATAAAACTAATGCGGATCAGAGACGCTAGAGCCATAGACAAGGATATCATTATCCTGCCGCCGGACCCTGAAAAGTATTTCGATGCCCACCGGCGGTTCAGTGAGGTATTGCACCGCTATACCAGCGAGGTAGTACCTAAATCTATTGATGAATTCGTGGTAGATTTCAAAGGTTCCCAGGCAGTTAGAAGCGGCAGAAGCCTTACCAGTGTTGGCCGGAGCATAAAGCGGGATATCAGGGCTTCACTGGGCGAATACGTCACGGTTAATATCGGGATTGGGCCAAACCGCTTTTTAGCCAAGATCGCCGCCGGACTGCATAAACCTGACGGTATGGACGTAATCAGGGGCAGCGATATACGGAAAATTTATAGTCAGCTTGAACTTATAGATTTACCAGGCATTAACTATCGCTACAAGGGACGGCTTAATTTGGCGGGTATATTTACGCCGCTGGAATTTCTGGCAGCGCCGATGCACAAACTCAAAGGTGAGGTTTTCAAAAGCATTGTCGGCTATTACTGGTACTTGCGGCTGAGAGGCTATGAAGTAGATGCTGCGCGGTTCGGCATACATAGCTTCGGCAATGATTACGCTGTCGGCGACAAAACCGACGATCCTGAGCAGGTGGCACGTTTGCTGATGAAACTATCTGAAAAAACCGGCCGGAGACTTCGTAAGCATGATTACCAAGCCCAAGGCGTGTTTATAGGTTTGGGGTTTGAAAACAATACCTGGTGGGGTAAAAGCAAGCGGTCAAAGATCCTGCTCTACTCGACCCAGGACATCTATCTGCATATTGTGCGTCTAATGAGAGGATTTACCTTTCCGGCACGAGTTACGCATATCAGCGTTGCCGTGTTTGATGTCCGACCAGCCCTTCCGGTTCAGCTCGGCTTATTTGACGGCACCAGACTTGATACTCGGTCACTGGCTGAAGCATCCGACAAAATAAATGATAGATACGGCGAGTTTACAGTCGTTCCGGCGGCTATGGCTAATATGCAGGATGTAATCATTAAGCGTGTACCATTCGGCAGCGTAAGGGACTTATAGGGTGGATATAACTAGGGCACAAAAGAAATTTGCTGAAGGTGTTAAGGTTAATGATAGTTTATGGGGTATAGGCATATTTTATATTTTCTTAGTTGTCTAATGTCTGATTAGATGACATTAAACTAGCCTTTTAGTTTGGAAATCTTTTTTAGCTTCTGTCCTGCAGTTGATAGAGAAACGGTACTCTCAAGCGCAACTAATGCAGCACGAGCGTCATTTATGGGCTTTATCGGAGAGTACCACATAGCACCAGCGTTCTTAAGGAATACATCTTGAAAATGTTTAGCTTTATTCTTGTCAGCTTTTGAAAACTCTTCTTTCGCTGGATTCTTTTTTATAAACTCCTGAATCATGTCCCGATAGTAGTGACTAAAAGTCTCGAAATTAGGGAGTGTGTTGTTGTGAAAGTATGAATCATTAAGTCTAACTGCTGAGTCGTAGGCTATGCAGTTATTGTAAAAATTTTCTATCAACTCCCACTCTGGGTCTTTCAGGTCTTTTTTAAGTAGGTACTTGTATTTACTCCAGCTTTCGTAAGGCATTAAAATTATGCTCTCAAGCACTGGGTGTTCATCAGCAAAGAACTTCTGTCTGACACCTTTCAATTTATTCTCGGCACTCGTAATCTCACTATAGATGACCCGTGCACCATTAGTTTTTTCATCGTAATGCTGCTTCCAATATATGTATAAAGCGATACTACCGACTAATAGAGTTACAAATGCTATAAGTAAGCCTGAGTTTAACAACTCATTGCTAACCAGAAAGTGATAAACAGAAGCGAATAACATTGTTTACATATATAGCATGCTGTTGTCTAATAACAAAGCATTACAAATATATTTGGACATTCAGCATTATTGTGTAATGCGGGATTCTGAAGTATTGCATGCTAAAATAAAGCCAATATGACAGATCAAGCATTAAAGCGTATCGGCAATAAGCTACAAGCAGCCCGTAAGTTAAAGGATTTAACACAGGAACAAGTAGCTGATAATGTGGGTATTTCTCGATCTTATTATTTACAAATTGAAAATGGTGAGCGTAATCCATCCTCTACGGTTATTATGGATATTGTGAGAGTTCTTGGCGTAGATATAGCTGACGTATTAAAATAAATAACTGCTAAGCACTTTGCTGTGGATAACCTCTTGAAATGTAGACTATAGTTATCTTATAATGTTAACTATAGTAAACACTATAGAGGGTAATGATGGCCAACAGCAAGGAAATAGCAGAAGAAGACTTAGCAATCCAGGATACGCTGTCAATGAGCGTGCAGCAACGTCTTGAGCTGCTTGCTAACCTTATTGTCGATAAGATCATTGAAGACCAGCAAAATGGCGAACCTCTTCTTAAAAAGATTCTGAGGCCTGAAAATGCCTAACCAAGTCCTTATGAAGAATGCCGTGGCTGCAATCCGTGTCTCAACCACCAAACAAGGTATTGATGGCGACTCGCCGGACGACCAAAAGGATCAGATAGAACAGTATGCAGATATACGGGGCATAAAAATCACTAAGTATTTTGTGTTTTTAGAGTCAGCCTCAAAAGAACTACAGCCTATGCAGGAGGCGGTAACTTACTGCAAGGATCCGAAAAACAACATCCAGAACTTTATTGTTAAGTCGATAGACCGCTTCACCCGAGGCGGTTCGCTCCCATATGATCTGCTTAAGAACCAACTTGATGATTGCAATGTCTCTCTTGTCGACATATATGGTGTTATTAGTAACCAAAAGATTAATACACTTGAGCACCTGGGTGTGAAATATAAGTGGAGCGAGTACTCACCAACAAAAAAGACTGAAATGCTCGAAGCTGAGCGTGCTAAAGACGAAGTTCGTGACATACAAACCCGTATGATAGGAGCGCAAATACGTTACGCTCGCATGGGCTATTGGGTACGGCGTCCGCTGTACGGCTTTGAAAACGTCCATATTGAGACCCGTGACGGCAAACGCTGTCTCCTTAAACCGAACGATAAGGAAGCCCCATTTATTATTAAGCTGTTTGAACTGCGGGCTCGCAATAATTTAGATGACATGGAGATCGTTGATAAGATAAATATGCTTGGTTATCGGAGCCGTGAGCATGAAGTGCGTGACAAAACTGACCGCACCAAGGTAATAGACACTACCGGCGGTGAAATCTTAAACCTTAAGCAGTTGTGGCGAATAGTTGAGAATCCGGTATACGCTGGTGTAAATCCGGAGAAATGGACACAAGATAAGCCGGTAAAGTGTAAGTTTGACGGACTGGTCTCCATAGAGATGTTTAATGCAGCAAACA
Organism: Candidatus Saccharimonadota bacterium; assembly: GCA_003133385.1. Taxonomy (GTDB): domain Bacteria; phylum Patescibacteriota; class Saccharimonadia; order Saccharimonadales; family UBA4665; genus PKXF01. The sequence continues at coordinate 27,386 of PKXF01000006.1, read as the reverse complement.
GGGGCAAGCTTATTATCACTGAGGACAATGAAGGTGTTCATATTCACAAGCGCCGCCCACCCGAGCACCTATTAAAAAAAGGCGTTAAAAACTCGGAGTTTCCCTATAAAAGGATAGTAATGTGTCCGGAGTGCGAAAAGCCGCTCTATGGCAGTGCCTCGCGCGGCAGGCATGGCAAATACTTTCCGGCCTATCACTGCGATCATCGCGGCCACTACTTCAGGGTTATTAAAAAAGAGTTTGATCAGACGATTGAAGCCTTCGTAAAGTCCCTAGAAGTCTCTCCTGAGTACGTAGACGAGCTTGAGAGCTTTGCTAAAGAAGCCTTTGCTAATAAACAGATGGAAGTCCACAAGGACGCTGTGACGATCGATTTACAAATAGTCCGGCTGCGCAGCCAAATACGTCTAGCAGTCGATAAGATCAAGTATTTAAACTCAGAATCGGCTATCAAGTATATGGAAGAGGACATTACCAAGCTGGAAGCCGAGATAGGCGACCTGATGATTGAAAAACAAAAGACCGAGCCTCAAGAACTGACCGATATAGACAAACTGAGCGTCTATGTCAGGTACTATCTGGAACATCTGGAAGAGCTACTGTTGTACTACAGTAATCCCATCCTCCAAGCTAAGTTTTTCGGGGTTATCTTCAATGTTGCACCGACATATCAGACTATCGTTTCGGGAACCCCAGTTATCACAAAAATAACAGGGGCCAACAAAATATTTATACCTAAAAAACGTTGTAACAACCTATTGGCTGGGGATGAGGGATTCGANNTGCCTTACCACTTGGCCAATCCCCAGTACAGAGGTAAATTATATAGCTTTAGACTTTGAAAACCAAGAATTTACAGGTTATTGCCTCAATCATCAACCTGATTATTTTTTTCAGAGGATAGCCATGTGACATATAATGAGTAATTGATGACGCTGCCAAAAACTTTGCAACAGTATCTGCTTACAGAGCTTAAGGACCATCCAGAACGATATGAACTAGCCATGCTGATGGCGGACATAGCCACGATTGGCAAGCTTATATCTGCCCGCACTAACCGGGCTGGCCTGACAGATATTATTGGACTAGCCAGTAGCACCAACGTACACGACGAAACCCAGGCCAAGCTAGATATTTATACCAATAATCTTTGCAAGGACTACCTAAGCAATACCCACCTGTTTGCTGCCCTAGCAAGCGAAGAGGAAGAGAAAGTCGTCGACTTAAAGAATCCGGACGGCAAATATGTCGTAGCGTTTGACCCGTTGGACGGCAGCAGCAACATTGATGTCAACATGCCCGTCGGCACCATTTTTTCGGTACATAAAAAGCTGGACACAGTACCGGCTGGAGACGAAAAGCAATTTTTGCAGCCAGGTCGGGAACAAGTAATGGCCGGCTACGTTTTATACGGTTCCAGCACTATGCTGGTGTTCACTTGGGGTGATGGCGTACATATCTTTACGCTGGACGTTGACCTCGGCGAGTTCCTACTCAGTGATGCACATGTTAAGATTCCGGACGAGTGTCCGTACTATAGTTTTAACGAAGCTTACGCTCCCCATATTTCCAAAAGCGACCTGCGGTTCTTAACAAAAATCCGAAAGCATGCGTCCAAGCAGCGCTGGGCAGGTGCCTTCGTAGCCGATTTCCACCGCAATATGATTAAGGGCGGTATATTTTTCTACCCAGCCGTAGATACTTCCGGCGAGCAGGACTTTAAGCCCAAGCTGAGGCTCAATTACGAAGCTAAGCCGATGGCCTTTTTAGCCGAGCAGGCCGGCGGGGCAGCGTCAAACGGGAAAATTGCAATTTTGGATATTGTCCCGGGCACGCTCCATGAGCGCACCGCACTAATTATTGGTAATAAGTCGATCGTCAAGGAGGCATTATGAAGTTCGAAGACAAATTAAAAAATACTGCCAAGGTCATGCTGGCGAGCGGCAAGGGCTTACTGGCTGCCGACGAAAGCAGCAATACTATTGCCAAACGGTTTGAAGCAGTCGGCCTGGAAAATACAGAAGAAAACCGCCGTACCTACCGACAGTTTTTGCTAAGCGCGCCAGGCAACGAAGCGTTTTTAAGCGGCGTCATTTTATTTGACGAGACTATACGCCAAAAAAACGATAACGGCACCCCGCTAGCCGATGTGCTTAAACAAAAAGGCATTATTCCCGGTATCAAAGTCGATGCCGGTGCCAAGGACTTAGCGTTGCATGAAGGCGAAAAAGTCACTGAAGGGCTGGACGGCCTGCGCGAACGTTTTAGTGAATATGCCAAAATGGGTGCCGGGTTTGCCAAGTGGCGGGCAGTTATTACTATTGAGCGCGACACGCTACCGTCAAGTGCCTGCTACAGCGCCAACGCCGACGGCCTGGCCCGCTATGCGGCGCTGGCCCAGGAAGCCGGTATCGTACCGGTGGTGGAGCCGGAAGTACTACTGGACGGAGATCATTCCATCGAGCGCTGTTATGAAGTAACTGCCAAGACGCTTGACACGTTGTTTGCAGCCCTAAAAAACCAAGACGTCATGATCGAGGGAGTTGTCTTGAAATCGAGCATGGTGCTCCCAGGCAAAGACTGCAAGGACCGGGCCACAGTGCAGACCGTAGCTGAACAGACTCTTAAGTGCTTGAAGGAGCATGTACCGGCTAACTTAGCCGGCGTAGTATTCCTGTCAGGTGGCCAAACAGAAGAGGAGGCAACGGCCCACCTGGATGCCATGAATAAGCTTGGTGGCGCGCCTTGGCCGCTGACATTCTCATACAGCCGGGCTATCCAGAATCCGGTGCTGAAGCTTTGGGCAGCCGGCGAAAAGGAAAAGGCCTTGGCCGCCTACCTCCACCGCTGCCAGGCTAACTCCTTGGCAGCCCATGGCAAATGGTCGGAAAATTTCGAAGCGAACCATCTTTACTAGATGGCAAGTTGCTGTTATAGTTTACGCTCATGAGCAAAAAAGGTGCCGAATATATTGGCAGCAAACAGCAGCGCCGGCTGGACTTTTATGGCGGTTGGGCCATTGCTGCACTTATGGCGGCGCCGGCTGGGGTGATTGCCCCGGCGACTATGTGGGAGCATCGGACTACCCACCCCTTACATGAAGAGGAGCGTGCCGGCATAGGCGGCCGGCCCTTTACGTTCCGTAAATTTAAAACGATGGACGACAAACCATCTAAGTCGGGCCAACCGGAGGTGCCATTTGGAGGATCCAATCATCCCGATGCCCACGACTTCGACATTGCACTCCGTCGCCGGGGCCTGGACGAAATACCACAGATCCTTGACGTCATTGCTGGCCGTATTAGCCTGGTTGGTATCCGCCCGCTTACACAGAGTTACAAGGACTACTACCAATCATTCGTGCCGGCCGAGCAGTTCAGCGAGTGGAATGAGATTTCCTTACTACATACAGGCTTGACGGGCGTCGGGCAGCTGTACGGCAAACAATTTCCGGTGCATAACCAGGCAGTAATCAAAAAACAGGTAGCCTTGGAAATAGCCGCTTTTGAGCACTCTTCACTCTTAAACGATGTACGCATCATTAGGGCTACAGCCGGTCTTTTACTAAGGCCAGACCAAGTAGTTCTGCCACACATCGAGGGAGTCGGCTAGACTTGACGCAAATTGTCAGCTTGCTACAATAGGCACGTTAACAATTTAGAAGTATACAGAGCGCAGCGAGAGACCTAGCTCAATGACCTGCCAGCAACCTGCCATTATACAATCCGGTGTTGGTGCTCCATCTAGTCCCATAGCTTGGGGAAGATATTAAGTAGTATTTAGTATCCTTTCCCAAAGGAAAAATGGGGGAAGGATTTTTTAATGGCCAACATAGTGCAGTACTTTACCAGCGAATCAGTCTGTGCCGGTCATCCGGACAAAGTCTGCGATGCCATCAGTGACGCCATCCTTGACGCCGCGTTGGCCCAGGACCCACACAGCCATACCGGTATTGAAAGTATTGCCGGAGCCAATAAAATCGCCCTTTTCGGTGAAATTAAAACCACGGCCAAACTAAACTTTGAGCAGATTGCCCGCGACAAAGTCCGTGAGCTGGGTTATACCAACCAGGCTTGGTTCTTTGGCCCCGATTCAGAATTCAGCAATGACATCCACCAGCAATCACCGGAGATCGCCCTCGGCGTCGACCAGGATGGTGCCGGGGACCAAGGTATGATGTTCGGCTTTGCCATAAATGAAACGCCGGAATTAATGCCTCTGCCTATTGCGCTGGCCCATGCCCTGACTCGGCGCATTGACGAGGCTAGGGAAAGCGGCGAACTAAAATGGCTGCGTCCTGACGGCAAAGCCCAGGTTACTATTCGCTACGAAAAAAACAAGCCAGTCGGCGTTGAGAAATTAGTGCTGGCCATGGCTCACGACGAAAAAACAAGCGCCGAGCAAGTCCGGGCCGATGCCATCAAACACATCGTGAGCCCAATACTCAAACACTATAAATTTGACATGCCGAACGATGAAAACATCACCATCAACGGTACCGGCCTGTGGCATATACCAGGTCCGGAAAGCGATGCCGGCTTAACAGGGCGCAAAATCGTGGTTGATACCTACGGCGGCTACGCCCGCGTTGGCGGCGGGGCCTTCAGCGGCAAGGACCCCAGCAAGGTCGACCGCAGCGGCGCCTATGCTGCCCGCTATATTGCCAAAAATATAGTTAGCCACGGACTGGCTACTAAGTGCGAAGTCGGTCTGGCCTATGTAATTGGCCAGCCTCGGCCTCTGATGCAGACGATTGAGACCTTTGGCACCGAAACAGTAAGTGACAAAGCGTTGTATGCCTTCAAAGACAAGCTTATTGACACGGCAGTCAAAAGTATTTGCGACACGCTTGATTTGCACCGCCCCATTTACAGCCAAACCAGCGCCTACGGCCACTTCGGTAAACCGGGGCTGCCTTGGGAGCAGATTACAGCCTGAGCGCGTCAAGACAGTAGGCCTGACGACAGGCAGCTCCTGCAACCCGCTTGTGGATAACTGTTTGCTTTATTACTGATAATCAGCTTAAGTGATTACAAGTGAAACTTTGCCTATATTTAACAAACAACGGACTGAGAGTAGATAATTTACATGGTTTAAGCCGAAAATTATATGATAGCTACAAATAAGAGTCTTATGAAAGTCAAACAAACCGTCTTACGCCTCAGCAAAAGCCTGGGCCTGTTGTTCGTTATAGTCTGTTTAGCCCTAGCTAACTCACCCTTAGGCCAAACCGCCTCTGCTGCCGGCACGCCTGACTCATGTACTCCCCCGGCAACAACCTATGGTACCGATACCATGAGCGTCTATGCTCCGTCCGCTGCCACCTATACCATATGGACACGTATGGAAGCCACAAGATCAAGTGCTAATTCCATACTGCTTAACATTGACAATACCAACTGCTATAACGTCGGCGGCGATTCCTCCATACCTACAAATGGCACTACCTGGGACTGGGTCGACGATTACGGCGGTAGCACTGCCAACCTAGTCAATGTCAGCTTATCCCAAGGTACGCACACCTTTACGCTGACCGGCACTGAAAGCGGCGTGTCGATTGACCGGATTATAGCTATACCCGTGACTTCCGGCGGTGGCATCAGCTGCACGCCGTCTGACACCCAAGCCACGACTGACGGTAATAACTGCGCCCCTCTCAATAACACAGCTCCCCCTAGCGTATCAATGACGGCTCCGGCTAGTGGCACAGCGATATCTTCCACTGCCATACTGTCAGCTACTGCCACCGCCCACTCCTCAGCCGGTACTACGGCGGCCACGATTGCCAGCGTCCAGTTCCAAGTAAACGGTAACCATGTCGGCAGCGCCATCACCAGCCCGTCTTCCGGTACAACCTATAGTTATACTTGGGATAGCTCCGGCGTATCTAACGGCACCTATAGCCTATCGGCAGTAGCTACTGATAGCAACGGCATTGTGACAACTTCCCCAGCGGTGAGCGTAACTGTCAGTCATACCAGTTCGGGAGGCCCGACTACCCCCGCGCTAACCAATACGCTGACCACGGCCACCAGTGTGTCGTTGTCCTGGCCAGCCAGCACCGACAGCAGCGGTACTTTAACCGGCTACCACCTTTATAGGGGCACCACCCTGATTGCTTCGCCGGCCACCACCCACTATATTGACAGCTGCCTGACGCCAAGTACCAGCTATAGCTATACTATTACCGCCTATGACGCCAGCCATACTTCACCTACCAGTTCCGTCCTCAACGCCAAAACCGAGTCCCAGCTTGGTGACTTGGACGGTGACAATGTCGTAGCCGGACACGACCTTAGCTTGCTAATCGGTCACTATGGTACTAACTGGGGACCAGGTGAATTTGACTGTACGAATTCGGCTAGTACCAGCAATGTAGTTGAAGGCCATGACCTAAGTATATTAATAGGCAATTACGGTAAATAAGCATGACTTTGAAAAAACATTACTTAGCTGGACTACTCGCTACCATTACGGCACTAGCTGTATTGCCACTACTCAATATGGCGCTTTCGGCTCATGCCGCCTCGGGTACGTCACTCTCCTTATCGCCTGCCAGCCAATCCGTCACTGTTGGCGGCAACCAGGTAGTAACTATAGTGCTCAATAGCGGAGGTGATTCAGTCAATACCGTCCAGTCAGTCTTCAGCTATTCAGCGGCTCATTATAGTCTGGTCAGCATAACCCCAGGTGCCAGCTTTGGCTCTTTCCCCGATACCATATCCAGTGGTTCAATTGAGTTTTCAGCAGCTCCAACCGGCTCCGTGACCGGCAGCGCGGTGACCGTAGCTACTGTAACCTTACACTCTACTGCTAGCGGCACATCAGCCATGGGCTTAGCCAGCGTCTGCCCGTCCGGAAATTTCGGCCTAACCTGCTCGGCAGCTTACGATAGTACAACATTCAATAACGACCTTAGCAGCGTTGCCGGCGGTAGTTATACCGTGAATCCGGTCACCGTTCCCCTACCAAGCACCCCAACTGGTGTCACTGCTACAGCCAATAGCGCCACCAGCGTGAGCGTAAAATGGACCGGCAGCACTGACACGGGAGGCCCAGGTCTGGGCGGCTATGACATACTCAGAGGCGGCACAAAAGTCGGGTCGGTAAACGCTACCACCACAAGCTACACGGATAATACTGCCGCTCCCAATACCACCTATAATTACACCGTTGAAGCTTTCGACACGGGCAGCACGCCAAATGTATCGGCCCAGTCAAGNNAGCGCCACCAGCGTGAGCGTAAAATGGACCGGCAGCACTGACACGGGAGGCCCCGGCCTATCCGGTTATGACGTATATAGGAACGGTACCTTATTAGCTGGCACTACGGCTCCAACATACACAGATAATACGGCTGCTCCCAACACTACTTACAGCTACACTGTCGATGCTTTCGACATAGCCAGCCCGCCAAATGTATCGGCCCAGTCAAGCGCCGCTAGTGTAACAACACCAAAAACCCCGCCCCCAAGCACCCCAACTGGCGTCACCGCCTCAGCCAACACTGCTAAAAGCGTAACGCTAAGCTGGACCGGCAGCACTGACACGGGAGGCCCAGGTCTGAGTGGCTACAACATATTTAGAGGCGGCACAAAAGTAGGATCGGTAAACGCTACTATCACTACCTATACAGATAGTACCGTTGCCGCTAACACTACCTATAGCTACACTATTGAAGCTTTCGACAAGGCTAGCCCGCCAAACGTATCGGCACCATCAAATGCTGCCAGTGTCACCACACCCAAAACCCCGCTACCCAGCGTCCCGGCCAATGTCAGCGCCTCCGCCAATAGTTCCACAAGCATTAGCGTAAAATGGTCAGCTAGCACTGACTCGGGAGGCCCAGGCCTGGGCGGCTACAACATATTTAGAGGCGGCACAAAAGTAGGATCGGTAAACGCTACGACCACTAGCTACACCAACACTACACTTACCGCTAACACTACTTACAGCTACACCATCGAGGCTTTCGACACAGCCAGTCCGCCAAACGTATCGGCCCAGTCAAGTGCCGCTAGCGCCACAACTAGTAAAATCCCAGCACCAAGCACCCCAACTGGCGTCACCGCCTCTGCCAATAGCCCCACCAGCGCTACAGTAAAATGGTCAGGCAGCACTGACTCAGGTGGTCCCGGTCTAGGCGGCTACAACATACTCAGAGGCGGCACAAAAGTCGGATCGGTAAACGCTACCACCACTAGTTACACGGATATTACGGCCGCACCTAACACCACCTACAGCTACACGATTGAAGCTTTCGACGTAGCCAGCCCGCAAGACGTATCGGCACCATCAAGCGCTGCCAGCGTAACGACACCAAAAACCCCACTACCAAGTACTCCAACAGGCGTAACAGTCTCGGCCAATAGCTCGACCAGCGCTACAGTAAAATGGACCGGCAGCACTGACAAGAGCGGCCCAGGTCTAGGCGGCTACAACATACTCAGAGGCGGCACAAAAGTCGGATCGGTAAACGCTACGACCACTAGCTACACAAACACTACACTTACCGCAAACACTACTTACAGCTACACCATCGAGGCTTTCGACACAGCCAGTCCGCCAAATGTATCGGCACCATCAAGCGCTGCCAGTGTCACCACACCGAAAACCCCGACACCGACAACTCCAACTGGAGTCACCGCCAACGCCGACAGTACCACAAGTGTTACGGTAAGCTGGACAGCAAGCACTGATGCGAACGGCCCCGGCGTGGCTGGTTACTATATAATTCGTAACGGTACCACCATCACCCAAGTATCTGCCTCAACCAGCTCCCCTGTAACGTACACCGACACCACTGTTGCCCCTAACACTACTTACAGCTACACGATTGAAGCTTTCGACACAGCCAGTCCGCCAAACGTATCAGCACCATCAAGCGCTGCCAGCGTCACCACACCGGTTGCTACAAATGCGTTGCCTCCAACCACGCCAAACGGCCTCCAGGCAACTGCAATTAGTAGTTCTCAAATTAACCTAAACTGGACGGCAAGCACGGCTAACGTACCTGTAGAAGGGTACTACGTCTACCGAAGCACCCACGCTCACCGACATAATTCGTATTCACTCGTAGCAACCGTGCCTGCTAATAGTTATGGAAATACCAATCTTAGTGCGAAAACCACCTATTACTACTATGTCGTAGCATTTGACTCAGCCGGCCGCTCAGGCAAATCAAGTATAGTGAATGCGGTTACCAAGTCTAATACTTCGACCGCAACTACGGTACTAGGTAGGGTGACCAGCACAAGTACCCAAAGTCCAATTTCTGGTGTCTACGTCCGTACCGGAATCCGGGGTACAGCTGACGGAGCCGCCACGTCTTACACGAACTCAGCGGGAGAGTACGTGCTAGATAATGTTAAGGCGAGCCATTTTGAAACATATCACTACAGCCACGATGACTACACCACTCTAAGGCTATACAAACACTTCCCATCTGGTATCCATACCTTGAACGCGTCCTTAACACCAAAGAATCATCGTCATCATAGGAGATAAGTAGTATGTCACCCAGCAAACCAACCGAAAGAACCCATGAACCAGACGACGAAGACATGGTCATACACGTGATGACCACAAATCCTGTGCAACAGCACAACGTCTCTACTGCTCCTATTGATTCATCTTCTAGCAAAAAGGGGCCTGTACTTGGAGTGGTGTTACTGCTGTTGCTGCTTGGCATTGGGGCCTATAGCTTTTCGGGTAATAAATCTTCCCCGTCCTCTGGAGCGGCATCATTAGCGGCTCTTGCTCCTGCCCAAGTCAGCATCACAAGCAGCGGCTTTGTGCCGGCTACTGTGACCATCAAGGTTGGCCAAGCCGTTACTTGGATCAATACTGACACCGCGCCACATATAGTAGCCAGCGACCCCTATCCAACCGACAATGCTCTGAGCGGATTTGACTCACAACAGAACTTGTCTCCGAATGACCACTACAGTTTTCCCTTTGACAAGGCCGGTACCTATACCTACCATGATGATTTGAACCCCTACACGCTGGTAGGCACAGTTATTGTTAGGCAGTAATTATGAGAAAAGGCTTAAATGCCGGTCCGCTGAAACAATACTTTTCTAAGCGGACAAAAAACACCCAACGACTGTTGGCACTGCTCGTTGTAGTCATAGTGGCTGCTATCGGCACCTATCTGCTCATCGGCTCTCATGCGGCGAGCCCCTATGCCAGTACGACTGCCGATAACGGTACGCTTGCTAACGGGGCAGTCAAGCAGACTTGTTCTGGGGCCAGCGACGGCAACTGCGTCTCCTTTGGTAGCGCATCGACCGGTAAGGGCGGCGGCGGTAGCAATATGATTGTCGGCCTGGGCGCTGGCGGCTGGGGGCCTTCGGGCGAGGACGATGTAACTACTAACGTCAAATTTGTGCGTGTCGATCAATCAAACTGTCCGGACGCCGTGGCTATAACTTATCCAGTGAGTTCGGCCGCTTACACCGACTGTCCCACTGGTGGTGATATCATCCAAATGGTACACGACGGAGCTAAAGCCGACGTTGACTTCAGCGGGCCGTACACCGTGGATACCTACGGATCAGGTACAAGCCAAGGCATCAGCTCACTGAATGCCACCAATTGGGCCAATGATGCCTTGTCGTGGTATAAAATGTACTGCACGCCAGCCAACTGTCCAACCATAGAAGTACTCAACGAACCGGGCGGAACCTGGTTCTGGGGCAGCCAAGCACTCAGTCAAACCAATGCTGACGCCTATGCCAACTTAGTAAAAACTACCTATAACACTTTCCATAACACCTATGGATCAAGCGCACCACTCATTCTGGCTACCTATGATGGATCGTGGGGCTCGACGCCGGCAGGTGTTCCCAATGATGAAGCCTTCGGTCGGGCATGGTGGACTTCAAGTATCAGCAGTTATGTCGACGGCATCGTGGTGCATACCTATGGTGGTGATGACGCTTCAAGTACGGCTGCTATACAGCAGTCAGCTGCCGGTAATCACCAAGACGCCGCGGACGCTCATAGCTATACTGGGAAACCTATTTATATTACCGAAGTCGGTTGGCCAACCGCTAATCAGGGTGCGACAGTGACCGCTCAAAATGCTACGGGCGACAGTCTACAATGGCCGGAAGCCGATTCGGCAGGCAATCAATACCATGGCTTAGACCAATGCGATAATGTCTACAACTTCTTAAATTGGGCCCGGAGTACCAATTACGTAAACGCGGTGACAATCTTCGGCTACGTAGATTACGGGACTAATTTCTTCTACGGCATGGAGCGCTGGAGTAACCCCGCTGGCTCCAATCTATCCAAAAAACCGAGCTGGTACGCACTAGGGGCTGCTGCGCGGAGCTTAGCAAATCCCTGTCCCAGTGCCACCAATCATTATGCTATCCCCACGACGTTTTAGTCCGGCGTGGGTCATAACAAGTGCTATTCTGTAGAAATAACCATAGGCAGTATAATAACTTAAATATGAAGCGTAACTCTGCGCCTGGTTTTTGGGCCTACACGGCCGTCATAGCCGTTGCGGCTGGCTTACTTTATTCATCATGGCCGCTTGGTTACCTGTTAAACCCGGCAGCTTCGCATAACGGACTGGCCAGTGCCCTGGAAGCTCTTCATCAGCCGTATAACTGGGTATTCATTGCTGCCGATGTCGGCAGCAGTCTTCTGATGCTACTGCTCTGCTGGCTGTTGTGGCGCTATTACCGAACCAGCAAACACCAAAAGTTCTTGGCCTTTGTGCTTATCAACGTTATAGTCTTTGCTCTGGGAACGATTGCCGATACACTCTTGCCTGAACGGTGCCTGCCGGGAGCGGTGGGTTGCCCAAGCTGGCAACAGGACCATATACTACTCGCACATGGCATATTGAGCATTCTAGCATCGGTCTGTTTGTTTTTAGCTCTGCTGTTCATATGGTGGCGAAACCGTACCCCTCTCTTCTACTGCCTGATGGTAGGCTACAGCATATTCGGCCTTCTTTCGCTCTATGAAGCTTTATCGCCTACGCGGGGAAACTTCTCACAACACTATTACATTACCTTGTGCGGCCTAGGGTCGGCGCTTATTCCCTACGGGATTCATCAAGCTCTTTTAGAGGGCGCATCAGGAAAAAAATCAAGTCCTTGAAGCTCAGGCGGCAGAAAGCCTTTTGGGTGGACAAAGCCCGGCGTCCATTTGCTGCCCTTACCGTAACCTAAGTCTTTCATGAGATTGGTCGGCGCGTTGCGGAGGTGCAAGGGCACCGGCAGGTCAGGGTAATCCTGGGCTGCGGTCTGCGCCCGGGCCATAGCCTCGGTCACTGCGCGGGATTTGGGGGCTTTGGCCATAACGGAGGCGCAATGGAATAGGGTGTATTGACCTTCCGGCAGACCGATGCGCTCAATTGCCAGAAATGTCGAAACCGCGAGATTGAGGGCGGCCGGAGCGGCCAGGCCGATATCTTCAGAGGCAAAGATAACCATTCTGCGGGCAATGAACTTCGGGTCTTCGCCAGCTTCCAGCATGCGGGCCAGATAGTACAGTGCCGCTGTGGCGTCGCCACCACGCATCGATTTAATAAAGGCGCTAATAACGTTGTAATGGTATTCGCCCTTCTTGTCGTAGCCAGGTACCCGGGTTTGGGCGGCTGTCTCAACGGTGGCTGGTGTAACGGGTTTGTTGCCGGCCAGCTGCACGGCCAACTCCAGGTTGCCAAGGGCTACCCGGGCGTCACCGCCGGATAATTCGGCCAGCAAATCAATACTTCTGGCCGGCAATTTTTTGAGCGTAAGCTTTTCGGCCTTGGCGGCCGAGCGGATAATTTTAACAATCTCGTCTTTAGCTAGCGGCTCAAGGACAAGCACCCGGGATCGCGACAAGAGAGGGTTAATAATCTCAAAGCTCGGATTTTCCGTCGTGGCGCCAATAAGGATAAGCGTGCCGTCCTCAACATGCGGCAGGAAGGCATCTTGCTGGGCCTTGTTAAAGCGGTGGATTTCATCGACAAACAGGATAGTCTGCATGCCCAGACGCCTATTTTGCTCGGCCCGGGCAATGACTTTAACGACGTCGGCTTTACCGGACGTTACGGCGCTCAGCTCGACAAATTCAGCGCCGGTTTCCCCGGCAATAATCCTGGCCAATGTGGTTTTACCGCTGCCGGGCGGCCCCCATAAAATAAGGCTGGTAGGCTGTTTATGCTCGATGATCTCACGGATAATCTTGCCAGCTCCAACCAGATGTCCTTGACCGATAACCTCATCGAGTTTTTCGGGTCTCATCCTCTCCGCCAGCGGTATTGTTTGCATACTTCAACTATACGCTATAACCCAGATCTCCTCGTAGACTAATAAGCGCGTATATGTTATAAACAGATTATGAGCAGCCCAGATTTACAGCCTTGTCAGCCGGCTGAATATAAATATTACGCCGAAGAAAGGGTTTGGGAAGGCAGCTTGTCAGCCGGATCGTATATGTTAATGCTTATGCTTAAGAACGGGTCTGCTTCCCGCTTCTTTAAGTGTCCAAGTCTGGTTGACACAGTTAGTGAAGCCGAGGATAGCAGCGGTTTACGTACAGTCAAATACAAGCTGCTTGACACGAATTTGATGCCAGTCCTCTCCAGGATAGACCCTTTTGACGATGGTTACTTGAGCATGACCTCAGGAGGTGTTGATTCAAAAAGTTATTTTATCGGCAATGGCGACGTGGGTGGCCACGATGACGAGGCCGAAAGGGGGTTGCAAGAGATGGTGGCCAGCCAAAGCTTGAGCCCAGCCGGCGGTCAAGTATGGCCAAGACACTAAAACTAGCGTTGACACCGAGTTAATATCGTGCTAATATAAAGGTATTGTTCTAAATGAATCCGGGTTTGTAGCTGTATAGATTACTCGATTTCATTACCAGCAATCGAGATAATAATAACTAGTTACAAATGAAAGGTTCATTTTTTAATGTCTTCATACAAATATTCAGTATATAATTCTGCAAAACGCGGCAATAGCCGCAATAACAACCGCGGCGGTAATAAGCGCCGTGGCGAATACATAAACCCGGCCAAGTTTGTGGCCATTGCCAAACCAACTCAATCACAAGATTACACTCCCAAGCACAGCTTTGCGGACTTCGCCGTTGATCCAGTTATTCACCGTAACCTGAGCGCCAAGGGTTTTGTTACCCCATCGCCCATCCAGGACCAAACTATCCCTCTAGGGCTGGCCGGCCGCGACGTTATTGGTATAGCCAATACCGGTACCGGCAAGACAGCTGCCTTTGCAGTACCGGTAATCCAGGCACTTATTACTAACCGTGACGCCAAGGCTTTAATCGTCGCCCCGACCCGGGAACTTGCCCAACAGATAGAAGATGAATGCCGGAGTATCGGCCGCGGCGGCGGTTTCACCGGCGCTGTCCTAATTGGCGGCACCGGCATGGGAAGCCAACTGCGTGACCTACGGGCCAGGCCCCGTCTTGTCATCGGCACCCCCGGCCGCATCAAAGACCACATGGAACGCGGCACATTGAAACTCGATTCGTTCAACCTGGTCGTGCTCGACGAAGTCGACCGCATGTTAGACATGGGCTTTTTGCCGGACGTTAGCTTTATTTTGAAAGCCCTATCGCCCAACCGCCAGTCATTCTTCTTCAGTGCAACCATGGCACCTACCGTCCAAGGGCTTATCCGGACTTTCTCGAACGACCCTGAAACCGTATCCGTCAAAAGCGGTGAGAGCAGTGACCATGTTAACCAAGACATTGTCCGCTACGCCGGCACCCATGACAAAATGGACAAGCTCCACGATATCCTGATTAAGGAAGAAGTAGCCAAAGTTATTGTCTTTGATGAAACCCAGCGCAGCGTCGAACGGCTCAGTAATGAACTGATCGCCCGGGGCTTTGCCGCCGATGCTATCCATGGCGGTAAAAGCCAGGGCCAGAGACAACGCGCCCTTGACAGTTTCAAGGCCAGCAAGACTAAGGTACTGGTTGCGACTGATGTAGCCGCCCGAGGTATCGACGTCGTCGATATAACCCATGTCATTAACTACACCCAGCCACAATCCTACCAGGACTACGTCCACCGTATTGGCCGCGCTGGCCGCGCTGGCCGCGTCGGCCACGCCCTGACCTTCGTCACTCATTAAGCAAAACAAGCTAACTCAAAGTATAGACTTGTAATACTTACAACTTTATAGTATTGTACGATGATGAATAGAATAGGTAGCCCGTTTCAAAGACACGTGGTAGAGGATTCCAGACATGGGCATCAGATACCTGGACGCGCAGAGTATGTAAGGGAATTTAAGGCGCTAGACCGAATTGCCGCCGCCGAACTTATTGTAGAAGCCGCCGAGATTCACAGCGTGCACCTTGAAATAGGGACCAAGGGCTGGAACGAGCTGCCGTATTTTGCGGCCGCTTTGTCCTTCGAGCACCGTGACAAGCTTTTGGAACACAGAGCACAATTTATGGGTGAGGCGGCAATACTACAGCTTACCTGGGAAGACATGTGTAGACTGCCTGGTTTTACCGAAGGCCAACTTTCTAGGCGTGAAGCCGGCCAGCAAGCATTGGATAATTATTTAGCTACTCAAACTCCAGCTGACCCGCCATTGCCACAGTAGCTCGCTTATGCTATAATTACAGATAAGAAAGCTTGAGGCGCTGACTGTAGGCGCCTATTTTATTTCATGAAGCAAACCCAAGACCCAGCTAAAATCCGTAACATCGCCATCATTGCCCATGTCGACCATGGCAAAACGACGCTGGTTGACGGCTTGCTTAAGCAATCGCAGACCTTCCGCGACAACCAGGCCGAAATGAGCCAAGACCTGATCATGGACAGTGGCGACCAGGAGAAAGAACGCGGTATTACCATTACTGCCAAGGTCACGGCCGTCCAACACGGCGACTACCGCATTAATATTATCGATACCCCGGGACACGCCGATTTTTCCGGTGAAGTGGAACGGACGCTTAATCTGGCCGATGGCTGCCTGCTGATTGTAGATGCCCAGGAAGGACCGATGCCCCAGACAAAATTCGTGCTCGGCAAGGCCCTGGCCGCCGAACTGAAGCCGATCGTCATTATTAATAAGATAGATAAAGACGGCGTCCGTTTAAGTGAAGTAGAAGATGAACTGGCTGATCTGTTTTTAGAGCTAGCCGTCCACGAAGACCAGCTGCACTACCCGGTATATTACGCCATCGGCCGTGATGGAAAAGCCTGGGCAGAACCTCCCATGCAGCCTGAGGCCGACGGCGACCTTGAAGCTATCTTCAGCGCGATCATTGATCACGTACCACCGCCCAGCGTAGAGCCGGATAAACCGTTTCAGATGCTGGTTACGGCGCTAAACAGCGACAACTTCAAGGGCAAGTACGCTATTGGCCGTATTACCCGGGGAATCGTCAAGCCGGCCGACCCCGTCATGTTAATTAAAAAGGATGGATCGCATTCACCGGCCAAAGTTGAGCTGGTTTTCATGAGCCAAGGAGTCAGTAAGTTTGAAGTTAATGAAGGCATTGCCGGAGACATAGTGCAGCTGACCGGAATAGCCGATGCCCAAATCGGCGAAACAATAGCCGATGCCAAAGCGCCGGAAGCCTTGCCGACAATTGAAGTTGAGGCCCCGACGCTGCGTATCTACCTAGGCCCCAACACCTCGCCCTTCAAAGGCCAGGAAGGCGAGTTTAATACCTCCCGTCAAATAGCTGGACGCCTGCATAAAGAGCTTGAAACCAATGTTGGTTTGCGAGTAGAAGACAGCGGTATCGGTTTTACGGTTGCCGGCCGCGGCGAACTGCACTTGGGCGTACTGATCGAAACGATGCGACGCGAAGGTTATGAATTTGAAGTCGGACGCCCTCAAGTAGTCACACATGAAGAGAAAGGCCAGACCGTCGAGCCGCTTGAGGAGGTCATAATTGAAGTGCCGGCCGAACACGTTGGTACGGTCCAAATGGAGCTCGGACAGCGGCGAGCCATCCTAAAGGAGCAGTTCGCTAGCCCCAAAGGGGTCACCAAACTTATTTATGAAATGCCAACCCGGACTTTGCTTGGCATGCGCAACATCCTGCTGACCAACACCAAAGGCACCATAATTATGAATAGCCTAGTCATCGGCTATCAGCCGCAAGGCGCGCCGCTTGCACAGCTTAGAAACGGCGTCCTGATTGCTTATGAAGCCGGTATCACTACTCCTTACTCACTGGAAACGGCCGAGGACAGGGGCACTATTTTTGTTGGGCCGGCCGAAAAAGTCTACGCCGGCCAGATCATCGGCCTCAATAACCGTCAGGAAGACTTAGAAATAAACGTTTGTAAGGCCAAGCATCTTACCAACATGCGCAGTTCGTCCAGCGACGGCACCGTCCAGCTGACGCCGCCGACGATCTTCAGTCTTGAGCAATGCCTCGACTTCATCGAAAACGACGAATTACTGGAAGTGACGCCAGTGACCTTACGTTTACGTAAAAAAGAACTCGACCCGCGCGCCCGCAAACGTCAAAAATAGCCGGCGCTCTGCTGAGCTATACACAACAATACGGCGTTCCACAAGATGGTGAAAAAACGCCGTAGAGAATATTACAATAAAAACGTTGACAAGTTTTTGGAGTTAGGTATATAGTTGCTGTTAGTCACTGTGAGGTGATCAGCAAGGCAAGCTAGCAATAGCCCAACTTACGACAAAAAAGAGCCCCTCAAAAGGTTCTTTTTTGTTTTTGCTTGAATTCCCAGGGCCTATATACTGGTTCTTAGCATGACGACACAACTGCCCAAACTTATCCATAAGGATATGGTGCTGACCCGTAACTATATCCAAGAAGTGGCCCACGTGCTTGGCGCCTTGCAGCGGGCACTAGTTAAACGCGATCCGCACGACTGGTATTACGGACTGGAAGTTGGGCCTAGAGGGCTAACGACCCAGCAGCTTATGCTAGCCACAAAAGAAGTTCGCGCATCTTTAGATCTTGTCCGCCATAAGGTTCGGCTTGATGGCAATGCCTGGCCCCTAAGTGATTATGCGGCGCCAGAAATCTTCAAAAATATTAAACTATGGCTGCAAAACGAGCGATCGGATGCCAGCATAAGCCAACCGGAATTTGTCGGTGGCGTCCGCCACTTCGACAAGCACCAAGCCGATTTGTATGCCGAGGCGCTGTGGTGGATGGACGGACAGTTCGGCGCGCTCAAGAGCAGCTTGAAGAAGGGCCTGACCAGCCCGGTCTTACTCTACCCTCATCACTTTGATCTTTCCTTGGTCTGGTTTCCGCGAGCCGATGAGAAGCAACTGGCGATTGGTTTTTCAACCGGCGATCAAACGATCGCCGAACCATATCTGTACCTTACTGCCTATCCGGAACCGCCCGGTTTTACCAAGCTGCCTGTTCCCAAAGGCGCTTACTGGCAGACTGACGGCTTTAGCGGCGCCATACTGCCTTATGCGACCTTAAGCGCCAGTAGTGACCCCGAGGCCTTATTTGCAAGCTATGCCAGCGTCATGACCGCCGCCCGGACCCTCTTGGGTTAGCTAATTCCGCCGTTGCCGGTCGGTTTCATCCTCAATCTCGTGGCCGACGATTTCTTCGAGTAAGTCTTCAATGGTGGCAATGCCTATAATGCGATCGTCTTTTTCAACCGGGATAAGATGCGTGCCGGCGCTAATAAATTTACGGAACATCGTATCAAGGGCAGTCATGCTGCCGACCAGCTGGGCGGGGTAGAGCGTCATATCATCCAGACGGTAAGTATGGTCGTCAAAATCAATGTCGACCAGGTCCTTCATGAGCAGCACGCCGTAACACTTGGTCAGCGCCTGGTTAAATATAGGGATGCGGCTGAAGCCCTGGGCTTTAATTTCATCTATCTTGGCATCATCAAGCAAGGTATCAAGCGGCAGCCAGTAGGTGTGGCGAATGTCGGTCATAATGTCACGGACCCTTTTTTCGCTAAGGCTCAAAGCGCCGCGCATAATTTCAACCTCGTCTTCGTCAAGTTCGCTGGACTCATCGGTCAGGTGCTCGGTTATTAGCAGGCCGAGCTCATGGCGGCTTTGTAATTTAGCCCTTTGACGGGGAAATAATTTGTCAAGCAGCAGCATCAGTGGCCAACTGATGACATAGGTCGCTATTACCATGACTTTCAAAAATGGTGCGAAGAAACTCGACCAGGCCAAGGGGTTTTTTAAGAACAGGGCCTGGGGCATAACTTCGCCCAGGATAACTATTAACAGGGTACTGGTCAGCCCGGCGATCCAGCCATCGAGGCGCTGGTTTAGCACCAGCGAGGTGGCCGAGATAGCCGCAACGTTAGTCAGCAGGATACTGGCGAGCGTTAAGTGGGTTCGTTGCCTGAGGGGCAATACCCGCTTGGCTTGCCGGTTGCCAAGCTTGGCCTTGCGTCTGAGATCACTGACATCGAGCGACATGACGGCAATATTGAGTCCGGAGCAAACTGCCGAGGCCGAAACCAGCAAAGCAACCTCGACTATCATGACGTAGATATTCATGTTGCTTCCCGGACTTTGGGTATAATTTCTAACATCCAGCCCTATTGTAACCAGTTAAGCTCATGCTTGGCAAACACTTACTCCACTATACTGGTTAGTATGAGCAACCGGATATTTGACCGCCTTTGGCACCAAACACTCAACCGGCCGTATAAGCTGGTGAAGAGAATCGACACCGGCAGCGGCCCAGTGATCGTTCTTTTGCATGGCCTTGGCCGTGACGGCCAGGGGTGGCAATCCCTAGCTACTGAACTAGCAGACAAACCTGTTAGGGTCGTGGCCTTTGACCTTCTCGGTTTCGGCGATTCGCCAAAACCGGCGTGGCTCGCCTACGACGCCAACGACCATGCTAAGGCCGTAGCGAATAGTATCGAACGTCTTGGCCTCAAAGCTCCGGCTATTGTCGTCGGACACTCCATGGGCTGCCTGGTGGCGGTGCGGCTGGCAGCCCTGCGGCCTGATCTGGTCAGGCATCTGGTTTTATATGAAATGCCGTTATATAAAGGGCTGCCTAATAAGCGCTACTACCGGTTACGGCTGAATGTCTATAACAAAATATATAACTGGATTCTGCGCTATGAGCCATCGTTTGACGCCGATAAGACCAAGTTTTCTGATCGTCTGGCCCGAAAACTTAATAATCTTGAAGTTGAGCCTAACAGCTGGAGGCCGTACGTCAAAAGCTTGCAGCACACTATTTACGAACAGACTGCGCCTGAGGATATACCTAAGCTGGGCATGCCGATGGATGTAATATATGGCAGCTTCGACATGTTGGTTATCCGGGGCACCGTCCAATACGTCTACGGCAAGGAACAGGATGGACGCATGCAAATTCATACAGTGCGTGCCGGACACAGCATCTCAAAAAAAGCCAGTCATTTTCTGGCAGAACGAATTCTTGCCGCATTACAGCCGCCCAAGAGCGGTGACTTAGGTTAGAAACTCCATCACCTGTCTGTTGCAAAAACTGAAAAAACTGTTATTATAACAACTTATGGAACTGTCTGAAGTAGCCGGAGCGTATGACTTAGATGATCCACGGCTTGCTCAACCTGTTATTGGCAGCATGGATAATATGACGCGGTATTGTGCAATGCTTGCGGCATCACGCTTACTGGCATGTGCGCGAGCCGGTTATAGTGATGTGCTTAAGGCAAGAAAGATCATTGATTTTGGAACCGGTAGCGGCGCCTCGGCTTTTTCCCTTGGTCTACTCGCTCAACAAAGCCGGGGCTCGGTAGACGCCCTAGAGCTAAATACCAACCTCGATTGGGCTGAAAAAATTGAACAAACAGGCCTGACACGGCACCTTCCGGTACGTGTGCATGACGGCGACGGGCTGCAATGGATTAGTAGCAGGGCTCAGGAAGGTGAACGTTATGATCTGATTGCTGGCTGTTGGTTCGGCCCAGACTACACCGGCGATCTGGCTAGAGGCTTACTAACTGCTTCACAGCAGGCCTTGGCCTCCGGTGGTTTGCTAATCGTGTATTCTGATCTTCCGACTATGAAGAGTGTGCAGAACGTCTGCAATGAAGAACCAGGCTACCACTTGATTGAGGGACAGAAAGACGTACGCCTATACGAGCCAGACATGGTCGTAATACGTCAGCCTTAGTTAACAACTGGGCGGGCCAAGTATACCTTCGATTACATACACCCCCAGTACAATCATTTAAAAAATCGACACGATTGGATTTTATTAGAACAATATGTTGACATATAGTAAATTCGGCCTATAGTTAGGCGCATACGTAACAACAAGACTTTACCTAAAATAGTTAAAGTAAGGAGTTACAAGCTATGCCAATTCAAGGTTTGATATCACCGGAAGTGTCTGCAGCTCCAGCTGTTGACGTGAACGTGAGCGATCGGGCAGCCTTAGCAATGGAAGCACTGAGAATACTGGGCAGAGTTGGCGCTGACGCTGACGAGACTTTGGAAAGCATTAGAAAAGATTTTGGTACCTTAGGACAAGAAGCTGGTGAAACCTACGTCCAGCTACCATTTGGCAGCGGTTTCACTCCTCTGAATATGCTGCAGGCTATGGATCGGGCCCGTTATCCTTTTATCCTGGTTTATCCTGATCAGCATACTTACCCGGACACATCAAGAGATTTGTGGCTGCCGCAAAGCTCCAAATACAGAGGTTACTCGCTCGCCGAGATTAACCGACTGGATGTCGTAGCGCCAGGTAAAGCTGAACCAGCCGTGCGGCCAGCGCATGCCCGGCTAGCCTTAACCAGCGGGCCTCGAAGCGAAGAACCACTGCTACACCTGCTCGATATGCCTTACGACAAGACGACGAGCACCAAATGGCGTCAACTAACTCAGCTTGACCAACTGGCTGCTAAAAAAACTCAATTCGATGCAGCACACCCAAACCTGGAATTGAACGCTATAAATCTTGCCGGGTTTGCAATGATTGCTTTGCAGCGTCGAATTGAAGGTAAAGTCATGCCAGCTAGCTGGGGTTTTATGATAGTACCGCAACCCGGCCGCCTAACCCTAGATCGCCGCACGCTCGTCAGTCGCGTGTACTCTTACGGTGGCCAGCTCAAGCTTGACCTGTCGCCTGGCAAAGCGAACCCGTTCGGAGGTGTCGGTTTCTCAGTGGGGCTGAACGAGAGTTTAACAAGCAAAATTTAGACAAAAGGGGACCTTTTACTGATTAGATAATTTGCGTAAAAAGTAATCTTAAAGCTCAGCAAAGCAACAACAGTCGTTCATGATTCATGTGAGGTAAATCACGTTGCAAATCAATATTTGCGGGCTTAAGCTAGATAATGGAAGTGTGAGGCTTCCAACCGACCCGGCCGAATTTCGCGCCGGGTCATTTTAGTACTCCGGCAAACAAATTATATTTGACCTGGCGCATAAAGTGTTATACTAAACTTGGATAAACAAAAACAAAAACAGTAAAAATTAATTGGGATAAGCTATTATGAAAGCTTGTGCCAATAAATAAATGGCGCAGTTTAGGTATAACGTAAATCATGAGTACGCCATCACTACAGCAGAAGACTGTCCGGCCGGGAAGCCTCCTAGGCTATTCTTATTATCATTCCCAAGCAGCAACCAAAAGTTCCAGGACACCCAAAAATACCAGGAGCACCAAGTCTGCCAAGCCGCGGCGTGCGTTCAGCGGCAAACTTATGCTTCTGCTGCTGGCAGCAGTTGTGCTCGGTCTGCTGCTGCGTGACTACACGAATAAAAGTGCTGCCAAATTAAGCCAGAGCACCAAATCCGCATCTAGCGCCGGTATTCATACGAAGACGCCACCGCCACCGGCGCCAACCCCGGCCGCCCCGGCCGCAGCTGCGCCAGCACCCACCAATAACTGTGCCGGCAACACCCTTGACGAGCAGATTATAGTCAGTGTCGGTCAGCGCCATCTCTGGGCCTGCGATAAGAGCGCCCAAGTCTACGACTCGCCGGTGGTTACCGGTATCTCCTATTTAGCGGCCGATCTTACGCCAACTGGAACCTATCACGTCTATGCTAAGGAAACCGACCAACACCTGGTCGGCAGCGACAGTACCGGCAGCTGGAATGACTTTGTCTACTACTGGATGCCATTCCTGCACAACCAATACGGCAACTACGGCTTTCATGACGCCACCTGGCGCTCGCCGAGCGACTTTGGCAATATTAGCGCCAACTCACTCAATGCCTCGCACGGCTGCGTCGAACTGCCCATAGCTACGGCCAAATGGCTGTATGACTGGTCGTATGTCGGAACTACGGTAACCATCGAAAGCTAAGCCCGTTTCTCAAGGCCATAGGGTACAATAAGTAATATGCTTGTGGCCGTTATAATCCTGGGGATTTTGGTATTGGTGTTACTGGCCATGGTCATAAAAAGGCCGGGCAACGCTGCCGATACCCAAAGCGCCCTGCTGCTTAAACAAGACTTGACCCAACTAAGTGACGACATTACCAAGCTCAAAGACGGCTTGCAGACCCAGCTAGGCGAACGCTTTGAAAAGAACCAGGCTATGATGATGGGCAGCCTACAGAAGCAGTTTAGCGAGAGCAGTAAGATTATAGCTGAAGTTACCAAGAACCTGACCGAGCTGAAGGAGTCCAACAAGCAGGTCATGGGCATAACCGACGAGCTCAAAATATTGCAGAACGTTCTCGGCAATCCCAAGCAACGCGGCGTCTTGGGCGAGTACTTGTTAGCCCAGCTGCTGGACAACGTTTTGCCGCCAGACCGTTTCAAGTTGCAGCACCGCTTTAAAGACGGTGAAATCGTTGACGCAGTAATCTACCTCGACAAGCAAAAAATGCTGCCGGTCGATAGTAAATTCAGTGTTGAAAACTACAACCGCATCCTAGAAGCCAAAGACAAGGAGAAAAAAGAGGCCATTATCCGACAGTTCAAGACTGACCTGAAAAACCGCATTGACGAGACCGCCAAATATATCCGGCCCGACGAAGGCACCATGGACTTTGCCTTTATGTTTATCCCGTCAGAGGCCATATACTACGACCTGCTAGTCAACAAAGTCGGCACCAGCAATACCAGCGCCCGCGACCTGATTGAATACGCCTTCCGCGACAAAAAGGTCATCATAGTCAGCCCGACCTCGTTTATGGCTTATCTTCAGACCGTATTGCAGGGGCTAAGGGGCTTGCAGATTGAAGAGCAGACCAAAGAAATCCAGATCCGCGTCGGCCAGCTGGGAACCCATATTTCATCGTACGAGATCTTTATGCAAAAACTCGGTAACTCTCTCGGCACGACCGTAAACCACTACAACACCGCCCACAAGGAGCTCAAGAAGATCGACAAGGATGTCGTCAAGATTTCCAGTGTCTCACCCAGCGTCGAGCCGCTACTCCTAGACAAGCCAAACCAGGATGAGGCTTAAAGAGCCATCAGCCTTTAGCTACTATATTTGCCCGGGCGTATAGCGCTTAGCTATGCGGTCGATCAGGTTCGCAGCCTTAATGTAGGCGTGTAAACTTGCTTCATCAACGCTCTCACTCTCAGCAGCAGTAGTCACGGCATGACCATTTTGCTTAACGGCGAATGACACTGTTGCAGCCGCGTCCATGCCCTCGGCTAGAGGATGGACTCGAAAGTTATCAACATCTCCCTCAAAATTAAGAGCGGCATTAGCGGCATGAATTAAGGAGCTAATACTGCCGCCACGGCGTGGTACTTCTCCCTTTTTCTCTCCTTCGGGTGTACGCAGAATCACGAGCGCCGTATTTTCCTGGGTTTTTTCATCAGAGTAGCCGACTACAATTTGATCGACAATTGCCTCGCCGGTTTCCTCGGCCGCGAAGGCTTCGATTTCAACGTCGGTAATCGGCCGCTTTTGCGCCCGGGCAGTGATGTTGCTTTTAACAGTAATTCTCTCCAGCTGATCATTGCTAACCTCCATACCCATAGCATCAATCCGCGCTTGAATATCCGCGCTTCGCCTAACCAGCTCCGACCTATATACATCGGTGGCGCCCAAGTTATTTCTTCCGTGGACTCCCTGATAGTCGCCGTCTTCAATGACGCCAGCGTGGGGGTGCCCGAGCCACATTGGATTAACAGCTGCATATATTGCGACCCCGCCTTTAAGGATGGCATCGCTGTGAACGCCTGAACGGTGCTCGGCCGTGGCTTTGCCGACGCCTGGAGTATTGGGATCGCCACTCAGGCCGGCCTCAGCCAGTACAAATTCCGCGACAGGCTTGAGCAGGGTGGTGTCGATAGCTATATCGACGTTGGCGTTAAATTCATGACGGTCGGTCAGTACGTCGCGCACATAAGCCGCTAAAAACGCATTACCATTCCGTTCACCCATACCAGGGGCGGCCACCCCTTCGAACTGAAATCTGGGCATGTCTGAATGCATGCCCCGGGCCGTATCGATGACGGCGTGCATCGAGCTTATAGCGTTTTGTACGGCCCGCTCACCATCGTTATGGTTGTGCGAAGAAATCATGACGTCACCAGCCCGGCCTTCTTCAATAATCCATTTTGTTGCCTCACTAAATATACGCGCCATGCGTATCGGGCTGGCTGCACCTAGGGTATCAGGCAAGTTAATAACGTCGATGTCTTCCTGAAGGGCCGATCTAACAAAACGCTGCAAGGTAGCCATGTCACTGGTTGAAGCAGCCTCGCAAGAAAACTCTACGCGGGTATCAGCACCACCGACGTCACGGGCGTGGCGGATTGCCTTAATTGCCATTTCCAGGACCTGCTCCTGGCTCATGCCGCTATGTTTGGCGCGCATATGTTCCTCAGAGGTTGCCACAAAGGTGTGGATGCCGGGATGTTTGGCACCCTGGACCGCCTGCCAGGTCTCCTCTATATCCTTGGGCTTTGCCAAGCTCAGTCCGGTAATAACTGGTGTCCAGAGGCGGGTTGGCAAGGCCACTAGCTCACCTTTTTCAATCGTTTTAGGCACGACCGAGTACTCAGTCCGGCCGACTGAGGCCGCCACCTCGCTGACTTCCTCGCCGTCGTGGTCGGTAGCCGGAAAACCGGCTTCGATAGTGCTGACCCCTAGTTTGGCTATGGCATTGGCTATTGCCACCTTCACTCCGCTATCGCGGGGGAACTTATTCTCCTTCGGCAACGACTGGGCCCCGTCTCTCGGCACCGTATCGAATATCTCGACGTGCATCACTGGGGCGGATTCTATATGATTAGCTTCCATTGTTTTAAGTAACTCCTTTTTTGCATAAAACGCTTAAATAAAAAAATCAGGCTCTAAGGTTGAAGCCTGATCGTTTTTGGCTGTACTTGGAAGCGTTTTTAGGCGCTTAGGCTTCAACCATGGTGAAGCACAGCCCGCTAAGGCCGAGGAGGAGTAGATCCAACTGATACTTCACTAGTGAAACCATAGATCGAGATTACCATAGGTAGGTTTTGATGTCAAAATAGCTTTTTTAAGAATCGGCGGATTTTTTGGGCTTGTTTACATTCGTTTTAAGAAGGTCAATGACCAAAGCGGCCGTCCAGGAGAAGTTAGCGGCGCCGGCCGGCTCGCCGTTATATGGATCAAAGTATTCGTAACACCCCGATTTTTGCACCATCTCCAAGGTGCTTTCACGCAGGGCTGCGGCGTGGTCAAAAAAGCCGTAGCGCTTCAGCCCATCAATAATCAGCCAATTGGTGTTAACCCAGGACGGGCCTTGCCAATAGAGCTTAGGGTGAAACCAGGCCGAGTCGACGGGTACCGACGGTACCGGAAAAGCCGGGCCGAACAAGTGCTTATTTTCCAGCATTTGTACTAGATGCCCGGCCCGTTCCTTGGAAATGCAACCGGCGTACAGCGGCAACAACGTAGCGATGCTTGGGGTATTGAGCAAGCGGTGGGTTATAAAATCCCGTGAGTAATACTGGGCCGAATAAGGGTCCCACAACTCTTCTAGGGCTTTTTCGGTCTTTTTCATCTTGGCTTCAAGGTCATCAGGCAGGTCGGCCTGCAAGGATTTAGCAATTGCCCGCAAATGCGTATTGGCGCGGATTAGTATGCAGTTAAAATTCAGATCTTCTATCGTAAACAGCGAGTGGTCGAGGATTTTATTAATATCGTAGGCTTTGCGGCGCAGACGAAGCTGGATGTCGAACATGGCCAGCGATTCGATAGCTGAAAAGCGCTGATCCATCGGTATGGACTTAGTATCGCGCCTGAAGAGATTAATAAGTCTGGTCAGCTTCCACTTCTCGATTAAGCGGATCCAGAGCGGCATCAGGTGTTCGTGCAGTTCGGCCATCCAGGGAGGGGTATTATCCAAGCCGGTCTCCCAGGGGTGTACTTGCAGCACCAAACCCTCGCCATGCGGGTCGCGCTCGTTATACAACCACTGGTGGTAGCTAACTAGGGCCGGGTAGACCATGGCATACCATAGCCGCCGTTCCGGCCAGGCCAGTTT
>PKXF01000009.1 GCA_003133385.1 Candidatus Saccharimonadota bacterium | reverse complement strand
CCGTACAGTTTACTGACGTCTTGTAGTTCAATTAAGGCCATTCTCACCCTTAGTGTACCCCCAGGCTTGCATTGTCTGCAAGGAGTTTTTTAATAATCTTTACGCCAGACTTTCAGGCTAAGTATTTGCTATACTTACCCCCAGAGATATACGGAGGGGTCGCCTAGTGGCCTATGGCGCCGNNCGAATCCCTCTCCCTCCGCCAGAGTTTTAATATATCCCATAATGTATTAGTATTGCGTTATGCGATTACCTCAAGCATTAGCATGAAAATGTGACTTATGCTTAAAAAATACTTCTTTAAACGCACTAGAAAAGCCCAGCAGCTGACTGCCTTATGCATAGTAATAATCGTAGCCGGCATTGGCAGCTACTTATTAATTTCTAGCCATGCTGCCACACCCTATGCCGCTATTACTGCAGCTAATGGCAGTCTGAGTAGTCCGGCAACTAAACAAACCTGCAGCGGAGCCAGTGATGGTAGCTGTGTACAATTTGGGAGTGGGCCAGCGAGTGGCGCCACTATTAGTCCCAGCCCAAATGGGGTACCTGTCCCCAGTGGTGGCTGGTCTGTTGCCTATGCCGACGCCTTTAATAAACCGCTCGGTAACGGAGCCGGGGAAGACAACACTCTATACCCCAACCGCAGCAATACTTGCAACAATGTGCCAGGATTTAACAGTGACGAGATGGAAGTCTTTAACTGCTCGGCAGTCAATGTGAACTCCAGCGGTCTCAATCTTAACTGTAGCTATACGCCCGGGGTAGCAACAGGCGCCAATTACACCTGCGGAACGGTAAACGGCGCGGTCGGGGCAACGGCGGGATATAAGTTCTTTAGTTGGACGCCAGGTGAGGGCCAGACTTGGGCTGTTGCAATCAACGCTAAATTCCCCCAAAATACCGGTGAAGCCGACCCGGGGTGGTGGGCTCATGGCGGGAACTACCAAGAGGAAATAGATTTCTTTGAGGGCTTTGGCGGCGGCGCTGGAAAAGGCGGTACATGGACAACGCCGGGACCGGGGTCGAATGGCTTTATTGGAGGTACTGACCCCACTTGGATTTACAATGAAGGTACAAGCAGCCAAGGCCAAATTTATGGCGACCAGTCATGGTATCAGAGTCCTGGCTTCGATGTCTCAGCAGCTTTCCATACCTACACAACGGTTTTCTTCCCAGATGGAAGCTTTTCAGAATATATAGATGGCAAGTTGCAGCAGTGGGGCTATGTACCAACTTCCTCTGCGAATTGTACTGCCGGCAGTACGACCTGCACTGTGATGGGTCCTCCGCCTGTAAATAACAGCCAGGCTTTACAGCTAATACTGAGTTACGGCCTGAGGAGCGGTACGGATGGAAATCCTGATCCATACTTTACGTCTGGGACGCGTGATTTCAATATTCGCGACATTGCCGTCTACGAAAACGCCTCTGCCGGCGGGGCCAACGCTATTAACGGCGGCCTGGCTCCAGGCACCACAGTTAAATAATAGCTACATGCTAAACTAACCAATGTGCATGAAGTGCTACCATATCTTGCAGGAATAGGGTGCAGCCTATGTTCCGGTACTGCGACGGTGCTTGAACAAGTCGCCGCCCGCCGCCAAAAAGATATCCGCTCATTACATCCTTCGAATTTTGTAAAAATTTTTCTACAAGGTCCGTACGCCATAGGTATCATTCTAGATTTGGTAGGTTGGGGTTTATTCCTGTTCGCTGCCAGAACTCTGCCGCTTTTCTTGGATCTTTCGTTTTTAGCAGCCGGACTTATGGTAACTGCTGTCGTTGCCCAAGCGCATTACAAGATAAAAATTAACGCCTCGGAAAAGCGGGCTATAGGCCTGGTTATGATCGGGATAATACTACTGGGCGTGGTGGCCGAGCCGTCGGGCCCACGTAGTGTTAGCCATCACTTCGTTACGATCATTGAAGTCTTCCCGGTAGTTTTAGCCCTGACCGGGGCAAGTTACCTGCGGGCTCCTCATACCCGGATGACAACTTTGGCCCTGGCCGGCTGTTCAGGCCTGGCGTTCGGAGCAACCGGTATAATATCTAGGATCATCCATATCCCTCATTTAGATCTGCACACCGTACTTCAGCCGCTAGTTGCAGCACTGTTGTCTTACGGCGCACTCGGCATGATTTTCCTGACCGCAGCACTGCAAAAGGATAGTATTAATCGTGTCACCAGCACACTTTATTCATCCGAGTTAGCGTTGCCAAGTTTGCTCGGCATACTCTTTCTGGGCGACAGCGCCCGTCATGGCTTATGGCCTTTAGTCGCCGTTGGGTTTTTATGCGTCATAATTGGCACGGTCACTATCGCCCAAGGTTCGGGTGAGCTTCCGCTACAAAGAGACTAGGCGATTCTTTACATCTGGGGCTTTGTTCATGCATAAGTGTTACAATAATGCCTATGTTTATTGCGTTCTTCTCGTGGTGGTATGGAAGAGGGTGGCAGCAAGTAGTCGGCGACTTTAAACTCCGGGTCAGTAATGTAATTGATAGCTTCTCAGTTAGACAGTTATCTAAAACTTTATTCGCGCCGTGGAAACGCATAGTAACTCAGCCTGGCCGAAACTTGGAAGACCACTTGCATGCGGCTGCCGACAATGCTTTTAGCCGCGCTGTCGGCTTTGTCGTCCGGCTTGGCGTACTATTTACGGCGTTGATTGCTATTCTGGTTATTGGGCTGCTTAGTATTATAGAAATCATAGCGTGGCCTTTGCTGCCAGTGGCAGTTCCTGGCTTGATCATCGCGGGGCTGGTGTTATGAACCCAGGTATAGACTTTTCATCCCGGCGCGCCCGTGAAGCCCGGCTCGGTAAAAAAATCGGCAGGCAAGGATTCATCGGACTTGCTGTCATCGGCAGCATCTTTACCTTGGTAGTTATAATCTTCGGCATTTTCAAAAGCCAACCGCCGATTGCCGGAGTAGCCGGTAGCTTAGCGCTGTTATGTTTTCTGCCCGCCATATGGTGGAAACGTTATCTTTCCGTGCTGCCTCCGACCGGCAACAGTCCAGCAGAGCGCCTTTCAGT
Source organism: Candidatus Saccharimonadota bacterium (assembly GCA_003133385.1). Taxonomy (GTDB): domain Bacteria; phylum Patescibacteriota; class Saccharimonadia; order Saccharimonadales; family UBA4665; genus PKXF01. The sequence continues at coordinate 23,927 of PKXF01000009.1, read as the reverse complement.
TGATGTGCTGGCTAGGCTTAATGCCAACATGGAGCTACAATCCCAGACTGTCTGGGCAGCCCTTAGCGACCATTGGCAAGCCCGTTTTTTCACGCATCACTTACTACTAAACAGTGACCTTGTAGGCGAGCAGATGGGTAAAAGTGCCGAGGCATTGGAAGAAGCTCTATCAATAGCTAGTGGTCTAGCCGATGAACATAAAACCAAAACTATTGAGCTAGGGTTTGTTGTTGCCGGACTGCTTATAACATCGCCCGGTGTGCAGCAACTATTGCTCCAGCACGAGGACCACCCCGAAGATATAAGGGCTATTGCCGGTTGGCTGGGACGGAATCTGGGCGAGTCTTCTAATATTAATACGCAGCGTAAGTACGGTGGGATTGGCCGGGACTGGGCGTTCGGTTTTACGCCTTTGCTCGACAAACTAGGCGATAATATTAGTCTTGCCGTTAGCGGCCACGGCGCACATTTTGGCTGGCTTGCCCAGTCCCAGGGTGTCCGCTCAATTGAAACCGCTTTTGAAAATAACGCCAAAGCCATTGCGCTTATTGGTCCGGACGGTATAGGCAAGACAAGTAACGTCTACGCCTTGGCTCAGCGCATGATCCAAGGAAATACCACCCCCAGTCTGACCTATCATCAAATTATTTGCCTGAATGCCACCGATATCACCTCACTGGCTCACGGCCAAGGCGAATTAGAGCAAATTATGATCAGTCTGGTTAATGAGGCAATCCTAGCTAAGCACATCATGCTATTTTTCGATAACGCCCAACTATTTCTGTCTGATAGCGCTGGCGCGTTTAATGCCACACAGATATTACTGTCAATTATTGAAGCTGGCCGAGTGCCGATTATCCTGGCAATGGCACCGCATGACTACCAAAGTTTGAAGACCCAAAGCCAAAGTTTAGCCGGTTTATTAACGCCCGTTGTGCTCCAGGAGCTGCCTGAAGCCGACGTTATGCGCGTCTTGGAAGATACTACAGCCGGACTTGAGTACCGCTTTCAAGTACTGATCGCCTATGAAGCCTTGCGTGAAGCTTATCAACTAAGCGGCCGCTACGAGCAGGATGAAGCTTATCCCGGGAAGGCCATCAAGCTACTGGAACAAGCCGTCAATCATGCTGATAACAAGGTTGTGAACAAGCTCAGCGTCCAGCACGCGATTGAACAAATCTACGGCGTAAGGACTGGTAATGCCGCCCCGGCTGAAGCCGCATCCCTGCTAAAACTCGAGGACATGATCCATGAACGAATGATTAACCAGACTCATGCCGTCAAGGTAGTCGCCAACTCTCTCAGGCGGGCCAGGGCGGGCGTATCCAACCCTCGCCGGCCTATAGGCAGTTTTCTATTCTTAGGCCCGACAGGCGTTGGTAAAACTGAATTGGCCAAAGCTATCGCTGCCACCTATTTTGGAGCCGAGACAAGCATGATCCGGCTGGACATGAGCGAATACCAGCAGCCCGATGATGTACAACGTTTGCTGTCAACCGGCGTAGCCGAGAATAAGAGCCTGCTGATGCAAATCCGTGAACAGCCATTTACCGTTGTATTGCTGGATGAAATAGAAAAAGCCCATGTTAATATTTTAAATCTATTGCTACAAATGCTAGACGAAGGCCAGCTAACCGATGATTCCGGCAGGGCGGCATCGTTTAAAGATTGCGTGATTATTGCTACCAGTAATGCTGGTGCCAACATGATCAGGGAACGAATTGATAGCGGGCAAAACCTGGAAAGCTTTTCAGATAAATTTAGTGAAGAATTAATTTCCAGCGGCCAGTTCAAACCTGAACTGCTAAACCGCTTTGACGAGATGGTGCTATTTAGGCCTCTCAGCCCAGATGAGTTGGCCCAGGTAGTTAACCTAATGCTAAAAGAAGTTAACCAGACGCTGACTCACCAGAATATTTCTGTGGAACTTACGCCGGCGGCTATTCAAAAAATCGTCGAGCAGGGCAATGATCCGCGCCTCGGTGCCCGCCCAATGCGCCGCACCCTGCAACGGGCCGTAGAAGATACCCTAGCCGAAATGATTTTAAAACGCGAGGCCAAACCAGGCGACCATGTTATTTTGGACGCTCCGAATCTTAAGATCTAAGAGACCCTTAAGAAATTTTTGTACCGATAGTTTCACCGTTAACAAGCCGTACTAAGTTATCCGGCGTCATGCAGTTAAAGACCACGATCGGTTTGTGCTGTTCCATGGCCAGGCCCATGGCGGCTTTATCCATGACTTTGATGGAATTATCCTCTATAGCTTCTTGGAACGATACGGTATCAAGCTTAATTGCGTCAGGGAACTTAGCCGGATCTTTATCGAAGACGCCCTCAACTTTGGAGGCTTTCAAAACTAACTCGCAATCAAGTTCAAGCGCAAAGCTCACGGCCGCCGTATCATGAGTAACGTATGGGCGGGCGGTGCCGCCGGCCACAATAACTACCCGACCTTTTTGAAGGTGTTTTTCGGCTAAACGGTAGGAGTAAGACTCGGATACCTGCTGGGCAAAAATGTTGCTAAGACAGCGAGTTTTTAGGCCACTGTTTTCAAAGATATCAGTAAGGGCCATACAATTAATAAGACCGCTAAGCATTCCCATCTGGTCGGCCGTTACCCGGCGAATACCGTTACCGGCCAGTTCAGCGCCGCGTACCATATTGCCGCCACCGACAATCATGACGACCTGGCAGCCGCTGTCCACGACTTTTTTAACTTCAGCGGCCAAAAACGAAGCTATTTCCGGATCGACACCAAACTCATATTTACCAGCTAGTTGTTCACCCGATAATTTGAGTAAGATTCTTTTATAAGGCGGTGTGCTCATCTAAGGAACCAGTCTAGCAAATTGTGGCACTCAAAGCTATACTAATAAGTCCGATGACTACGCTTTATTCATGGAATGTTAACGGCATTCGGGCAGTTAACAATAAGGGGTTATGGCAACCATTCCTAGCCAGTGCCAAGCCGGATATTCTGTGCCTGCAAGAAATAAAAGCCAAACAGGACCAAATTACTGTCTCCACCCATGGCTATGACGCCTTCTGGTACCCGGCCGAAAAGCCAGGCTACAGCGGTACGGCGCTTATCAGTAAAAAAGCCCCGAAACAAGTAGTATACGGTTTTCCTAAAGACATTATTAAGGAATACAAAGTTCCGGGTGATGTCTACGGCGACCCCAATGAAGAAGGACGGGTTATTGCCGCCGAATACGATAAATTCTGGGTAGTGACCGTCTATACGCCGAACGCCAAGGATGATCTAAGCCGTATACCGTTGCGCCATAAACACTGGGACCCGGCATTTTTAGCCTATTGCCAAAGGCTGGAGCGGGACAAACCGGTTATCTTCTGCGGCGACTTGAACGTTGCTCACACCGAAGATGACCTGGCCAATCCAAAGCCCAATCGAGGCAAGAAGGGTTTTACGGACGAAGAACGCAGCGGTTTCCAGGCCTTCATTGATGCCGGTTTTGTTGATACGCTGCGTCTTTTCAAGCACGGAAACGGAAATTACACTTGGTGGAGCCATTTTGCCAACGCCCGGGCCCGCAACGTCGGCTGGCGCATTGATTACTTTTTAGTGTCAGCCAGTCTAAAAGATAAAGTAAAGGCTGCTGAAATTCACCCCAAGATCCTTGGCTCGGACCACTGTCCCATATCTGTTACACTGGATATATGAACAAGCTACAATTTGTAAGTATAACGAGTAGCGATAAGCTGCTGTTGCCAGGTCTTTTATATACACCAAAGCAGGCAACTAAGAAAGCCGCTATTTGGCTTCATGGTATGGGCGATACTGGTATTTTTTATAGCCCTCCACGAATCAATGCCCTTGGTGACAGTCTAGCGGCAAAAAATATAGCACTTCTGACTTTTAATAACAGGGGGGCTCATAACGCCAAAAGCTTGCGTATAGATGACGAATCATTGCCAGAAGACGAGCGGCACTATCAAGGCGGCACGTACTACGAAAAGATTGCCGACTGCGTACATGACATCGACGGGGCAGTAGACTTTTTGCGTAAGCAGGGCTTTTCAACACTTTATTTACTTGGCCATAGTACCGGAGCCAATAAAATTTGCGCCTATCATGTACGGGCTAAGCAGAATCCTTTCACCAAATACGTACTGGCCAGCCCTGGCGACGACAGTGGCGATTACTATGCAAACCTTGGTAAGAAGAAGTTCTGGCAGGCACTTAAGCAAGCCGAGCAACTGATTTCTACGCACAAACCTTTACATACTATGCCTATGTACAGCGGCATGTATCCGTTTAGTGCCCAAGCAGCCTTTGATATCCTAGACCCGGATGGCGCCTATAATACCTTTCCATACTACGAAGAGTCAGTAGAACGTATAGGCCATAAGCAGTTATTCAAAGAGTACCGGACCTTTGACCGGCCAACCATGGTTATCTTTGGTGAGAAGGATGAATTTGTCATCACCGACGGAGGATCCGCGGCAGCAGCTGATATGCTCAAAAAATATCTACCAACGGGTACCCAAGCAAGTTCGACCTTTAAATTAGTCCGTGGAGCTGACCATAGCTTCCACGATCATGAAATTGAATTTGCAGAAACGGTTGCTTCATGGCTAGCCAGTTGAACCGACCATTTGCAGTCTTTGATATTGACGGGACCGTTATTCGCTGGCAGCTTTACCACGCTATTTCTGACGCGCTTGCTCAGAAAGGTGCCATAAATAAGCAGTCATTTGAGGCAGTCAAAACAGCACGTATGGATTGGAAGCGTCGTAGCGGGGAGGAATCCTTCCGCGAGTACGAACAAGCCCTGGTGCGAGTTTTTGAGCAAGAATTAAAAGATCTGGACGTAAATGATCTGAGCGTAGCGGCTGACCAAGTTTTCTATGAATACAAAGACCAGGTCTATACCTATACCCGCGACTTAATCCGGACGCTTAAAGCCAAGAACTACCTGTTGTTTGCCATTTCTGGCTCGCCGGATATCATTGTCGGGAAGTTGGCTAAGTATTACGGCTTCGACGACTTCGCGGCCAGCAGTTATGAAATCCGTGATAATCATTTTACCGGCGCCATAGATCTCTCCATAGGCAAGAAAGCAGCACTATTAAAAGGATTGATTGATAAACATAGGGCCTCGATAAGTGGCAGCATAGCCGTTGCCGACGGTGAAGGGGACATTGATATGCTCAATATGGTTGAGCAGCCAATTGTTTTCAATCCCAGCAAACAACTTATTAACTACGCCACCAAAAAGAACTGGCCAATCGTCATCGAGCGCAAGAACGTAATATATAAATTGTCTTACGTGGATTACGAATACCGTCTTACGCTATGACAGATAGGACTTACTGGCAAAAGCAGACAAAAGAACAGCCACTGTTTAAAGATTTACTTTGGAGCCGTCCTGAGCAGACTGCCCAGGCAGGCAAGCTGCTCATCATAGGCGGCAACGCCCACGACTTCGCAGCGCCAGCCAAAGCATATACCGAAGCTGCTAAAGCCGGTGTCGGCGTCAGCCGTGTTCTGCTACCCGATAGTTTAAAGAAAACGGTTGGCCGCATCCTTGAGAACGGCGAATACGCGCCAAGCACGCCAAGCGGCAGTTTTGCCCGGAGGGCCTTAGCAGATTTGCTGGAACTCAGTGGCTGGGCAGACGCGACTCTGCTGGCAGGTGACTTTGGCCGTAACTCAGAGACTGCAATTTTACTCGAGCAGTTTATTAGCAAGTACGGCGGGCCGATAATACTAACTAAAGACGGTGTTGACTACTTCGTGCACGCGCCGGCCACTGTACTAAATAGGCAAGCGACTGCATTAGTTATAAGCTTTGCCCAATTGCAAAAATTGGCAATGAACGTCCGATTCGACAAAGCGTTTACTTTTGATATGGACTTTTTGCGCCTGATAGATACCTTGCACGATTTCAGCCAGCGCTACAACGCGGCAATAGTAGTGAAGCACTTGGAATCAATTTTCGTGGCTTACGCCGGACAAATTAGTTCTACAAAGCTAAACAAAGATATGCCAGTCTGGCGAGTCAAAACCGCCGCTCACGCCGCAGTCTGGCAATTGCAGAACCCAAACAAAATCTTTGAGGCGTTGACGAGTAGCTTGCTATTTAGCTAACATCAAGCTGTTCTAAAGAAGAAGCTGGCTGTGTATTCATGCCAGCTATAAGCCGGTCAGGAATTGACCTATGATGCCTGGGCCTATGGAAGTTAGAACTTTCATAACCAGCGTCACTATCTACAGTAGGCCTCCTAATTATTGGCATAATCTGATAAAAACCAGGCACAAAATCACCGTCAGGTGCGGTCTCGATGCCAATATCAGTCTCAACGCCTAAAACACTTTGGGCCATTATCTCACGCTCTATACCGCCGTCTGCGCTCTCGATCTGGCGGACGGTTTCAATATCATGATGACTCACGACTATTACTCCTCTTTATTTGATAGACTTCAAATTAGTTATACACCCGTGCAAATTAAGCGTCAACCCAAACCTTGATGGCGACGTTATTCTTTTTGTCAGACCAGAGGGGTTGCAATTAGTTCATATATAATGTTTAATATGAAAAGTGACCGCTCTCTCTAAAATTGAACTATATAAGCCTGCTCTAAGTGAATTAGATCCACATTACCATGTGCTGCCTGTCCCTTGGGAGGCCGATGCCATCCAGTTGAATGTAGTAGTGCAAGGAGGAATAGCGATGGGACCTCTTTCAGTAATGGTCGGAGAGGGCATAATAGATTTTAGCCGTATACCTAATCAAAAATTCCAGATTCATGATAATACCAGGCCAGTAGGCACCCCAGAACAAAGAGAGCAAACTGAGGTTTTAGCAAGGCCCGTATGTGGATTCTCATTACTTAGTTGCATAGGATCAGAAGATATGTGGCAGCCGGACGGCGATGGACTATCAATCGTCAACATGAAGGGGTTTAATACATTCTTAGGATTTATCTTTTTAGAGACCTACAAACAACAGCATCCAGACGCAACCGTAGCCGAGATCACAGAAATTTTTGACCAACATTCGGATCTCTAAATTCAGATTGACATGTAGCCAAGACGTGTTCGGTTGGTGGGCGAGGAGGGAATCGAACCCTCACTCCGTAAGGAACACGATTTTGAGTCGTGCGCGTATACCAGTTCCGCCACTCGCCCTAGACTTAGTTCGTACATAGGCTACAAGGGGTAATTGTACTATACTTGTTGGTACGGAGCCAACAGAGCTTCTAGATTTGTTATGGCTAGTCATTCACCCTACATATCAGACAACGATCAACCGATAGTCTCATCAGACGATGGGATTAGTGCTCCTGATAGTCAAACGGCTATTGAGCTGATCAGAGGCAAAGTAGATAGATTATATAAGGATGAACCTGATGCAAGCGAGGAAGTAGTTGAGGCTGAACAGTCTCAGCACCGCAGCAAACACCAGCAATTCATGTATGAATTGAGCACTTCTGGCAAAGACTTGGCGGTAATACAGACGGACTGGCATAACTACTATCAAAGCCTTCCCGCGAAAGAAAAGCACCAGGTATGGCAAGAATTTTATTCTAGCCAATCCCGACTTGTGCACACAAGTCATCAAAAATCACGCAGTGAAGAGATCCAAAAAATAGCGCAGAGTAAAAAAACCGCGCCACGCACACCACATAAGCCACCGAAACTGCGTGACGTCCGAAGTACCCATGAAGTCCAAGCAGTTATCAGGCATAACGTTACGGCAGGCGGTAAACTCAAAGCCAAGCACCAGTTTCAGTCATTGCTATTCGGGCTTGGCGTTGGCCTAATCTTCATCTTCATATTCATGTTCGGATTTTTCAATGAAGTATTTATCGCCCCCTTGATCCAACCAAGCCGAGCGCAAGCTGATACACCGCTCATTGTGAGCAGTACGAGCGTAGCGCCAACGTCGGCTCCTGAGGTTATCATTCCGAAAATAAATGTAGAAATCCCAGTGGATTACAACGAAACAACTACCAACGAGGCTACCATTGAAAATGACCTGCAAGGCGGGGTAGTGCACTACCCAACGACTGTCTTACCCGGACAGGACGGTAATACCGCTTATTTTGGCCACAGTAGCAACAATATTTTCAACCCGGGCAGATACAAGTTTGCCTTCGTACTCTTGCATACCTTGGTAAACGGGGACACATTTTACCTGACTAACAACGGCAAGATCTACGTCTATAAAGTAATAAGCCATACTATTGTCAGCCCAAGCGATGTGGGCGTGCTCGGTCCGGTGGCAGGACAGACAGCAACAGCCACCCTTATAACCTGCGACCCGCCTGGTACCAGCATCAACCGTCTTGTTGTCGTGGGCCACCAGATTAGTCCCGATCCTACGGGCAATACCCAGGCCACCCCGGTAACGTCAACGACGACGCTGCCGACTCAGCTACCCGGCAATGGCCAGACACTATTTGGCCGCCTTATATCCACGGTACTAGGCAAATTAACACTCGTCGGTATCCTGATAGTTGCAGCGGCCGTTGTACTACGCTCAGTGCGCAAGCGGTTACTCTATGCCTGAGCTTAGGAATTTATAGATCAGAAGGTATGAGCAGCGGCGTCCGGTCAAGCTCAAACTTGCCAGCAGCTGGGCTCGGTACCAAGTCGAATTCATAGCTGTAATTGGTTGAGAAAACTGGCGAATAGGTACCGTCGGCGCTCATAAGCGACTGCAGGTTAGTACTGTCATAATCAAAAACAATCAGCTTGCCGCCGCTGACATAGGCCAGGCGGTCACCGTCCATCCAACTGGCATGTAGTTGTGGAGAGTCCAGTGGCAGCTGGGTTTTATAGCTATAGGCTTTGGCGTTTTGGTTGTCATAAACTGCAAAATTAGTGCCGTTTTCCTCGACAATGAATTGGGCATTGTCCGAAAAGCTCAGATAGTTTGGTTGGGCTACATTCAGCACCTGGCTCGGTATAATTGTCCCGTTTTGGTTGTTAAACTGGCCTATAGGATTTTCGTATACATATATCTGGCCATCGCTAGTTGCTCCAGCTGCAACGTACAATACGCCGTTATAACCTGTCAGGTTAACTAGATAGCTCGGGCTTATCGGCAGAGTCCGGATAGTTATAGTTTGGCTGCCCGAGAGTAGTTTCAACGATACTTTTCCGCTCGGGGCGCCGTCGGTCGTTACGTATAGCATAGTGTTGTTGCCATAGGATTGATAGGCCAGAACGTCGTGTACATAGGGTGTTAAAACGCTGCCGGTTGCAAGTGAGGCAGTTTGCAGCAAGTTATCTGAAGCAGCGTTAGTGTTATAAAGATAGTACTGGTCATACTTTTTATTATTTAACGTAAGCTTGGCGGGATTCGTACCGAGAGCGTTATTCAAGTTCACGGACTGCGTAGGGTTGGCACGATCAACCAGGATATATTCGGTCTTACCGTCATAGTCATGGGTTAACACCACATGCTGGTTGTCGTCGGCCCACTCCTCCAATTGCCAGCTCTCGCTAGCGGTCGCATGGGTCAGCAGGTTAGCTGGCAACGTTAAGGTTGTCACCACTGGGCTAGCTGGGTTTTTGAGATCGTATAGGTCAAACGTCGATATGCTACCTGGTTGTTCAAGGAGCAGCCATTGACGGCTAGGACTTTGGGTTACAAAGCCCGGAGCAGCATTGTAGGCTTGGACTTTTTTCGTTACCAAGGTCTTGGGGAATAAGAATGGATAATCAAAATGCTCGACGCGTCCGGCGTCAAATACAATGGTCCGCTGCCAGGAGCGATAGCCAGTTCGGAACAACGAAACGTTGTAGACTCCCGACGGCAAGAAGAGGCGAGCATCGGTAGTATTGGAATTGAGTACGCCATTAATATAGATACTTGCGGGGTTAGGCTGGCTCGAGAAAAAAACCAAACCGTTCTGGATAACAGTACCGTTCTTAGCCAGACCGAAACCGTATGACTGTTCGACCAATATAATAGTGGCTATAGTAATCGCTAGCGCCACAAGAATGTAGCCTATTGCCAGGACTACGGTATCCAGTAATTGCTTTTTTGGGTCAAGATAATCCATATTTGTACCAATTTAGTATGAACTACTCTTGCCTGGAATCACAAGAGGGTTTAAGATGAATGTAAATCGCTCCTTAGAAAAGCGTCAGGCGGTGAGTGTGAACAAAAATAAGAATAATACTATCAAAATCAAGGGTCAACTAAACGATACCGTAGGTGGGGTAGGGGTTAAGCCTGTATCCAAAGTTAAGACGTCGGTCACAATACCTGTCAAAAATGTTTCTCCCGCTAAAGACACCGGTCATAAAGCAGTGGCCAGCAGCAAACATCCACTTAATGACGCCCGTGGGCACACGCAGAAAACCTCACAGATATTAATGCGTTCCGGCGTCAAAAAGCCAGCTCCTGCCTTAAAGCGCCATCTCAAAATCTCCGAAAGTACCGATAGGGCACTAGGCCAGACGTCCCCGTCTGCGCTGCCGTTAAACATCGGTCCTGACAAACACCACCCTAAACGACACCAGCGGGCTGAATTAACCAAGCAAAGTGATAGGATCAGCCATTTTGTTATGCCAAGTGCAAGCCCTGTATTCAACCCGGTAAGTACCGCCATTAGTGAGCCCAGTCCAGCGCCAGATGCCCATCCCTCGGCACCGCCAATAAGTCCAGCCGACATCCTCCTGCATCGGGCTTTAAGCCGGGCAACTTCCCATGAACAGCCCCAAGTGGAGAAGACAGCATCAAAACGTTATCGTCTTGCTTTCGTAACCGTTCCGGTATTAGCCGCGGCCTTGCTGATAATTGGCGCCCATAATTTTACCAGTCTGCAATTAAAGATCGCTTCGGCAAAAGCCGGTTTCAGCACCAGCTTGCCGTCTTACCATCCGGCTGGATTTGCTCTCGACCAGCTGAACTATAACAGTGGTATATTTGCCAGTGAATTCCGCGCTAAAAATAGCAACCAGGGCTACATTATCACCCAGAAAAGTACTCCTTGGACTACTCAGGACTTATTGGATAATTACGTGAAGACTGCTGCCACAAGCTACCACGTTGTCCAGATAGGAAACCGTACAATTTATCTGTACGGTAATGGCAACGCCAGTTGGGTTAGTGGTGGCATTTGGTATCAAATCGTCAGCGACGGTTCCTTGAGTGAATCTCAAATTATTGATACGATTAACAGCCTATGAGTGAAGTGCGTACCAGGTTTGCGCCAAGTCCAACTGGCTATCTGCATGTCGGCGGTCTCCGAACTGCTTTATTTAAATATCTGTTTGCCAAAAACCAACAGGGAACATTTATACTGCGGATTGATGATACCGACCGGGAACGCTTTGTAGAAGGGTCGGTCGAGCACATCTTTGAAAGTTTGCGCTGGCTAGGACTTGAATGGAATGAAGGGCCGGAAGCCGGAGGTGATTACGGACCTTATGAGCAATCCCAACGTTTCGATATATACCACGAGTACACTGACAAACTAGCGGCCACACACGCACTATACCCATGCTGGTGCAGTGCCGAACGTTTGGACCAGCTTCGTAAAGAGGCCCAAGCCGAGAAACGGGCTTTTAAGTATGACCGCTACTGTCTTAAGCACCCTAAAGACCTGGCTGAGCCGCATGTAATGCGTTTTTTTATTCCAGAAAGTCCGCTCTCTATTGGCTGGGATGACGCCGTGCGGGGCCACGTAGAAGTCAAAACCACCGATCTCGATGATTTCATAGCTATTAAGTCCGACGGCTGGCCGACGTATCATTTTTCCAGCGTCGTTGACGATCAGACTATGAAAATCACCCATGTTATCCGCGGCGATGAATGGGTAGCATCGACACCTAAGCATCTACTTTTGTACCAAGCTTTTAATTGGGAGCCGCCCGTCTATGCGCACGTACCGACCATTCTTGGCCCCGACGGTAAACACAAACTTAGTAAACGCGACGACGCCAAATCGGCTATAGATTATAAAAATTTAGGTTATCTGCCGGAGGCAGTTATTAACTACTTGGCTAGCTTGGGATTCAATGATGGTACCGAACAGGAGATCTATTCACCTGAACAGCTAACCAAGGTTTTTTCGCTTGAGAGAATTTCAAAAAGCCCGGCGGTCTTTGACGAGCGGCGTCTAGACTGGATGAACGGCTACTGGATCCGGCAGTTCAAGCTTGATGAGTTATTCGCAAAAGTGCAGGGGTTTTGGCCAGCTGAGGCAGTTGCGGCCAACGATGACTTCAAAAAACAGGTTTTGGGATTGGTGCAGGAAAGGTTGAAATATTTTGCTGAATTGCCAGACTTAACGCGTTTCTTTTTTACTGATTTACCTCTTGACATGAAACTTGTAAGTGAAAATAAACAGCTTAAGAAGCTTAAAAGCGAAGAGCTGAAAGATTTACTTGAGCGGTCAAAGACGACTCTAGAGTCCAGCGATTTCTCGGTTGATGATTTATCGGCACGGCTCAATAAGCTTTTAGAGGAGACTGGCCAAAAACCGGCCGTGCTTTTCAGCCTGATCCGGATCGCTACTACCTCAGCGCCAGCCAGTCCAGGACTGGCCGACACTCTCGCTGTCCTTGGCAAACAACATAGTCTAACACGTATTGATAGTTGGCTGGCTGCTTTTTAAAGCCATTAGCCAGCAAGCATTAGCATTGTTATAATAGCTGTATGAAGATAGATGACATTAGGCCGTCTGATCCGGCCTACGAAGGTCGCGAAGCGCCCGTTCAAGACACAGAAAACTTTCAAACACCAGAGGAGGCTTCAGCCACCGACCATATTGAGCAGGAGGCAACCTTACCAACCGAGCCGATAGCTAAGGAGAATTACAAGGATAATATAGCCGAAAATACTGCGCCCCCGAAACCAAAAAAAGACGGCCGTTTCGCGCTCCATTGGCCACCCGGTAAAAAAGAGTGGGTTGTCTTGGCCGTGGTGGTGTTACTACTCATCTTAGGTTTAACCATTTTCCTGATCAGTCATCACTCTAAGCCAGTCGCTACGGTCAAGCGGGCACCTATCATAGCTAAACCATTAACCGTAGCGTCGAGACTTACCGGCGTCCAAGTATCTCCGGCTCTAGCCCAGCTGCCAGTAACCGGCGTAATGATAGAGAACAGCGACCAAGCCCGGCCTCAATCCGGTTTAAGCCAAGCCGGCGTAGTATACGAAGCCCTAGCCGAAGGCGGCATAACGCGTTTCTTAGCTTTATATGAAGAGGGCCAGCCAAGCTCAATTGGACCAGTTAGAAGTGCCAGGCCATACTTCATTGACTGGCTACTGCCATTTGACGCCAGCTACGCGCACGTTGGTGGCAGCCCGCTAGCCCTAAGTAATATCCAAACTTTAAATGTAAAGGACTTGGACGAGTTCTCGCACGGCGGCAGCTATACAAGAGTTTCTTCAAGAGCCGCCCCTCATAATGTCTATACGTCAATGGCAAGTTTAAGAACGCTGGAGAGTTCCAAAGGCTGGACAACGAGCAACTTCACGGGGTTCCCAAGGAAAGCTGATGCGCCTAGTAAGGCACCGACAGCCTCCTCAATAAACTTTAACATCGCCGGTCCAGACATGGCAGTTAATTACATATACGATGCCAAGCTCAATAGCTACAAGAGAAGCGAGGGCGGGGCACCGATGGGTGATTCCAATACCAACCAGCAACTGGAGCCCAAGGTTGTTATTGCTATGGTTGTGCCGTGGGTCAACGGGCCTATCGATGCCAGCGGAGCTCACTACACCGATTATTCCGATGTTGGCACAGGAACTGTCTATGTTTTTCAGGACGGAACTGTTACCCAAGGGACATGGGTAAAAGCCGCTCAAGCTAGTCAAATTCAGTTCAATGACAGCAGCGGGGCGGCTATAAAGTTGAACGCTGGGCAGACCTGGATAAGTGCGTTGGGCACTGCGTCGGAAGTTACTTATAAGTAACTAAAGTCTATGGATCATTTGCAGAAATTTCGCCGTCAGCTATTGCTAGTCATATCGGCTATCTTGGCTATGGAGGCTGCTTTGTTCATCGCCAGCTGGTGGCTTAGCACACAATTATCCAAGCCTTCACTATTGATTATGGTCGGTGCCGGCGTTGTTGCGCTGGTAATTAGCTTACTGACCGCGCGACTCGTAAGTGGGCTGGCCGTCAAGCCGCTTCAGGCCATCTGGCAAGCTATACTGCACATAAGTCCGAGCGAACATGGTTTTCCGGCGCCAGAGCTAGACAAATTGCGCTTGGGCCGTGAGCTGGTTACCAGTTTAATCGGTCAAATTTATCAATTGAATGATGTTACCAAACAATCAGCAGCAACGTCGAGCGAGGAGCACAAAAACTTAAGCCACAATTTCATCGCCCAGAATTTACCACTGCCGCTGTTTGTACTCGATGCGGCTGAAAATATTAAATTCGCAAATCAAGCCGCCGCTAAATATGTCGGTATTGAGACAGCTAACCTCGTCAATAAAAATATATACATGGTACTTGATATGGCGTTCCCAAGTTCCAGCACATTCGACAGTTGGCTGAAGACGGCTAAAACCGCCAAAGCTACGACCACCAAGACTTGGGAGCGGGTGAGGCTTAACGCCCGGGACAATCATCCTGAACGGCTGTTTGACCTTGCCGCCTATTATACNNCGAAACTATGCTGCTTTTATTCGACCATACGGCAATGTACTCCCAGGATGACCAAGCCATTAGTTTCGTGGCTTTAAGCGTCCACGAACTACGCACGCCTTTGACGCTGCTCCGCGGCTACATTGAGGTGTTTGAGGAGGAGTTAAGCGGCAAAGTCGATCCTGAGCTAAAAGACTTTATGGACAAGATGAACGCCCAAGCTGAACAGCTGATGGCTTATGTTAACAACATTCTAAACGTTGCCCGTATTGATAACGACCAACTTGAACTCCGTCTTCAAGAAGAATCATGGTCGACTGTATTAAAGAGTGCAGTTGTAGCACTAGGCTTACAAGCCAAGGTTCGCGGCATAAGCCTTCATTGCCAGATCGCCAATGATCTGCCCAGCGTTGGCATCGATAGGTTGAGTATCAACGAGGTTATCAACAATCTCGTTGATAACGCCATAAAATACAGCGGCTCCAGCAAGATCATCAAAATTGAGGCCCATCGCAGCGGAGACGGTTTAGTGGAAACTACCGTTCAAGACTTTGGCTTGGGCATTTCGACCAGCTTATTACCGAACCTGTTTACCAAGTTTTACCGCGACCATCATAATCGTGCCCAGGTTGGCGGCAACGGGCTGGGGCTTTACCTCAGTAAGGCCATAGTGTCGGCCCATGGCGGAAACCTGTGGGTACGCAGTAAGGAAGGTGAGGGCAGTACGTTTGGCTTTACCCTCATACCTTACGACCAGTTGACAAAGCAAGCTAAGCTGGACGGCAATACGGAGATGGTCCGCAGCGCACATGGCTGGATTAAAAACCACTCGCTCTATAGAAGATAGGCGTGGTACAGTAAGAAGAACAACCTATGGACGAAGAACCAAATAAAGCTACGGTCCGCAGCGTACTCTGTATAGAGGACGAGCAATTTATTAGTGAGCTTTATACCCGCGCACTAACTAAGGCTGGCTATCAAGTCACTGTCATTGCTGATGGCGTCAAGGCTCTCGAAGCCGCTCAAACCAATCAATACGATATTATTCTGCTTGATCTTATGATACCCAATCTCACCGGCATTGAAATCCTGCGGACTTTGCGGAACCCGGCACGGGTACCGCCCATACGCGCCAAGATTATTATTATTACCAATTTGGAACAACGCCAGGAAGTCCGTGCCGAAATAGAGAAACAAGCCGACGGCTACCTCGTAAAAGCCGCGATGACGCCAAGCGAACTGGTCAGTCTCATTGAGAAGATTTCCTTGTCCTGAAAAAGCCAAAAGCAACTTGCATAATTATGCCGGGCAGGCATATAATTTAAGCTAGCCACGTGTGGACTTCGTTAACCCGATTTACCAGACGGACTTATACATTAAGACTGCATGCTCCGGCCCCTGCAATCTTCCATAATTTAAACCTAGTTTCCAGCTATAAAGGACTTACCGTCGAACGGTCGCGCCAAGTCTTGCTGTAAGCTCTCCTAAACCCTTAAAAGCCGTTCTCTGACGAGTAAAGCGATGACGCGATACTACCCGCCAGCCTCTCTTTATATTACTTTTTGTAGGAGTTTAATCATTATGGAAATTGTTAGTTTTAACGAACAAGAAATAGAAATAACCGCAGTCTACTTCCGCCCCAGCAGTCCTAATAAACAGCGCTTTGAAAGCTTCCCCAGGCGCATGGTCTATGATGGCCGCGAATACACCTTTGTTGAAGAGGGGTTGCGCTATTTAATTCAGAAAGGCCAGGAGCTAGTTAAGCTGTTTGACGTCAGTGATGGCCAGAACCAGTATCGCTTGCGTCTAGACCCCGCTAACCGCTGGACATTAGTAGGCATGAAAACCAGTGTCTGAAGACTATGACAGCTAAGAAAATAGCAGCTATCCAAGATGACCTGCAAGCTATACCCGAAAATAGCGACGGCGTTTCTATCCACAGCGGCTTTCCCAACCCGGCACTTGACCGACGGGGGCAGGGGCTGCAGCTTGCCCTTGATCTAAACAAACTGCTTATTAAACGTCCGAGCAGTACTTATTTATTCCGGATCACGGGGCATAACTGGGCCGATCAGGGTATTTACGATGGCGACGTAGTGATTGTTGACCGTGCTTTGGGTACACGAACGACTGACCTTATAGTGGCCTGGCTTGATAACGTCCTGGTCATTGGTAAGTATCATAAGCTCTCACTCTCTGCAGAGTCCTGGGGTGTAGTGACAGCCATTATTCATCAGTACCATTCGTGATGGCTGCTAGTCTATTTGCATTGATCGATTGCGATAACTTCTTTGTAAGTTGCGAGCGCTTATTCCGGGCCGACCTGCAGTCCCGGCCAGTCGTAGTATTGAGCAGTAACGACGGCTGCGTAGTATCTAGGTCCAAGGAAGCCAAAGCGCTTGGTATCCCTATGGCAGCACCGGCTTACCAGTATCAGCAACTGTTCAAAAGCCAAGGAGTAGTACAGTTTAGCGCTAATTTTGAACTATACGGTGATATATCGGAGCGTATCATCCATTTGCTTACGGCTATTACGCCCCGCATCGAAGTCTATTCGGTTGATGAGGCGTTCCTTAGTCTGAATGAACTCGATATAAGCGATTGGCAGGCATGGGCAGTGGCAGTAAGAGCCCGGGTACTGCAGGAAGTAGGCATGCCCGTATCAATTGGTATAGCTGAGACTAAAACGCTTGCCAAAATAGCCGGCGAACACGCTAAGCATGTTGCAGGCCTGGAAGGCGTGCTTGATATCTCGGGACAACTAGACCGCAGAAGACATTATTTAAGTGAAACAGCTATTCAGGACGTCTGGGGTATCGGTAGGCGTTTAGGCCCACGCCTCCGGGCAGAGGGAGTTTATACAGCTCTGGATCTGGCCCGTTTGCGCCCCCGCTATGCGCAACAATTAATGGGCGTCCATGGCCGCCAACTGGTAGCTGAGCTTACCGGCCAGTGCTGCCATCAACTTGAGCAGGAGGGCAGGGTTAGACAAAGCATCATGCATGGACGGATATTCGGTGAGGATACGCAGCAATTCGTGGTTATTGAAGCCGCCATTGCCAGCTTAACAAATAAAGCAGCCTCACGATTACGGGCCGAGCGCCTGTTAGCTCAAACTGCCGTAGTACAGCTCACTACCAATAGGCATAAGCCTGGCTACCAACGTCTAAATCATCGCCTTAACTTCCAAACGCCGTCGGCTGACGGTGGGTATATTACGGCTCAGCTGGTGGCGGCCGTTAAGGCAAACTTTAATCCGCATAACTGGTATCACCGGGTAAACATCATGCTTTACGATCTTGTGAGTCAAGATGTCTTGCAGCCTGACATGTTCGGTAACACCAACCTGGAAGCCGTCCAATCATCATCTCAGCGTCTTCAGGCCGTTGATTCTATCAATAAGCGCTACGGTCGCCAGACGGTTCATTACGCTGCTGAAGATCTCAGTAACTCCTGGCAACCAAAGCGGTTACTTAGAAGTCCACGCTACACCACCAGCTGGCAAGAACTGCCAGTAGTACGCTTGCTAAAGCCTTGAGGATAGTAATTTATCAACTTATGGCCGAGAATTTGCCGTAACATTAAGTCGGACATTGGATGGACTGAAAATTTATAAATTAATTTATAAAGTGCGTGCTAACACCTTACATTTTATCAATTTACCTATTTGTAATTGAACACATTTTTTGAACAACCGTGTTTAAAAAATCGCTGTGATGTCAACATTCTGTCCTAACGTAATAAATTTCACAGACATATGTGATGGTGTGTAAGTATTGTGACTATGAGTCATTATTATTTTTTACTTTTTGTCACAGCTATAGATAGTTGGTGGGTAATAGGAAGAGGGGAGGTTGCTCATGAAACTGGCAGGTCGGAGCATCGGTATCAATACGCCTTTGACAGTTGTACTAATCTTGGCAGCTATAACTCTTATCATATTCATCGTGTCACAGCAGCAGGTGAGCAGTACGCATTTAAGCCAGGCCAGGGCTGTCTCTTTATCAACTCCAACTGTACCTTCAACAGATGAACAAACCTCGCAACCAGCCAGTAATGCATCGACGAGTATCACCGCGCAACCGAGCCCTTCGGCTACGAGCTCATCGAGTAACGTGACTACCGTCGATGTAAACGGCAATACTGTTGTGGTGCCGGCTAACAGTTCGTACAGCCAAACAACCACAAGTGGCGGCAGTACAACCAGTGTCAATGTTCATTCTTCCGAGAGCGTTAGTAACAGTGGCGCCAACGCGTCGAATACGTCGTCGGTTACTGTCAATACGCGCTGATTTTCGCCTCATAAATGTACCTTAAAAACTAGTCGCCGGACTTCATCAGTCTTAAAAAGACTGCCGAAGCCGGGTGATTAACCCGGAGTTATTAACTAATATCATTAACCCAAAAGGAGGGAAACATGCTACAAACTAAACACTTAATCAGGATTGCTGCGGCGACGGCTGCATCAGCCAGTCTGATTGCCGGACTTTCTGGTGGAATCGCGAATGCCGACCACGGTGATCACCATAAAAGTCCTAGTTCAAAGACAATCACAAAGACTACTGAGACCAACAATATTGGCGCGACTAACACGACTAACCAGACCGCTAACACTGGCAACGCCTTGGTATTAAGTAAAAGCAACGGGCACCATGGCGAAGATGGCAATAACAGTGATAGCAGTGGTGGCAGCACAGATGGCTCGGCAATGAGCGGTAATGCTACCAACTCCTCGAACTCCTCTGTTTCAGTCGGGGCATCTAACACGCTGCCAGGCTCAAGTGACCCAAGTTCAAGCGGGGGTGATGGCAATACACTGACAATCACCAAGGTTAATGAAACCAACAACGTTACTGTCTCCAATAGCACTACCCAGGAAGCCAGTTCTGGAGATGCAAAGGTAATCGGCAGCAACAACAGTGGTTCGGCAACCAGCGGCAATGCTAGCAATAGCAGTACGTCCAGCGTAACCGTAACCGCCTCAAACTAAAACACGTAACAGATACGGCACGGTAAGCCGCGGGTGAAGGGCCAAAATAGCCCTTCACGTAGGCTTAGGTTTTAGTTAAACTTACAGGACGGAATTTATGATTACCGATAACACTTATGGATAAGAAGAGGTTGTACGGGTGGAGTCTCAGTTGCTTAGCAGCAAGTCTGTTACTGCTATCATTCTATTCTCCGTACAAAGCATTGGCTTTGAGTGGTTCTGACACTACCCCGAGCACAACAACTACCTCGCCGGGGATGGACATTGCCGGCGGTAGCACTGCAAGCACTACCAGCCAGTCAACGGTCCAAGCACAAACCAATCAGAGCGCAGCGAATGATCCCACGCCAGGCAGCGGATCCAATCAACAGCAGAGCGATGGCAGTAACAGCCAAACCCCGCCGCCAACCACACAAGATAATCAGAATGGTACCGTCACTAATGACGTTAACTCCAAGTCACAATCAGGTGACGCAACAGTCGCCCAAAGCCCGGTCGGAGGTGACGCAACAAGTGGCTCATCAACGGCTAGCGCCACACTTATTAACACGATCGCCTCAGCCGCTGGTCCAAGCCCCGCGCCGTTTCAAACTTCTACGGATAACATTACCGGCAACCAGACCGGTGATATAGCCATAGCTCCGCCAACCACACTCAATCAGAATAACCAGTCGACGGTCCAAACTCCGGACAACACACCGACTGCTGTTCAAAGTACTGGCACAATCAATAACAACGTGACGCTGCTTGCCGGTAGCGGCAACGCTACGGTCCAGAATAATGGAGTTGGTGGCAACGCTACCACAGGTCAGGCCACAGCGGATGCTAATTTAATCAATTTGATTGATTCGACTATTAACGACCAGCAGTCCTTTTTGGACATTATTAATATTTTTGGCAACCTAACCGGCAACATCGTGCTCCCCCAAAGCCTGATTGACGCTCTATCGGCTCCAAATACTGCGCCAAATGGCGGCAATGGGACTAATCAGCAGATAACTAATAACTTCCTGATCAACAATCAGGTGACTCTGCTTGCGCAAAGCGGACAGGCAGCGGTTATCAACAATGGCAACAGCGGCAATGCTACCAGCGGCAATGCTACGACCAATCTTGTGCTCTACAATTTGATTAACAGCCAGATCAATGGCGGTAATTTATTATTAGTACTTGTAAATGTACTCGGAACTTGGACCGGTTTACTCCTCAACGAACCGGCCGGCACTAACACGGCAACCCTAGGAAGCGGCGTACAAGACAGTAGCGCTAGCCAGACAGCGCCTGTCAGCTCAACCAGCACCGAGACCATCAATAACAACTTATACCTTGACGCCGTCAGCGGGGATGCCCTTAACGCCTACAATGCTCAGGGTGGCAATGCTACCAGCGGCAATGCTACGTCTAGTGCCGATATTGTGAACATACTCGGCGACCAGATCAACATATCTGGTTGGCTCGGTATATTACTTATCAACGTCTTCGGCAGCTGGAATGGCAGTTTAGTGACGGCACGCCCAGCATCTATTAATAACTCATTCCAAGGTCAGTCCGGCAATACAACATATGTAACAGCTTTAGACGCAAATGAAACATCGGCATTAACTCGTCACATTCTTGCATTATTCACAGGTCCAGCTGCTCCGACCGGTGCGAATTCAGACCCAATAGTGTTAGCATCTGCTATTACTGGCTATGGTGCTGGAGCCCCTGGTTCTAATGCACGAATAATCTCAGCAAAAACAAATAAATCGTCGCAGCAAAATGATAGTTCGTTCAACTTTAGCGTCATCGAAGTCTTACTGATGGTTCTGGCAGTTAGCTTACTTATTGTTGAACGAGTTATTTCACATCGGCAAAGCAAACCAAGTATAAGATGACGCTCATAACTATTCCTAACAATCTCAACCTATAATTTTTACCTGGTGACCTCACGGAGAATCGAACTCCGGTTGCTGGGATGAGAACCCAGTGTCCTAGCCGCTAGACGATGAGGCCGCTCTCGCATGCGTTAGCTTATCATATCTGTTATATAGCGTCCAGGTGGCTAAAAAATATAAACTGAACAAATTTTGCTAAACTATAAAGTATAAGCATTATGAACAAATTTATTTTCCTCCATAAAAGAGGCGATAGCCGACAGGCTAATCTACCGGTTAATCTCCGCGACGAAACCCAGCGTTTCAAAGTTATCATCGATACCATTGAGGATGGGGTAGTGCTTATCGACAACCAGCAGCATATAGCACTTATGAACCCAGCGGCCGGCATCTTATGCGGCTGGGCGCCTGACGACACAATCGGCATTAGCAGTGCAACGGTTATTAAGTTTGTCCTCGAGAAAGGCGATCCCATTGCAAGCATTAATGACCCGTTATTGAAGGTTTTTGACGACAAAAAAAGTGTTAAGAATAATAATATATTTCTTCTATCACGCGACAATAAACAGATCTCAATTGCGCTCAATATATTACCACTTATAGACAAACAAGGTAACGTAAACGCCGCGGTTATGGTAATCAGGGATATTACAAAGGAAAAAGCCGAGGAAAAGCAACGCGCCGACTTTATTAGCACGGCCAGCCATGAAATGCGTACACCCGTTGCAGCTATTGAAGGCTACCTGTCGCTTGCCCTTAACAGCAAAGTCGCTAACATTGATAGCCGTGCCCGCGATTATTTGGAAAAGGCCTACAGTTCGACCAAGCACCTCGGTAAGCTGTTTCAAGACCTACTCACCAGTGCAAAAGCTGAAGATGGCCGGCTAACTAGCCACCCCGTGGTTGTGGAGCTGGGCGAGCTCTTAGATAAGCTCAGCAGCGACCTAAAGCTCGTAGCCGATAAGAAAGGCCTGGAAACGGTGTTCAAGGCAAGTAGTGATCAGACTATTAATGCTACGAAAACTGTGGCCGGCAGCGAACGTGTTGTAAGGCCGCTTTACTACGTCTACGCGGATCCTGAACGACTGCGGGAGGTTATAACAAACGTGTTTGATAACGCCGTGAAGTATACAGACGCAGGCAAGATTACGCTTTCTATCACCGGCAATGCCCAAGTTGTTCAATGTTATGTAAAAGATACCGGTGGCGGCATACCTGCTGATGACTTACCGCATTTATTCCAGAAGTTTTACCGTGTCGATAATTCAGCCACCCGAACGATTGGCGGTACAGGTTTAGGTCTCTTTATCTGCCGCAAGGTTATAGAACTATACGATGGTCAGATGTGGGCTGAAAGTGATATGGGCAAGGGAAGCACCTTTTATTTTAATCTGCCAAGAATTGATAACCAAAAGGCGGCGAGGCTTCAGGCCGCAGCAGCGGCAAACCCAGCTTATCTATAGCATAGTAAAACCATGGTTCTTAGGCACCAACATGATACAATTAAAACGAATTAAACATAAGCTGAATTCACTAAAGGACGCTTAAACACTATGTCAAAACTATTATTAGTCGAAGATGACAATAACTTGCGTGAGATCTACGAAGCCCGTTTGCAAGCTGAAGGCTATACCATTGTTACAGCCAAAGATGGTGAAGAAGCCCTGGTTGTTGCCAAAGCTGAACGACCCGATCTAATCATTTCTGACATAATGATGCCAAAAATAAGTGGCTTTGAGATGCTAGACATCTTACGTAACACCGAGAATCTGAAAAATGTACCGGTTATTATGCTGACTGCCCTTGGTCAAAATGATGACCAGCAACGCGCCGATAAACTCGGTGCTGACCGCTATTTGGTCAAGTCCCAGGTTACCTTGGAGGACATTGTAAGAGTTACCCATGAGCTACTTGGTGACGATGCAGAAGCTGCCCAGACGCCACAAGCCCCGGCAGCGCCGCCTGCTCCTGCAGCACCCACAACGCCACCGACACCTCCAACACCCAGTACGCCCGCAACTCCTGCAGCACCCGAGGCAGCTCAGCCAACGCCGGCCGCCCCGGCAGCTGATCCTCCGCCTGCTCCTACAGCACCGGCCACAGATGCCTCGGCTCCAACTGCTACAGACACTGCAGGGCCGGTTAGTACTACTGATACGCCAGAAGAGGCTCCGGCTGCGTCTACACCAGCAACCGAAGATGCTGCACCTAGTACTGACGCTACCGCATCTAATGCTGCTGCCACGACTACAGCTCAAGAAGGCGCCGCTGTCGAGGCACGTATAGAAGACTTTGTCTCCGGGGCCAGCCAAGACGCTTCACCTCCTGCGGCAAGTGAGGTGCCGGAAATGCCGGCTGAAACAAATGAAAGTCCGGCTGAAACCGCTGAGCCAGTTCCAGCCGACAGTGCGCCTGCAACAGATACATCGGCGGTTGATCCTGCTCCTGCAGCACCGGCCACAGATGCCTC